>DASZIL010000152.1:0-34446 GCA_035949255.1 Beijerinckiaceae bacterium | reverse complement strand
GGCTTCAGCGGAGAGATCTATCCGGTCAATCCGCGCGCCGACACCATTCAAGGGCTGAAGGTATTTTCTTCCGTCAAATCGATCGGCAAAAAGATCGATGCCGCCATCATCGCCGTCCCCAAGGAATTGAGCCGCGCGGCGCTTGCCGATTGCGCCGAGGCCGGCGTTGCCGCCGCCATCATGTTCACCTCGGGCTTTGCCGAGGTCGATGCGGCGGGAGCCTCGGCGCAGCGCGAGATCGCGGCTCTGGCGAGAAGCTCGAAAATGCGGGTGCTCGGCCCGAATTGCCTCGGCGTCGTCAATTTTGCCGAAGGCATGGTTGCGAGCTTCCATCCCGCCTTCGCGCTCACCGAGAAGCGCGCCGGCCGCATCGGATTGGCGAGCCAGAGCGGCGCCTTCGGGGGGTTGAGCTACAGTCTGGCGCGCGAGCGCGGGCTCTCCTTCAGCTATTGCGTGACCACCGGCAACGAGGCCGATATCGACATCGCCGAATGCGTGAGCTTTCTGGCGCATGATCCCTCGACCGAGGTGATCCTGCTTTACCTCGAAGGTTGCCGGAACGGCGCCTCGCTCATCGAGGCGCTCGAGACCGCGAGGCGCAAGGGTAAGCGCGTGGTCGCGATCAAGGTCGGCCGCACGACGGCCGGCGCTGCCGCCGCAGCCTCCCACACCGCGACGCTTGCGGGATCGGATGCGGTGTTCGACGCGCTCTTTCGCCAATGCGGCGTCTATCGCGCGCAAAGCATCGAGGAGTTCCTCGACATCGGCCTTGCGGCGGCTGTCGGCCGGGCGCCACATAACGCGAGCCTCGGCCTCGTCACCGTGTCGGGCGGCGTCGGCGTGCTGATGGCCGATGCGGCGACCGATCTCGGCCTCGAGGTGACCCCCTTGCCCGAAGCGACGCAAGCGCGCGTCCGCGAGATCTTGCCTTACGCAGGGCCGCGAAATCCGATCGACGTGACGGGACAGGTCGTCGCCGATCCGAAGCTCTTCGAACGTGGCCTCGAGATCGCGCTCGCGGAAGGGGGATTCGGCAGCCTCGTCGCCTTCACGGGCGCCTTGCCGCGCAACCCCGAGCACGCGCCGATGCTCAAGGGCGTGTACGCGAGCTTGCGTGAGCGCCACCCGGAGGTGAGCCTCATCTCGGCCGGGCTTTCGACGCCTCAATTTCGCGACGAGCTCGGCGCGCTCGCCATTCCCTCTTTCGAGGATCCTTCCCGCGCCGTGCGCGCGGCGGCGGCGCTGCGCTTCTTCGCTGAGCGGTCCCGCGAGACGGCGCGCGCGAAGACCCGCGAGCTTCCGGCCTTGCCCGAAGGTCCGATCGGGGAAATGGAAGCGCTTCGCGCGCTTGGCGCCGCCGGCATTCCGGTGGTCGAATCGCATCTCGCCGCGGATGCGAAGAGCGCGGTCGCCGCCGCGAGGACGATCGGATTTCCCGTGGTGATGAAGATTGCCTCACCCGACATCCTCCACAAAAGCGACATCGGGGGCGTGCTCATCGGCCTTGCGAGCGAAGCGGAAGTCGAGAGGGGGTTCGGCGAATTGCTCGCCCGCGCCCGCGGCGCCCATCCCGAGGCGCGCGTCCAAGGCTGCCTCGTCGCGCCGATGATCGCGGGCGGCGCGGAATTCGTGCTCGGCACGAATCTCGATCCGGTCTTCGGTCCGGTCGTGATGGTCGGGCTCGGCGGCATCTTCGTCGAGATCCTTCACGACATCTCGCTGCGGCTCGCCCCGGTCGGCCTCGCGCAGGCGCATGCCATGTTGCGTGAGCTCAAGGGCTTCGCGCTCCTCGAGGGCGCCCGCGGTCGCCCGCCCTCGGACGTGGAGGCGCTGGCGCGCGCCATCGTCGATCTCTCCGCATTCGCGCTCGCCCATGCGCACGACATTGTGAGCTGTGACATCAACCCATTCCTGGTTCTAACGCAGGGCGCGGTCGCGCTCGACGCCGTGATCGTGCGCAAGGCTTGAACGCGGCAAGGAGCGAGCGTGAGCAACAAGACCTCGGAACGTTTCAAGGCGATGCGTGGCAAATCGCCGGATGAGGCCGGTTTCTTCTGGTCCGGCGGGCCGGTCGAGGTCGGCGAGCGTGTTTTCTTTCAATCGCGCTTCAGCGGCGTCACGGGTTTCGAGACCGATGAGGGCATCGTGCTCGTCGACAGCGGCATGGCGCCGCTCGGCCCCGTGCTCGCCGCGATGCTTCGCGAAAAGACGAAAGCGCCCATTCACACGGCGATCTTCACCCATGGCCATGTGGACCATGCGTATGGGCTCGAAGCCTTCCTCATCCCGGGCCAGGCGAAGCCGCGCATCATCGCGCAGAAAAACATGCTTGCGCGCTTTGCCCGCTATGAGCTCACGAGCCGCTTCAACGCGGCGATCAACGCACGCCAATTCGGCGGCAGTCCCGAACGCGCCGGCGCCGGAGAGGAATATGACAGCTTCTCTCCGCCGTCCCTCATGCCGGACACGCTTTATGACGAGAGCTTCGCGTTCAAGGTCGGTGGCCTCGATTTCGAGGTCCACCATTGCCGCGCCGAAACCGACGATCACAGCTTCGTCTGGTGTCCTGCCCGCAAGGTGCTTTGCTCGGGCGACCTCGTCATCAACGCGCTCCCCAATGCCGGCAATCCGCAGAAGGTGCAGCGCTACCCGTGGGATTGGGCGGCAGGCTTGCGCCGCATGGCCGCGCTCGAGGCGCAAACCCTGTGTCCGGGGCACGGCGGGCCGGTGGTGAACGACCCCGCCAAGATCTGCCGCATCCTCGTCGAGACCGCCGAATATCTCGAGGCGATCGTCGCGCGCACCCTTGCCGCCATGGCGGAGGGCGCGCCGCCGCATACCGACATCGTGCATGCGGTGAAGCTCCCGCAAACAAGCTCGCCCTGGCTTCGCCCGATCTATGATGAAGGCGAATACATCGTGCGCAATATCGTGCGTTTCTACGGCGGCTGGTGGAACGGGCGCCCGAGCGATCTCAAGCCCGCTCCTCGCCTTGCGGTCGCGGCTGAGATCGCGCGGCTTGCGGGTGGCGCTCCTGCCCTCCTGTCACGCGCGCAAGCGCTCGCCGATGCGGGCGATCTTCGCCTCGCCTGCCATCTCGCCGATTACGCGCTCGAAGCCGAACCATCGGACGCCGAGATACAGAAGGGGGTGTCAGCTCTTTACGAGTGGCGCGCGAACGGGGAGGTGGCGCTGATGTCGGAGAACCTGTTCCGCTCCGCTTCGGCCTATGCCTTGAAGGGGCGTCCCTTCAGTTGAAAGCGCCAACCGATCGTCCGGCTGCGACACGGCTCGAAGAAAGACAAGCTCCAAAAATGCTTTTCGTATTACAATGGCTTGGAAAATATGAATTTATTCGTTATACGAAAAAATGCCTGTAGAATTCCATGAAGATCGTATGGGATGAGACGAAGCGGCAACGAAATCTCGATGTTCATGGCCTTGACTTTGCCGATCTCGCCGACTTCGATTGGGAGCGCGCACTCATCAGGGATGGCCACACCAGCGAACGGGGCGGGCGACGCTTCAAGGCGCTCGGTGAAATGGAAGGCCATCTCGTTGCCGTCATCTTCGCGAAGCTCGGCGCCGAGGCTTATTCGATAATCTCGATGCGGCCGGCAAGTCGCGATGAAAGGGCACTCCATGACGAAAGCGAAGAGGACGAAACATAAGAGATGGTGGCCTCACCTCACCGAAGAGGAAGAGGAGGCGAAGGTCAAAGCCGGCATCGCGGCTGATCCCGATAACCCGGAATGGACGCGGGAGGATTTCGCGCGAGCGAAACCCGCGCACGAGGTGCTTCCACCCAGCTTCTTCGAGGCCGTGAAACGCCTTCCGGGACAACGCGGCAAGCAAAAGGCTCCGACCAAGGAGCTCGTGACGATGCGGCTCGACCGTGCGGTCGTCGATCACTTCAAAAAGGGCGGCGAGGGTTGGCGCGCGAGGATCAACGCGGCGTTGAAGAGAATTGTCGACGCGGCGTGACCACGCGCGCAAGCTCCTTGGCAACGACTTCGACGCGCGCTCGCCCCACGCGCGCGCCTGGTAAAGCTGTGCGATTCACTCCATAAAGCCATTGGAAGCCCCAATTTTCACTCTCATACCGACGGCAAGAAATGCAATCCAGCCCGTCGATTTTCTGCCTTGGCAGCGCAGAAAATGAGAGCAGCGCTAACAAAATCCGCCTTTGCCACAAACCTGATAAAAGAGGAAGAAAATGGGCAGTCTCATGAGGGAACGCAGAGCCTGGATCGTCGTCGGCATGATGTTTTTCTTCATGCTCATCAATTTCGCCGACAAGGCGGTCATCGGGCTTGCCGCCGTGCCCATCATGACCGAGCTTAAATTGACGAACACCGAGTTCGGGTGGATCGGCAGCACCTTCTTCTTTTTATTTTCGATTTCCGCCGTTCTCGTCGGCTTTCTCGTCAATCATGTGAAGACGAAATGGGTGCTCGCTATCGCGGCGCTCGTCTGGGCGCTCACCCAGCTTCCGATGATTGGCACGGTGAGCCTTTCGGTCCTGATCACCTCACGCATCATTCTTGGAGCGGGTGAGGGGCCCGCCTATCCGGTCGCGCTTCATGCGGTGTACAAATGGTTCGAGAATGGGCGCCGCACCGTGCCCACGAGCTTCGTTTCGATCGGCGCCGCGGTCGGCACCGGCATCGCCGCGCCGGCCCTCACCTGGATCATCGTCAATTATGACTGGCACGCGGCGTTCGGCGCCCTCGCGGTCATAGGCTTCATCTGGGTCGCGGTGTGGGTGTTCGTGGGCGAGGAAGGCCCGCTTGGCGAGCCCGTGACGGATGCCGGCGGCGCTGGCTTGCGATGGGTGCCTTACTGGCGGCTCCTCACTTGCCGCAGCGCGATCGGGGTCTTGATCGCGGGCTTTTGCGCCTATTGGGCGTTGACGCTCGCGATCGTCTGGCTTCCCGCCTATCTCAACAAGGGCGTGGGCTTCAGCGCGAAGGAGGTCGGATGGATCGTGGCGTTGCCCTCGTTGACGCAGATACTCCTCTCCCCGAGCATGGGGGCGTTGTCGCAGCGGCTCCTGGCGAGCGGGTATTCGAGCCGCAACGCGCGCGGCGTTCTGGGCGGCGCTTGCGTCGCGATCGCGGGCACCGCGATGATTTGCCTGCCGCTCGCGGCGAGCGCGCCTTTGCAGATCGTGCTCGTGATGGTGGCCTTCGCCTCGGGAAGCGTGATTTATACGCTCGGCCCGGCGTTGATCGGTGAGATCAGCCCGGTCGGCCAGCGTGGCGCGATGCTCGGCATCAGCAACGCCTTCTACACGCTCGCTGGCCTTCTCGCGCCGACGATCATGGGCATGATCGTCGACGTGGGTGCAAACCCGAAGGCGGGCTTCGGCACGGGCTTTGAATTCGCCGGGCTCTTGATCGTGGCCGGCGGGCTCGCGGCGATGCTCCTCATCGACCCGAAGGCCGATCTCGAACGCTTCAACGCCGAGGCGGTGGCGAATCGGCCCGTACTCGGAGCGGCGAGCTAAGGCGCGCCCTTCGCTCTCCCCGCGACCCTCGGACTCGTTCCGAGGGGAGTGAGGGAGAGGGTGGCCGTACTTAGTGAGGCCGGGAGAGGGGCGGAGTCGCAAGGATGCGCGTTCGAATTGAGGGTGACGGCGGCTTAGATAGTGCTTGCTCTTATTAGTAGCTTACCTCGTTTAGTCTAAGGCCCCTCATCCGACCTCGCTTCGCGAGGTCACCTTCTCCCGCAAGGGGAGAAGGAAGCGGTGTGTCTAGTCCGGATAGATGGGTAACAGAACGGACCGGGAAAGATGGCGTTAAGTCTAAAGTATAGGTGACTAAATATAGGTGACTCGCGCGTGATTCCAGGCCTCCTCGGCGCGCTCATGAGCCCAAGGCGAGGAGCGCCGGAGCGCTTACTCACCCCTTCACGCAGCGATTGCTTCGTTGATCGAAGACCAGCCCCTTGGCGCAGATGCTTTGCTGCGGGAGGATGATACGTACGGTGCCGCCTTCACCGCCTCCGCCGCCGTCGCTGCCCCCCATGCCGCCGCCGCCACCGGCCCCGCCGCCACCGGCCCCGCCGGCTCCCCCGCCACCGCCGGCTCCACCGCCAGCTCCTCCGCCACCGCCACCGCCGGATCCTCCGCCACCCGCGCCGCCCATGGCCAAGGCCACGGAGCCTGCGGAAATGAGCCAAAGCATGAGTGCGATCGAGGCCGGAGCGAGGTTTCGACCGTAGGGATGCAAGCGCCGCATGAGGTCCTCCCGATCTCGTGGATGGGAATGAACACGCGAGGAGAGAGCTTTATTCGAGTGCCGGGAATGGGGTTCATTGGATCGCCGAGCTTCGAATTGGCGCTGCTCCAAGGCTCGTGGCGGAGCCCGGGATTGGAGTTCGCGGCGTCCCTTCCGCGAAAATTGCTTACGCGCCCATGAAGATATTGCCGCTGAGGGCCGCATGAGCCTGGGAATAAGCGCTCATTTTCGTTAGAGTGAGCCGCGAACGGCGTCGGCCCGGAGGAATTGATGCGGTCGAGTTGGAATTGGGTCGGCGCCGGCTTCGGCGTCCTCCTTGCCTCTTTGAGCTTTTTCATGCGCCATTCGGGCTCTGCCGCGACAGGGTTCGATCTTGCCTCGATGATTCGGCCGGGCGACGACAATCTCGTGGTCGCGCAAAACGCCGACAACGCCGGAAAGCCCGCGCCCAGGCCCGCCGCGAAGCCGAAGGCTCCGGCGGCAAAGCCTTCGACGCCGGCCGCTCCCGAGGCGGAGACGCCCGCCGGCGCGCCGCAGGGGGCACCCATTCCGCAGGCGGGCCCCGACCCTCTGGGCGAGCTCCAGCCGGTCCTTCATGCCCAGGGCGCGAAGATCACGACCTGCATGGACACGATCATCAACCAGGCGAGCAGCGTCATCGATACCACCCATACGGCGATCTCGACCTGGGTCACCTCGGCGCCGAACGACAACGCCTTCCAATCGACCGTGGGCCTGAGCTACCCGAACAAGAGCGCGCCCAACGCGGCGGCGATCCTCTTCGCCGCGCCCGTCGGCTCGGGGCGTTGCGAGGGCGAGACCGTGCAGGTTTACCCCACGGCGCAGGCGTGCAGCGTCGTTCAGGCCAATCTCATCAAGGAGGGCCACACGCTCGCGACGCTCCAGGCGCTTCCCGTCGTCGAGACGAAGACGGGAGCGCGCGACATCCTCTTGCCGAGCGCCGGCGGCGGCTGCGTCATCGTCGCGATCGGGCTGAAATGAGGTTGGGTGAGCGTCGCCAGTCTCGCTCGCAATCAACACTACGCCCGTTCATCACTCGTCTGTACGACACCTGCTCTCGGCGAGAGCGCTAAGGCGTGGATGGCCGTGCCGAGCACGGCCATGACGGCTCACCCTCGCGTCATCACCGGACTTGGTCTGGTGATCCACGCCTCTCTTTCAGCCAACGTGCGAGGGCGCATAGCCATGACGTCGCGCCTAAAACTCACCCTCGAGGCCCGCGCGCGCCACATGGCCCCGGTTGCCGCCATAGGCGTAACCGGCCGTGACGGCGAGCGGGATCACCGTGTCCAAACGATGCGCCACCGAGCCGCCGACGCCGACCGCCCCGTTATACAAGCTCGTATTGCCAGCCCAGGTGGTGCGGCCGGGCGCGGACGGCATCGAGGCGCTGCCCATGGCAACGGCCGCCGCGACGCCTTGACGTGATTCCTCGCGCGACCGGCGGGCGAAAGCCTCGAGGCCGAAGATCTGGGTTTGCACGCCATTCACCTGGTTCTGCAGGCCCGCAAGCGCAGCCGGGCTCACACCGCCACCGCCTCCGCTACCGGTGTTCGTCGTGGTCGTCACGATGGGCGCGCCCCCGAGCGCGGACTCGAGCTGCCCGACATTGACCGCGTCGGTCGGGCTGGTGCCGGCCGCGACATTGGTGATGCGGCGCTCGGCGCCGGGCGCGCCGACCGAGACCGTGTTCGGTTGACCCGCGATCGAGCCTTGGCCGATGGCGACGGAGTTGATGGCGTTCGCCACCGCCCCTTGGCCGAGCGCCGTGGCGTTCAAGGCGTTCGCCTGGGCGGCCTGGCCGAGCGCCGTTGCGTTATTTTGCCCATCCGCCGTCGCGCCGGCTTGGGCTCCCACGCCGATCGCGGTCGTGTTGGATGTGTTGAAGGGAAGGGGCAAACGGGAGTTGGGGTCTGTCTGCGCCGACAAACCGCCTGCCATGCTTCCTGCGCCAAACGCGGCGCTGTTGTTGCCGCTGGCGACACTGTTTGCGCCAATGGCCGTCGCCATCGCGCCATTGGCCGCTGCCGAGAAGCCGACGGCCGTATTGTTGGTTTGCCCGAGCGAGACGACGCCGGCCTGCGCGTTTGTGCCGATCGCCGTATTGTTGGCATTTAAGAATCCGAGCTGGTTGCCGACCGGGTTGCTAGCTGCGCTAGTGATGGTATCGCCCGCATTGGCGTTTTGGCCGATCGCGACGCTGTTCGTCCCAGACGCGATCGTGTTCGCGCCGACCGCTGTGGTGAAGTCGGAATTGGCCTGGGCAACGGCTCCGAGCGCTGTCGCGTGGGAGCCGAAGGCCGCGGCGGTGAGACCAACCGCGGTGGTTTGCACATTCTGGGCATTCGCGTTGGCGCCAATCGCCGTGGCGCCGGTATCTGTCGTTCCGGTTAGGGTCCCCGCAGCCGCGTTGAAGCCGATCGCCGTGGTCCCCGACTGATTCAGGACGCCGAAGCCGGCGGCCGCCCCCTGGCCAATGGCGACGCTCTGCACCCCCGATGCCTGGGCGTCGGCGCCGAGCGCGACGGCCTTAAATGCATTCGCCTGGCTACCTTCGCCGAGAGCCGTTGCTAGTTGCGCATTGGCCTGACTGCCGGTTCCGATGGCTGTTGCATTCGCTTCATTGGCGCCCGTTCCCGCCGAAGCGCCTGCACCAAGCGCGGTGGAGTTGACGCTCGATTTTCCAGGGTCACCGGCTTGGCTACCTTGCCCTATGGCGGTATTGCCGAGCGACGTTGCCGCGGCACCCGAGCCGACCGCCGTCGCGCCCGCCGCGTTCGCTGAGGAATTGGCGCCGATTGCCGTTGCGTTGGAGCCGTCTCCAGTTCCAGTGGTCACGCCCGCTTGAGCACCGTCACCGACGGCAGTGACGTTTTGATTGGTCGGATTAGTGCCGCCGGCTTGGGCATTGGGGCCACAAGCAAAGGTTTGCGCGCCGCCGCCCGTGGTTGCCCCCTGACTGTCTTGATTTTCCACGCCCGTCGCGCTTGCGCCGCAGACGGCTTGCGCGAAGGCGGGGAGGGGGAAGAGCGCCGCGCAAAGCCCAAGCCCGATCACACAGGCGGCGAGAAACCGCCGCACGCCGGCTTTCCGCGTGGCTTCGGCCCCGCGCGAAACAGCCGCCGCGCGCGAAGTTTCGCGCGCTTGCGTCTGCCCGGCGTGGAAGTCCGCGGAAGCCATTTCAGCTCGGTGCGCCCGTAACCCTGCTCGACCGAATACCCGCCTCGGCCCAAAGGGTCGGTCGGGAATTCCGAATTATCGTGCAAAATCAAAGGCAGGAAGGGCACAAGGCCCGGCGGGAGCCGTCGCATAGGGCGCGTCGACTCAAACCACGATTTGGCTCTTATCAGAGCTTGGGGCTTGAGACCAATATGTCGGCATGTAAAGTCCGACGATTTTTTGTCACATGTCCCAAGGTTTTACGTCCCAAAACGGTGAAATTCTCCGCAACGGCCGTAGCTCCGCCCCTTGAAGCTCCGATCACCGAGGTTGCGCTAAATCGCGCCGGCCCTTATATCGGCGCCTCATCCCGCACGCGGTCGGTCAAGAGCCCTCATGGCTCGATCCGGTGGCCAGGTGATCTGGCCTTTGACCGCGGAGGTTCAACCGGAGCTTGAGACATCATGGCGCTACCTGACTTCAGCATGCGTCAGCTTTTGGAAGCTGGCGCCCATTTCGGCCATCAATCGCATCGCTGGAATCCGAAGATGGAAAGCTACATCTTCGGCGTCCGCAACGGCGTGCACATCATCGACCTCGGCCAGACGGTGCCGCTCTTGCATCGCGGCCTGCAAGCGATCAGCGACACGGTCGCGCGCGGCGGGCGCGTGCTCTTCGTCGGCACGAAGCGCCAGGCGGCCGATCAGATCGCGGACGCGGCGAAGCGCTCGGCGCAATATTTCGTCAATGCCCGCTGGCTCGGCGGCATGCTCACCAATTGGAAGACGATCTCGAACTCGATCAAGCGCCTGCGCGAGGTCGAGGACACCTTGGCGGCCGGCGCGCAAGGCCTCACCAAGAAGGAGCGTCTGATGCTGTCGCGCGAGCGCGACAAGCTCGACCGCACGTTGGGCGGCATCAAGGACATGGGCGGCACGCCCGACCTCATCTTCGTGATTGACACCAACAAGGAGCAGCTCGCGATCGAGGAGGCGAGGAAGCTCGGCATTCCGGTGGTCGCCATCGTCGACACGAATTGCGACCCCGATTTCATCACCTTCCCGATCCCCGCGAATGACGATGCGGGCCGCGCCATCTCGCTTTATTGCGATCTCGTGGCGCGCGCCGCGATCGACGGCATCTCGCGCCACCAGGGCGAGCTCGGCATCGATGCGGGCGAGGCCGAAGCGCCGGTCGCCGAGGCCTTGCCGGAGACGCCGGCGGAGCCGGCGCTGACGGTGGAGGGGACGCCGAGCGTCGCCTTCGAACGCCTCGTCGGCCCGCGCGGGGCGCCCGACGATCTCAAGCATCTGCATGGGCTCGGTCCGGAGATCGAGAAGAAGATGAACGATGCCGGCATCTTCCATTTCTGGCAGGTCGCCGCCATGTCCCCCGAGGACGCAACGACGCTCGATCACGAGCTCAAGCTCTCGGGCCGCGTCGAGCGCGAGCATTGGATCGAGCAGGCGAAGAGCTTGAGCGAGGCTTGAGCAAGCCCGTTTCGGGGACGTTCGTATCGTGGCTGGGCTCTCCACGCCTCGACCGTGTGAGGGAAAGGCGAGGACGACCGGCCGAATGCCGGGAGCGGCGATCCTTTCGATGCTTGGAGGAGACGCCGGTCTCGCAAGGTTTTTTCGGCGTCGCCCGAAGCGGCGGCGCCATCATCATTGGATTGAAGAGAAGGGCTAGAGTGCGATGGCAATGATTTCCGCCTCCATGGTCAAGGAGCTTCGCGAGAAGACCGGCGCGGGCATGATGGATTGCAAGGCGGCGTTGAATGAAACGCAGGGCAAGATCGAGCCCGCGGTCGATTGGCTTCGCAAGAAGGGCCTCGCCAAGGCCGCTAAGAAATCCGGACGCGTCGCGGCCGAGGGCCTTGTGGCGCTCGCGCACCGCGGCGATCACGGCGTCGTCGTCGAGGTCAATTCGGAAACGGATTTCGTGGCGCGCAACGAGAGCTTCCAGAGTCTCGTACGTCACATCGCCCATATCGCGCTCGAGAAGGGCGATGATGTCGAAGCGCTGAAAGCCGCCAAATATCCGGGCGGCGGCACGGTCGCGGATGCCATCTCGCATGCGGTGGCGACGATCGGCGAGAACATGACCTTGCGCCGTGCCAAGCGGCTTCAGGTCACGAACGGCATCATCGGGACCTATATCCACAACCTCGTCGCCGACGGCCTCGGCAAGATCGCTGTGCTCGTGGCGCTCGAGTCTCCGGGCAAGCACGCCGATCTCGCGACCTTCGGGCGCGAGATCGCCATGCATGTCGCCGCGGCGAACCCGCTCGCCTTGGATTCGACCTCGCTCGACAAGGAAACGGTGGCGCGCGAGCGGGCCATCCTCTCCGAGAAGCACCAGGGCAAGCCCGCCCATGTGATCGAGAAGATCGTCGAGAGCGGCCTCAAGACCTATTACAAGGAAGTCTGCCTCATCGATCAGGCTTATGTGCGCGATCCATCGAAGACCGTCGGCCAGGCGGTGCAGGAATTCGGCAATCGGACGAAGCAGCCGCTCAGGATCGCGGGCTTCGTGCGCTACGCGCTGGGCGAGGGGATCGAGAAGAACGAGAGCGATTTCGCGGCCGAGGTCGCGGCGGCGGCCAAAAGCTGATCAGCGGAGGCTCGCCTGGAGCAGAAGCACCCGCGCTTGTTTCCGCGAAAGCGGGAACCGACTTGCAAAGCGACGCCATTTCACCACAAAGCTGAAAGAGGACGGCCGAGTCTCGAGGTCGAGGGCAGGGGAGTTTTGCGAGGCCGCGGCAAACGCGGCGCTGAGCGGGAGGTCGCATCGTGAGCATTCCGGTGGCAGCTGAGAAGAAGCTTCTGACGCCTGAGGATTTCGAGGCGGTGAAGGTGACGCACCATCCCGCCATTTCGGACCTGAGCCTCGAATCCTTGAAATCGGCGAGGCATGATTTGGGCGAACGCCGTGAGAAACTACGCGTGATCCTGGTGGAAAGCCGTCGCGCGCGCGTGCGGCGGACGGCCCGCGAAGCCTCCTCGAAGGGAGACGAGGCTCAGGTGGGGTGGCGGAAACAGGTGTTCTCGAAGGCCTTGCGTCGCCTCAATCATGAGCTGCATCGCCGCGAAGAGGTCGAGGCAAGGGCACGGCCCGCTCCCGCCGGCCCTCGGCCGGAGAACAAACCGAGGAAGGCGGCTGCGAGGGCCAGCGCCTCGGCTCCCAAGGAAGCCTCGCCGGCAAAACTCGCTCGCGGGCGCACGGCGAAAGCCAAGCCGAGCGAAGCCCGAGGCGAAGCAAAGGGGCTAAAAGCGTTGAAGAAGGAAGGCTGAAAGAGCCGTCTGCCGGCGACCTTGACGGGCGGCGGCCCGCCTTCTCGCTCATCCGCGCTCGGAAGTTGAGCGCCAAGCCGAGCCGGCGTTGACTTGGACCCCGCCGCTGCGCTTGAACCACGGGGCATTTTCCGCCCGCCTAATCGAGGAATGATGGACAAGACTTTCGATCCCGGCGCTGTCGAGCAGCGCGTCGCCGCCGTCTGGGAAAAGGCCGGCGCCTTCAAGGCCGGGCGTTCCGAGCGGGCAAGCGCGCCCCCTTACGCCATTGTCATCCCGCCGCCGAACGTCACCGGCTCGCTGCACATGGGGCACGCGCTCAACAATACGCTCCAGGACATTCTGTGCCGCTTCGAGCGCATGCGCGGGCGCGACGTGCTGTGGCAGCCGGGCACCGATCACGCCGGCATCGCGACACAGATGGTGGTCGAGCGGCAATTGATGGAGACGCAAGAGCCCGACCGGCGCACGCTCGGGCGCGAGGAATTCCTGAAAAGGGTCTGGGCCTGGAAGGAGGAATCGGGCGACATCATCACCAACCAGCTGAAGCGCCTCGGCGCTTCCTGCGACTGGTCGCGCGAACGTTTCACCATGGATGAGGGCTTGTCCAAGGCCGTCATCAAGGTGTTCGTCGAGCTCCACAAGCAAGGCCTCGTCTACAAGGACAAACGCCTCGTCAATTGGGACCCGCGCTTTCAGACCGCGATCTCGGACCTCGAGGTCGAGCAGGTCGAGGTGAAGGGCACGCTCTGGCAATTCGACTACCCGGTCGTCTCCGACGAGGGCGTGGAGACGGGCGAGGTCATCACCGTCGCGACCACGCGCCCGGAGACCATGCTCGGCGACACCGGGATCGCCGTGCATCCGGACGATGAGCGCTACAAGAATCTCATCGGCCGCAAGGTGAAGCTACCGCTCGTCGGACGGCTCATCCCGATCGTTGCCGACGCTTATTCCGACCCGGAAAAAGGCACGGGCGCGGTGAAGATCACGCCGGCGCATGATTTCAACGATTTCGAGGTCGGCAAGCGGCACTCGCTTCCTTCGATCAATATCTTCGCGCCGGACGCGACATTGAAGCTCGAGCCTCAGAGCGCTTTCGACGAAGGCGTCGCCCCTTCGACCGATCTCATCGCCGTCTTCGCGCTCAACGGGCTCGACCGCTTCGAGGCGAGAAAGCGAATCGTCGCCATGATGGAGGAGCGCGGACTTTTGCGCGCCGCTGAGCCGCATGCGCACACCGTGCCGCATGGCGACCGCTCGAACGTGCCGGTCGAGCCTTATCTCACGGACCAATGGTTCGTGGAGGTGAAGCCGCTCGCGCAAAAGGCGATGGCGGCGGTGCGCGAAGGGCGCACGCGCATCGTGCCGCAGAATTGGGAGAAGACGTTCTTCCAATGGATGGAGAACATCGAGCCCTGGTGCGTCTCGCGCCAGCTCTGGTGGGGCCATCAGATCCCGGCATGGTACGCGCCGGACGGCTCCGTCTACGTCGCCGAGACGCAAGAGGAGGCGCTTGCTTCGGCGCTCGCCAATGCCGTGGTGAAGGAGGAGCTTTCGCAGGAGGAGGCACGCGACCTCGCCACGGATGCCGAGCGCCGCGCCGCCTATCTCAAGCGCGACGAGGACGTGCTCGACACCTGGTTCTCATCCGCGCTCTGGCCGTTCTCGACGCTCGGCTGGCCGGAAAAAACGCGCGAGCTCGCGCGCTATTACCCGACGAATACCCTCGTCACCGGTTTCGACATCATTTTCTTCTGGGTCGCCCGGATGATGATGATGGGCTTGAACTTCATGGAAGAGGTGCCCTTCCGCGACGTCTACATCCACGCGCTCGTCCGCGACGAGAAGGGCGCCAAGATGTCGAAGTCGAAGGGCAACGTCATCGACCCGCTCGTCATCATCGACAAATTCGGCGCGGATGCCTTGCGCTTCACGCTCGCCGCCATGGCGGCGCAAGGGCGCGATGTGAAGATGTCGGTGCAGCGGGTCGAGGGCTACCGCAATTTCGCGACGAAGCTATGGAATGCGGCGCGCTTTGCGCAGATGAACGGCTGCGCGACGCGTGAAGCCTTCGGTCCCGCATCGGTGTCGGGGACGCTGAACCAATGGGCTCTGGGCGAGCTTGCGCGTGCGGCCCGCGAGGTCACCGCGGGCATCGAGGCCTATAAATTCAACGAGGCCGCGGCCGCGATCTATCGCTTCATCTGGAACAGTTTCTGCGATTGGTATCTCGAGCTTGTAAAGCCCGTTCTTCAAGGCGAGGACGAGGCGAGCAAGAGGGAGACGCAGGCGACCGTGGCTTTCGTGCTCGAAGGGGCGGTGAAGCTCCTCCACCCTTTCATGCCCTTCATCACGGAAGAGCTGTGGACGAGCTTTCGCGCGGAGGGCGGCGAAGCGGCGCGAAGCACGGAAAAGATTCTCGCGCTCGCCCAATGGCCCGATCTCCACGGGCTCGACAAGCCACGAGCGGAAGCGGAGATCGGCTGGCTCATCGATCTCGTTACCGAGATACGCTCGGTGCGCGCGGAGATGAACGTGCCGGCAGGCGCGCAGATCCCGCTCGTCCTCGTCGCGCCGGGAGATGAGACGAAGGCTCGGCTCGCGCATTGGGATGCGGTTCTCAAGCGTCTCGCGCGGCTTTCGAGCATCGAGACCGCGAGCGAGCCGCCCACGCAATCGGCGCAAATTCTGGTGCGCGGCGAGACAGCCGCGCTGCCGCTCGCCGGCGTCATCGACATCCGGGCCGAGCGCACGCGCCTTTCCAAGGAGCGCGACCGGCTGAAGGCCGATGTCGCCAAGATCGACGCGAAGCTCGCCAATGCCGATTTCGTCAAGCGCGCGCCCGAGGAGGTGGTCGAGGAGCAGCGCGAGCGTCGCGAAGCCGCGCTCGCGCGGATCGCCAAGCTCGACGAGGCGTTGAAGCGATTGGGGTAGGCCTCGAGCCATGCGCTGCGCGCGGCGATTGCCCCGGATCATCGTCGCGGCGCTCTTCGTGCTCGTCGTCTTTGTGATGGGCGCCTTGGTCACGCGCCAACCGGGCAATCCCGATCTTTTCCCGCCCAAACCTGGCGAGGCCGGCGTCACGGTCTATGTCGTCGCCTATGTCTATCATTCGGGCCTTGCCCTGCCGATCCGGCGAGAACTTGGCTCTCGATCAAGGCCCGAGGACGGCGCGCGTTCTGCTTTCTGCCAGAAAGAACCTGACTGCTAAGCGCCGCATATCGGACGACGCAGCTGTCGACCACATTCCCAAAAGCATGCCGTCCGCTCTCGGCCACAGATAGCCGGGCTGTTGAGCCAAGGCGCCGCTGACTGATGCCGTGATCTGCGTTATCTTGTCGAAGCTCAACGCGAAGTGAGACTGCGATACCCCGTGTTAACGACTTTGGTGCATGGCAAGCCCCGCGCTGCGACGAGCTTGCCAATCGAGCCGTGTGACGGCAATCTCAGCTCAGTAGACGTTCAGTGGGTGTACGCCGGAGTATTCTCTGGTCGGGCAACAGGACATGGGAAACTCCGAAATCATGATCATAGACCGTGGAATTGCCGATGCCGGCGAGATGGATGAGGGAGCTCTGCCTGGGGTTCGGTCGGGGCTTCTGAACCGCCGGTCGTTTCTGTTCGGCTCTGCCGTCGGTCTCGGCGCGCTAGGGCTAGCCGGCTGCGCGACGTCCGACGGCATGAGCCGCGCCGAGGCGGAGAGGCTTTACGGGCCGGTGCCCGACGAGAAATTCCCGATCCCGGCGGTCGATGTCAGCAAGATCGATCCGAAATATTATCGCCGGACAGTGCGCTACGACACCAATGAAGCGCCCGGTACGATTATTGTCGATCCCGGCAATTACTATGTTTACCGCATCGAAGGCGACGGAAACGCCGCCCGCTATGGCGCCAATGTCGGCCGCGCCGGGTTCCTGTGGAGCGGTGATGCTTATGTCGGGCGCAAGGCCGAATGGCCCATCTGGACGCCGCCCAAGGAGATGATCCTGCGCCAGCCCGAGGCGCGCAAATATGCCGGCGGCATGCCGGGAGGTCTCGATAATCCGCTCGGCGCCCGCACGCTCTACCTCTATCAAAACGGCGTGTACACGCTCTACACGATCTACGGCACCAGCGACCCCGAGTCGATCGGGACCGGCGTTACGAGCGGCTGTACCGGCCTCCTCAGTCAGGACATGATCGACCTCTATTCACGGACGCCCGTCAAGACGAAGGTGGTCGTCCTGCCGGCATAGGCAACGGCGCCAGCCCCGGTCCGGGCGCTGCCGGTGCGGGCAGCGCAAAGAACAGGGCCGTTCCGTTAAAGTCATAGCGATTGTGGGTGTGCGGCGGTCACTTGGTGTGACTGCACCACGCCCCTTCGAACGTCCGCTGGCTAATTGTTTCCCCCAAAAGCGGACCGACTGGAATCGGCCACTCCAAGTCACGGCTGCTTGGCGCCCATCCCGGTCAGCGGCGTGCTACTTTCGCCAGCCCGAAAGCAGACTTAGCCTTCGGCTCGTAAGATGACCGCGGTGGGTGGTTTTGCGACGGTCCGCTTCCGAGCCGGCCTTCGCTGAAATCGGCCATTCGGCTTGTGGCTTGTGTTGGCCGACACCGGACCGGCCGCTTTGGGCGATCGATATGTCGAAGCGGACATTTTCGCCGGCATGGTGTTGTGGCGGCTTTCGACCCCAAGTCTGTCATCGGGCGGCTTCTGAGCCATTCCCGAAAGGAGACGTTCGCCGTGCCGCCTCACCGGCAGGATTGCGCCCCCATTTTCGGTCGTTCAGCCAAGATGGTACCGTTCCCAAAATCGGAAATGAAGTCAGGGCCATTCCTCCCGGCGTGATCGCCGAGGCTAATTCCAGCGGCGATTGCAAGAAGGTCGTCACTCGAACTCGGCCTGTCGCTCCAGCCCCTGTATCGCCGCTTCGTCCACCGCCGACCGATCCGCGGCAAGCACTGGCTGCACCTCGATGGTGATCTTGCGGATCGTGCCGGTGAAGGTTGCTGGGGCCTGATATTCCTCACTTACTGGCGTGGCGAGATCCTCGCCGACATCCGCGCCTTCATCCGCGGAGAAGGCGAAAGGCTGGGTCCGATCAATTCGGCCCTCAGCAAGCGTCGTTCCGCCCACCGAAAGCCGCCCAACGCCACCGGCCCCGGGCTTGCCGCCGTCGTACGCGAAGTCGAAACGGAGAACCTGTTCGCCCGCCTGCAACGGCGCGCCGGCGGCGACTTCGTAACGCTCGATGCCGAGCCAGTTGTACGTGAACCTCGGTCGGCCATCCTTCAGCCACAGGCTCCAGCCACCGAAACGCCCCCCTTGGGCCAAAGCGACACCTGATGCACCGGAAGCGGGGATCCGCACGTCGGCCGCAATCGAGAACGACCGGTTCTTCACGTTGATGAACGCGTTCTCCATCAGATTGGACATACCGGGATACACGGTCAGCGACGTCCGTCCACCCATTAGATCCGGCCGCCCGGCCACCGCCGCATTGAGCCGCTCGATCGAACGGTCGTCGATCGGCAGAACGTGGTTCTCGATGGCGACCTTGGTGAACAGGTCCTGCATCTCCTTCAACTTTGCCGGATTGCTCTGCGCGAGGTCGTTGACGAGGCTGAAATCCGCGCGCGTGTCGTAAAGCTCCCATTTGTCGGCGGCGAGGCTCGTGCGTGGCTGAAGCTCCCAGGGCGCCTTGTGGACCGTCCCGGCCAGCCAGCCATCATGGTAAATCCCGCGATTGCCAACGATCTCGAAATACTGCGTCAGATGCCGGCCGGGCGCGCGCGCATCGTCGAATGAATAGAGCATGCTCACGCCCTGCATCGGGATCTGCTCGGTCCCATTGACCGATCTCGGCTCCGGAAGCCCCGCCGCCTCGAGAACCGTCTGCGCGACATCCACGACGTGGTGCCATTGCGAGCGGACCTCGTTCTTCGCCTTGACCCCCTTCGGCCAGTGCACGACCAGCGGATTGCGCGTACCGCCGTAGCTGCTGGCGACCTGCTTCGTCCAAGTGAATGGCGTGTCGCCTGCGACGGCCCAGCCGGCAGCGTAGTGGCTGTAGGCCATCGGCCCGCCGAGCTGGTCGATGCGTTCGAGCTGAAGCTCCAGCGGCTCGGGGACTCCGTTGAAATAGCTCATCTCATTGAACACGCCATGGGCGCCGCCTTCGGCGCTCGCGCCGTTGTCGCCGACGATGTAGAACACGAGCGTGTTGTCGAGTTCCCCCTGGTCGGCGACTGCCTGAATAAGGCGCCCAATTTCCTGGTCCGTATATTCGCCGAACCCCGCGAACACTTCCATTTGGCGCGCGAACAGGCGCTTCTCGTCGGCCGACAGGCTGTCCCAGTCCTTGATGAACGCAGGCTTCGGCGCGAGCTTCGTTCCTCGCGGCACCACGCCACGCGCGATCTGCTTGGCCAGGGTTTCCTCACGCAGCTTGTCCCAGCCGGCGTCGAACCTGCCTTTGTACTTTGCGATCCATTCCTTGGGCACATGGTGCGGCGCATGCACGGCGCCGGGCGCGAAATACATGAAGAAAGGCTTGTCGGGTGCGAGCGTCTTAACCGACCGCATCCACTTGATCGCCTGTTCGGTCATGTCCGTCATGAAGTGATACTCGGGATCGTGCGGCGGCTCGACCGCCAATGTTCCATCATAGATCAGCGGCGCCCATTGGTTCGTCTCGCCGCCGAGGAAGCCGTAGAACTTGTCGAAGCCCGAATGGGTGGGCCAGCGGTCGAACGGCCCGACGGGGCTGATCTCCCACGTTGGCGCCTCGTGATATTTGCCGAACGCCGCCGTCCCGTAGCCGTTCAGACGCAGCGTCTCGGCCAGTGGCGCGATCGCGTTCGGCCGGACGCCGGTGTTGCCAGGAAACGCCGTCGCTACCTCGGTGATCCCGCCCATGTTGTTCATGTGATGGTTGCGGCCTGTCAGCAGCGCGGTGCGTGTGGGCGAGCACAGGGCCGTGGTGTGGAACTGATTGTAGCTCAGCCCTTCGCTGGCCAGCCGCTCCAAGGCGGGCATGTTGACCGGGCCACCAAAAGCGCTCGACTGACCGAAACCCATATCGTCGAGCAACACGATCAGCACGTTCGGAGCGTTGGGTGGAGCTTTGACCTCGAACCGACCCGGCGGGATGACGTTGCGCGCATCCAGAACGTCGATCGTCGGCGGTTTCGGCTCCGGTATCGGCAAGATGGTGCGCTCCATGGGCGGCGTCGCAGCAGCGCCGCCGGCGGGCTGCGGGGTCTGCGCAGAAGCGGTACTGCCAAACCAAGAACTGCCGAAGGCGGTCGCCAGTGCCGCTTTCGCGCTCGAGATGAACAAGTCGCGCCGGTTCATTTGCACTCCTCCCTCGAACAGCCTGGTGGGGCACAACTGTCCGCATTGGCTGGCCAAAATATGCGTTGCAGTTACTGGGTGGGCAAGGTGTGGGCAAAGAATCGGTGTCGGCCCAAACCTTGTCGATCATCCACAAACAGACGGGCAACCTGCGCGCGGTGCAAATCCTGCTTGGCCACACGAAGATCGAAAGCACGGTTCGCTATCTCGGGGTCGACGTGGAGGATGCGCTCGCCCTCTCTGAGGGCGCTGTGGGTACAGAGATCTAGCGATTAGTGGAACTCCTCGACCTCAAAGCCGAGGAGCTTTTTGCCATCGATCCCATCAGCCGTCCCGCGCCCTGATCGGTCGCTCAACCGAAGTTCGTCTCTTCTCGAAAGCGGACGTCAACTTGGCTACGGTTATCGACCATCACTGGCCATAAGCATAAGTCAACGTGTCCTCACCTCGCAGGTCCTACGGCTGCAGCCGACTAAATCGGCGGACAGAATAGCGGCGAGGCAACGCGTGGTCATCCGATCCGCGTGCGGCCGCCGCGCTCGACGTCGGGCGGATTGAGTGTGGTCAAAACTGTGAGGAGCAGGGTTCCGGGCGAATTGCCGACCGCGTCAAGCATTGGTTGGTTTCGCTCTTACGATTGGCTCGTTGGTTCTGTGCGGCGG
This sequence comes from Beijerinckiaceae bacterium, assembly GCA_035949255.1. GTDB lineage: Bacteria > Pseudomonadota > Alphaproteobacteria > Rhizobiales > Beijerinckiaceae > GAS188. The sequence continues at coordinate 13,727 of DASZIL010000152.1, read as the reverse complement.
GCCTCGATGAGTCGGCGCAAGTCGCGCTTGGCCCGTAGCAGATTTACCAGGCGCAAGAGACGCGCGGCGCGCTGGGGCGCGTCATGCTCGCCGGCTCCCCAGCGGCGTACCGTGCGGGCATCGATGCCGAGCAATTGGGCACGGGCGCCGGCTCCAAGCGCCAGAACTGCTCGCCTTCCCTTTGGGACAAGTCGAACTCGCACGCGTAACGAGCGCGTCGGATAACGCTGCAGAGAGCCGTTGTCGGCAAGCTGACCGGTTTCGGACATCGAAATGATCCGTTGTTTGAGGGCGAGGCGCACTTGCGCCTCGCAGTATCCTCGGTGTTAATGAGTGCTGTCTGAGACGGCGGCGCGTTACGATTTGCGCAGCATGGGCGGCGAGTTCGAGGACCTGTCAGGCTCCTTGTGCATGCGCCTTTTGCCGATTCGCAGGGGCTCTGGCCATGAGAGGTTTTTGAGAAGTATCAAACCCCTTCGCAAGCGCTGCTTGATTGCAAATGACCCTTGTCTTGGCGGGGTCGATCTGCATTTTCTGGGTGTGATCACGCGGATCTCCGCCCTTCGCGCCCGTAGGTCCCGTCCACCTGCCAATTTGCTGGGTCATCGCCGTGCGGCATTTCCGCCAGGACGCGACGCGCCAATGCCACCCGATTGGCGTGTTGGGATGCGTACGATGCATCGCGGGTTGCGTGGTTCACGATCAAGCCGGCCAAAGTGTATCTATGGAGATCGGTCATGATCTCGTGTGATCCCCGAACCGGACCGCCGTCCGCGCTATCGCTCGTGAATTGGCCTCGAAATTCCGACAATGTGAGCTCGTCCTCGCGCCGGAAGCGCGAAGCAGTCGCTGAAATAAGGGCGGCGGCGCGGCGCAATGCTTTGGTTAAGGGGGAGACCATGTGAGAGTTCTCAATTTCGATGCTCCGGCATCGGCGCGCGTGCTGGCCGAAGAGATTCCCGACAACCAACCCGAGCAATCGCTGCTTGACACTGTGCCTTAGGGCCCCCCGCTATAGTTTGTGGCCAACCCATTTTCTTGTTATTTTCTGCCAAACTGTTGTTTGCAAATGCCGCAGCGAAGCTCGACGCAACGATCGATTACGCAGCTAGCGGGCTTACCCGGGGCGCAGGGTATATTGACGCGGCTCGCGGCCGATCGCGTGCGCAGAGCGGGCATCAAATTGGAGCCGCTTCTGTCGCGCGTCGGACTGACTGTCGATCAGATCAATGATCCCGAACACCGCATCAGTGTCCGAAAGCAGATCGCATTTTTGGAAATCGCCGCCGAAGAGCTCAACGACGATTTTCTTGGCTTTACTCTCGTTTCGGAGGCGGACTGTCGAGACCTTGGATTGTTGTACTACGTCATGGCATCTTCGGACACGCTTGGAGATGCGTTGGAATCGGTTGCCCGTTACAGCCGCATTGGCAATGAGGCCATTGTCTTTGAGTATCGAGGGGGGCTCCAACCTTCGCAGCGCGTCACCTATTCGGGTATACCGCGACATGCCGATCGTCATCAAATGGAAGCTTTTCTTGTCGCGGCGGTCCGCATCGCCCGCCTGCTGACCGGTCGACGGTTCGTTCCCAAGCGCGTATCCATGGTTCACGTCAGATCAGGAAGCATCTCGAAGCTTGCTCATTACCTTGGCGAGGACATCGAATTTGGAAGTGATGTCGATGAGATCGTTTTTCCGACTAATTCAGCCAAATGGCCGCTAGTCGAGGCCGACACACGGTTGAACAAGATCCTGGTAAAGGTCTGCGAAGAGACCTTGAGCACTCACGAGAGCAGCACTAGCGCGTTCCGCACGAAGGTCGAGAATATAGTCTCTTCGTTGCTACCCCATGGCCATGCACGGGTGGAGATTGTCGCCAGAAAATTAGGGGTGAGCGAGCGAACTCTGGCGCGTCGGCTCGCCAAGGAGGGCGTTACGTTCATCGAGGTCCTGCAGCAGCTCAAGGCGAGCTTGGCGACCCGCTATCTGGACGAGGGGCAAATGCCGATCTCGAAGATCGCCTGGCTCCTCGGTTTCGAGGAGGTGAGTTCTTTCAGCCACGCCTGCCGGCGCTGGTTAGGCAAATCGCCCCGAGAGCTGCGGTCTCCTTGACCAATTGCGGTTCTATGTGTTCTGTCGACAAAGACGCAGCGCTGGAGGCGCACACGCCGAAAGAGCCCAAGGACGTCGACGACCCCACCCGGTCTGGGAAGCTCGCAAAAATACTTGGAGAAATTCCCACCGCAACCGCGCGCCCTCAGCGTCAGCTTTTTCGCAATGCGCGCCTCAGAGCAGACAGGCGGCTCCCGGCCAACCCTGGTCCGCCCTTCAACCCGTCGAATCCTCTGTGCGAGCTACTAGCCGCTATTCCACGTAGAGCTCGCGCAGCGTCTTCAGAACCTGGCTGAGTACGGCGTCAGGGACGGCGCCAAGCTTTTTCACCAACCTTTGCTCGTCGTGGGCAGGACTCTGCTCAAGCAGAATGAGTCCCGTCACTCCACGAAACTTCACAGGGACCCGAACCCGGCTTGTCGACTGCCCGAAGTCATGGGTGCGACGATGACCGTTCGCAGGTGATCGTGGATGTCAGACGGCGAGATGATCAGGCAAGGCCGTGTTTTTTGATTTCGGGGCCGATGGTCGATCGAGCCACGCGAGCTAGACCTCTCCGCGCTTCACCATTCGAGGCTTTCGTCACCTCGTCGTCGCGGGCCTCCGCGAGGCGCCTGGCGGCTTTGGCCCAGCCGCTTCGTGGCCGGCCGCGAGTGCGCTCGATCACGAGTCGACCCGCTTCGACCTTGAGCTCGACGCTATCTCCCGCTTTTGCTCCGATCTCGGAAAGAAGCGGTTTTGGAATGATGACACCGGCGGAATTGCCGAATTTTCTGACCGCTCTCAACATCCACTACGCCCCGATTACGCGCCTCTGGAAGCCCTTCGCCGCCATCACCGGCTTTTTCGACGAGATGATGCGCGAATTGATGCCCTGCCAGCCGATCTCGCCGGAGAGGCGGCCGAACTCGATCTTCGGGCAGCGGTTCATCACCACCTTGACGCCGGCCGCTTCGGCGCGCGCGGCCGCTTCATCGTTTCTTACCGAAAGCTGCATCCAGATCACCTTGGGTTTCGGGACGAGGGTGAGCGCCTCGTCGACGATGGGCCCGGCGGCTTGCGAGTTCCGGAAGATCTCGACCATGTCGAGGGGTTCGCGAATGTCTTTCAGGCTCGCCACGACCTCTTGACCGACGATCTTCTGACCGGCAAGGCCCGGATTGACCGGGATCACCTTATAGCCGCGTTCGGAGAGATATTTGAGGACGATATAGCTCGGACGCGCAGGATTGGCGCTTGCGCCGACGAGCGCGAGCGTCTTCGTCGTCGTCAGAATGCTCTTGATGTAGGCGTCCGGGTAGGAATCGTGGTTCAAGACGGCCTCGCTCAAAGCTTTCGTGGGTTGCCGGGCAGGATTTCGATCCCGTATTCGGTGCCATCCGCGTCGGTCATGGTGCCCTTCACGCCATCCGGATCGAGCTTGATCATATAGCAGGTCTCGTCGTCATCGTCGGGGAATTCCTCGCACAAGCTCTCGCCATCCCTCGACCATTGCCCGGACGCGACCTCTTTGCCGCGCTCCATCTTAACCGTGCCGCCCCTGTCGTAATAGGCGAAGTAAGCAACGCCGCCCGAGGTTCCGGTCATTGTGTTGCCGACCAGCCTGTCAACCGCGGCATGACCCTCGAGGTTTTGGCCCTCGAGGCTTAGGGCCGGCGAAGGGCCTTGCTGCTGCGCCAACGCCTGGGTCGCGACCACCAAAAATATCGAGATCGCGGGCGCCGTTTTCAACGTCGAGCCTTGGCGATTTTGGCTTTCACGTCTCGACTCTTTGCGTCTCGACTTTTGGCGTTTTGGCTCTTCGCGCCTCGGCCCTTGGCGTCGTTACGCCTCCCGGCTTTTTCCGGCGGGGCCTTGGACACGGCCGAAGTTCCGAAGACGCGCGCGAAGATCGTGTCGGCGTGCTTGAGGTGATAGCCGAGGTCGAATTCGGCGGCGATCTCCTTCTCGGAGAGGTATCGGCGCACTTGCATGTCTTTCGTAAGAAGGGTGCGGAAATCGCCTTCACCGCGCCAGACGGGCATCGCGTTGCGCTGGACGAGCCGATAGGCCTCTTCGCGCGACGCTCCCTTCTGGGTGAGCGCCAGCATGACGCGTTGCGAATTCACGAGGCCGCCGAGGCGGTCGAGATTCTTCTGCATGGTCGCCGGATAGACGAGAAGCTTGTCGATGAGGCCCCCGAGCCGCGCCAAGGCGAAATCGAGCGCGATGGTCGCATCGGGCGCGATGACGCGCTCGACCGAGGAGTGCGAAATGTCCCGCTCATGCCATAAGGCTACATTCTCCATCGCGGGGAGCGCATAGCCGCGCACGAGGCGAGCAAGCCCGGTAATATTCTCCGAGAGCACCGGGTTCCTCTTGTGCGGCATGGAGGAGGAGCCTTTCTGGCCTTCCGAGAAGAACTCCTCCGCCTCATAGACCTCGCTTCGTTGGAGGTGGCGGATCTCGATCGCGAGGCGCTCCATCGAGGAGGCGATGACGGCAAGCGTCGCGAAGAACATGGCGTGGCGGTCGCGCGGGATGATCTGCGTCGAGACGGGCTCGACGGTGAGCCCCATCTTCTCGGCCACATAAGCTTCGACGCTCGGATCGACGCTCGCGAAGGTGCCGACCGGCCCTGAGATGGCACAGGTCGAGACCTCGGCCTTCGCGGCGACGAGGCGCGCCCGCGCGCGGGAAAATTCGGCGTAAGCCGCGGCAAGCTTCAGGCCGAAGGTCAAGGGCTCGGCGTGAATGCCGTGCGAGCGCCCGATGGTCGGGGTGAGCTTATGCTCGAAGGCGCGCCGCTTCAGGGCTTCGAGCAAGGCGTCGAGATCCGTGAGAAGGATGTCGCAAGCGCGCTTGAGCTGCACGGCAAAGCAAGTGTCGAGCACATCGGAGGAGGTCATCCCCTGGTGCAGGAAACGGGCCTCAGGACCGACGATCTCGTTGAGATGGGTGAGGAAGGCGACGGTGTCGTGCTTCACCTCGCGCTCGATCTCATCGATGCGCTCGACATCGAAGACGGCGTCCTTGCCCTTTCGCCAGATCGTCTCGGCCGCCTCACGCGGAATGATGCCGAGCTTCGCCATCGCGCTTGCCGCATGTGCCTCGATCTCGAAGAGGATGCGAAAACGCGTCTGCGGCTCCCAGATCGCGGCCATGGCGGGGCGGGTGTAGCGGGGGATCATCACGGACCTCGTATCAGGCGATCTCGCCGCGCGCGGCGGCCGCCGCTTGGCGGATGGCGGCGATGTTCTCGCCATAGGAGCGCGGGCCGCCCTTGAACACGGCGGCGCCCGCGACGAGCACATTGGCGCCCGCCGCCGCAACCGCGCCCGCGGTGTGCGGCGTGATGCCGCCGTCGACCTCGATGTCGATGTCGCGCTGCCCCGTCATGGCGCGGATGCGGGCGACCTTCTCGACGACTTCTGGAATGAAGGCCTGTCCGCCAAAACCGGGATTGACCGTCATGACGAGGATTTGATCGACGAGATCGAGGACATAAGCAATCGCGCTCTCGGGCGTCGCGGGGTTGAGCACGATACCCGCTCGCTTCCCCGTCGCGCGAATCGCCTGCAAGGTGCGGTGCGGATGCGGGCCCGCCTCGACATGGATCATGATCATATCGGCGCCCGCCTTGGCGAAGGCCTCGATATAAGGGTCCGCCGGCGCGATCATCAAATGCGTGTCGAGCGGCCTTTTCGCATGCGGCCGGATGGCGGAGACGATCGTGGGGCCGATCGTGATGTTCGGCACGAAGTGGCCGTCCATCACATCGACATGGACGTAATCGGCGCCCGCCGCCTCGATGGAGCGCACCTCCTCGCCGAGCTTGGCGAAATCGGCCGAGAGGATCGAGGGAGCGATCTTGAGGGGGCGCATGCGAGCGGCGCTACCATCTCGGCGTCTGCGCGGCAACCGCGCGAGACCAAGAAGTGGGTGCCGGTCGCGTCCTCAGGCAGCGGCGCCGAGCATCGGAGGGGGCGCCCGCAGGCGACCGCTTCGCAACAGCAGCCAGAGCGCGATCGCCGCGTTGAGCACGTTCCACGCGACGCCATTAGCGAAGGCCGCCTGGTACGAGCCGGTGATATCGAAGATGAGGCCGTTCATCCAGCCGCCGAGCGCCATGCCGATGACCGTCGCCATGATGGCGATCGAGACGCGCGTGCCCGCCTCCTTCGGCGGAAAATAATCGCGCACGATCATGGCGTAGCAGGGCACGATGCCGCCTTGCACCAGGCCGAAGAGCGCCGAGATTGCGTAAAGCGAGGCGAGCCCGTTGAAGCCGATGTAGAGGATCAGCGAAGCTCCTTGCGCCGCCGAGCCGATGAGGAGCGTCGGCAAGGCCCCGATGCGATCCGCGATCAGCCCCGAGCCGACGCGGCTGAAGATGCCGAGACCGAGCATCATTGCGAGCATCTCGGCGCCGACCGCGGAGCCATAGCCGAGGTCGGTGCAATAGGCGACGAGATGAACCTGCGGCATCGACATCGCGACGCAGCAGGCAAGACCGGCGACGCCGAGAAGCGCCTGAAGCGCGTTGGGCGACATGCCGAGCGGTCGCTGCATACTCCTCGCCTCGGCGGCCGTGGGCGTCGTTTCGTGCATGGGCGCGCGGCGGCGGAAGATGAAAGCCAAGGGCAGCATGGTCACGACGCAGATGAGGCCGAGGCACAGGTAAGTGTCGCGCCACCCGATGCTCGAGATGAGATGCTGCTCGATCGGGGGCCAGATGGCACCCGAGAGGTAGTTGCCGGAAGCGGCGATGGCGACGGCGAAGCCGCGCCGCCGCGCGAACCAATGCGACACATCCGTCATCAAGGGCGCAAAGAGCGCCGAGCAGCCGAGCAGGCCGAGGACGCCGTGCCCGAGCGCGAGCAGCCAAAGGGTCGGCGCATAGGCGCAGGCAACATAGCCGAGGCCGAGCGACACCGCCCCGATGATGAGCGGCAACATCACGCCGAAGCGATCGAGCAGAAAACCCATGAGCACGCTGCCGAAGGCAAAGCCGAGCATCGTGAACGTGTAGGGGAGCGCAGCCGCCCCTCGCGCCACGCCGAAATCGGCTTGCACGACCGGCAACGCCACCACATAGGACCAGAGCCCGACATTGCCGACGGTCGACAGAACGACCGCCGTCGCAAGCCGCAGCCACGCATAACCGCTATCGACCCCGTCCGCGCGCATGACGGTTGGCCGGTTGACCTCGCTATCCAAGGGAGTTCCTTTCTTGATTCGCGAGAAGATAGCATCGGGCAAAGACGCACCGCCATTGCGCCTTGCGGGTCTCAGCCGTGCGTGTCTCGCAGGTCAGGGCGCGGGCGCGGATAGGTGCCGGGGGTCTGCCACCTCGGCGAGGATCTCTCCCAACGCCATGAAGCCGGCCGCCTGCGGAGAGGTGCGTCGCCAGGCGAGCCCGATCGAGCGGCACGGTTGCGGCTCGGCGAAGCGCCAGATGGCGATGCGCGGGTCCTCGCCCACCTCGATCGGCACCGCCATCTCCGGCAGGAGAGTGATGCCATAATCATTCGCGACGAGCTGAACGAGGGTTGCGAGGCTGCTCGCGCCGAAGCGATCGCGCATGGCGCGTGCCGACTGGCAAAAGTTGAGCGCCTGATCGCGCAGGCAATGGCCATCCTCGAGAAGAAGCAGGTTTTCATGCGCGAGGATCTCGGGCGTGAGCGGCCTTGCCCTGTCGAAGCGCGCGTCGCTGCGCGCCGCGAGCACGAAGCGATCCGTGAAGAGGGGAAGCGTCGCGATCTCGGGATGCTCGATCGGCAAGGAAAGGAGAATCGTGTCGAGCTCGCCCGCAAGCAGCTCGGCGATGAGGATCGAGGTTTGCGTCTCGCGCAAGGTGAGCTCGAGCGCGGGGTGGCGGGTACGCACGAGCGGCAAGGCCGCGGGCAAGAGATAAGGTGCGATCGACGGAATGGCGCCGAGCACCAGCTTCCCGCTCAGGCTTCCGGCAGCGTTGCGGGCATAATCGGAGAGGTCGCGAACCGAGGTGAGGATCGAGCGCGCGCGTTGCGCGATCTCCTCGCCGGCACTTGTGAGTCTCACCCCGTTTCGCCGGCGCTCGACGAGCGCCAATCCGAGCCTTGCCTCGAGCTCCTGTATCTTCATGGAAAGGGCAGGCTGCGAGATTGCGCATTCCTGCGCGGCACGGCCGAAATGGCGCAGGCGCGAAAGGGCCTCGAAATATCTGAGCTGCTTGAGCGTCAACATCACGATAAGAATATCTGATCGTTCGGGTAAAACAATCCGATTAGACTTGATGGTGCGGACGCGCGACGCTAACCTCGATCATCCTTCCCGCGTGCTCGGGTTCAACCACCTCATGCAACACCGCTATTCGCGCCTCGCGCTCTATAATTCCTGGGCGAACCGGCGGCTCTATGACGCGGCGTCGTCCGTGGGCGATGCCGACTACCGGGCGGATCGCGGCGCCTTCTTCAAATCCTTGCACGGCACGCTCAATCATCTCCTCGTCGGCGATCGCGTGTGGATGCGCCGCTTCACGGGCGAGGGCGAGGCGCCGACGCGGCTCGATGCCATTTTGCATGAGGATTTTCACGATCTGCGGCGCGCGCGAGAGATCGAGGATCGCCGCATCGAGGCCTATGTCGACGGGCTCGACGACGAGGCACTCAACGCGAGCTTCAGCTATTCGACCATCACCAACCCGGCGAAGGTCGAGCAGGTCTTGAGCGACGCGCTCGATCATTTCTTCAACCACCAGACGCATCACCGAGGCCAGGCGCATTGCCTCTTGACGGCGATCACCGGGACGGCGCCGTCCCTCGATCTCATCCTCCTTCAGCGCGAGAAAGGCTGGGCGAAGAAGCAGTGAGAAGCCGATCGGCCTTCGTTGTTTCCTGGCGCATTTATAAATATCAAAACCGACGGCGAAACTGACTAAAACTTAGAATTACTATCTATTTATGTGAAATATTTTGAGCGTTCGCAAACTATAAAACAATTCCGCATAGGCCTCCCGGCCCCGCGGCGAAACTGTTGCGCCAAGCGATCGTTGCATTGCGGGCACTCGCTGACAGTCCAAGCGAGCGCCGCGCGGGAGCGACATCGCTGTCTCCGCCGGGAGGACATCATGAAAAATTCTGTCAGGCTGAGGAAGAGTAAGACGGCATTGTACTCGTTGAGCGTTGTGCTGCTGCTGGCGTCGGGCGCCGTGGCCTACGGCGCTGGCGCTGGCGCGGGTGCGAGCGCAGGCGGCGGGGGTGGCGGTGTGGGCGCTGGAGCCTCTGGTGGCGCGGGCGTCGGCGGAGGCGGCGGCGGCGTCGGTGCGAGCGCTGGCGGTGGTGGCGGCGGTGTGGGCGCTGGAGCCTCGGGCGGTGCCGGCGTTGGCGGTGGAGGCGGGGGCGTCGGTGCGAGCGCGGGTGGCGGTGGCGGCGGCGTGGGCGCTGGGGCCTCGGGCGGCGCAGGCGTTGGGGGCGGAGGCGGTGGTGTGGGCGCGAGCGCGGGCGGTGGCGCCGGGGGCGTCGGCGCTGGAGCCTCGGGCGGTGCCGGCATCGGCGGGGGAGGCGGCGGCGTGGGCGTCAGCGGCGGTGGCGGTGCGGGTGGGCTCGGCATCGGCGCTTCCGGTGGGGCCGGGATCGGGTTAGGCGGAGTCGGCGGAATTGGCACCGGAATCAACGGCGCGGGAGGCGGCGTCGGCACTGGGATCGGTGCGGTTTCCGGGACCTCGGGCATTGCGGGCGTGGGCGCCGGAGTCCCAGCAAGCACGGCCGGAATCGATTCTTCCACCGGGATAGGGGCGGGCGTCCAGGGAGCGCAGTTGCGTCTCACCTTGAAGCGCCGCTGTCCGACGATCCTGGCGAATGTCGATGCCTTCGATGATGATCTAGTTCGGCTGTGTCAGGTTGCGCGCTCGCGCTGACCGGGATGACCGGACCTGACGACAGGAGGCCGCCTCACAGCGGCTTCCTTTCGAACCGGCGCCGACAACGCATTATTTCGAGGGAGCAGGAATCGTTCGAAGCGCGCTATTTCGGCGTCGAAAGCGCGGCGAAAATCCTTGTCTTGCGGTGGAGAGCCGATGAACCCCGCTTCGACCTGAAGTCGCTCGTCGGGATTGGCGAGGTTGACCCAGCCGATCATCTCGTCCCCATAAAGAAGCGGCATGGCATAATAGCCGCGCCGCCGCTTCGCGATCGGCGTATAGGCTTCGAAGCGGTATTCCCATCCCCAGAGATGCTCGAAGCGACGCCGGTCCCAGACGATGGGATCGAAGGGGGCAAGGAAGCGAAGCTCGCGCGGCGGTTCCCCCTTTTCCGGGACTGGCATGTCGCTTGGCCAGAGCCAGGTCTCGCTCTCGATCACCGCGCTCTCGACCGCGCCCGAGCGCAAGAGTGCATCCAAGGCTTTCGGCATGCCTTGACGCAGCCGAGGCGCGCCTCGCGCGAGAAGGGCAAGCGTCGGGTTGAGGCTTTTCTTCGGCAAGGGCGCGAGAAGGCGAAGCACGAGGAGGAGAAGGCGGCGCCTTCGCTCTTGCGCGCTCATGTCCTCCTCCCGCGCCGGCGCGGGCTCATAGAGGCGAATGCCGTCGCGACGGTGCGCGACGCGCAAGAGCCCGTGAAAATGCAGACTGTGCAGGGCGCGGGTGGTGGCCTTCGAGAAGCCTCCCCAATTGTTTACCGCGCGCTCCTTGCCGAAACTTGCCGCGAGCTCTTGCGGATGGGTGGTGCCGCGCTCGCGCACGAAGGCGAGCACATCGGCCGCGAGCCCCGTCGGGCGATGCGGGCGCCCTCGCGGATCGAGACGCGGATGCAAAAGCCTCGCGATCTCGCGCGGCATGAAGCCGTAGGCGTAGAGAAAATCCTCATCGAGCTTAAGCTCACGAAAGCTTCGCTCGAGATCGCCCACGCGATAACCGGCCACACGATGGCGCAAGATGAGGTCTTGGGCGCGCGCCGGCGAACGTATCGGATCGGCTTGCACGAAACCGAGCCCTGTCATGGCTCTCGCGAGCGTCGTCGGCGGGAGGAGCGATGCCGCGAGCGCGCGCGCCTTGAGGTGCGCGAATGTGAGCTCGCCCTTTGGCTTGCGGCGCGGTGAAGCGGTGTTTCCTTTCGCCTTCGCCGTGCCTGGCCTTCGGGCTCTCTTCGCCATGCGCGGGCTCGGCTCAAAAGCTCATCGCCGCCGCGTTGATGATGCCGGCCGCGAGCGAGGCGCAGCCGAGGAAGAACGCGGCCGTGACCTCGCCTGCGGCGATGCGGCGCGTGAGATCAGGCAGGATGAGGCGCACCAGCCAGTAGACGAGAATCTGCACCACCAGGGCGATGACGCCCCACATGAAAAAATTCGCGAGATTGTGGGTGTAAACGATGGCGCTCGACAAAGGCAGCGCAAAGCCGATAAGGCTCATGCCGAGCGCGATCGCGGCCGACAGGATGTTGGCGCGAATCAGCGCGAGCTCGTTATGGCTTGTGGCAAAGGCGTAGACGATGAGGTAAAGCACGATAAGTGCAAGGGCGAGCCCGAAAAACTCACCGAAATCCGCCAATCTTGCAATCGTGGCCATGCCCTGCTCCCTTTCGCCTTCCCATGGGCATGATTATCGTTCAAAGATCAACGCCAAATCCGAAAAAATCACCGGGTCGGGGCCCGTTGAGAAAAGAGTGAGGCTGTCTTGCAAAGTTTCTGTCGCCGCATTCGGCGTGTTTTGATGTCGCCCTGGAGCCGCGCGGCCGCGGTCGCGGTGCTCGCCACCCTCACGGCGGCGCTCGTTTTGCCCGATGATGCCGCCGCGAGATCCAGAAGGCATTGGTCTCATCATTCGGCGCACGCGGTCTCCCCCGTCTCGGCCGTTTATCCGGATGAGAAGAGCTGCATCGCCAAGAAGGCGCTCGATGCCGCGCAATGTCACAATGCGGCCTTGAATTCTCACGCCGAATATGAGGAAAAAGCGCCGCGCTTCGAGGCCAATTCGGCCTGCGGTGAGGTCTTCGGCGCGCATAACTGCAGCATGCGCATCGGCGGCGACCCGAAGGGCATCGGTTTCATTCCCTCTTACAAGGGTTTCACGCTCACGCCCCAGAAGGGGAGCGAGGAGACGCTTGTGATCCCCGTGATCGCCGGCAAGAGCGAGACGGTCGAATTCACGCCGCGTCCGATCTCGCGCCTCGACACGGGGCAGGACGAAGCACGTGGCGCCCGCGCGCAAGCTCAATGGCAGAGCGCACACGCCTCTGGCCACGGTTCAAGCGTGCTTCGATATCGGGACGCGCCGGCCGACGAGATACCGCTCGGAGGGGATGATTCGCAGGAGGCTCAGCCTGGCCCCGTCGCCACCTATCCGGTGAGCCCCGCGATGCTCAAATCGATGCAGGAGGAAATCCGCAAATACGGCAATCCTCAATCCTTCAATCCTGCGCCTACCAAATAGGCGGCCATCCATCGAAAGTTGTTGAGGACGTTGCCGGGCGCGCGCCTGGCAAGCCAGTCGAGTCTCACGCGGTATTATCCGCCGGCCCGTCCGCATCGACGAAATGCATCACGACCCCGCCTTCCTCGAGAATGACGCGCGAGCGAAGAAAGGACTGGCCCCAGACGGCATCGGCATAATCCGGGGCCGGCGTGCACAGCCGGGCGATCCCGGCCTGCACGATCGCGCGAGCACAATCGATGCAGGGGAAGAAGGTGGTCGCGAGCGTCGCGGCTTTCGTCGCGGTGCCGAGCTTTGCCGCTTCGAAAATGGCGTTGCGCTCGGCATGTTCCATCCACACGAAGCGCCCGTCTCCTTCATGGCGCTCGTCGAGATCGCGAACCCCGGCGGGGAAGTCGTTGCATCTCGCGATGCGGGTGCCGTCGGCCGCCGCGAGGACGGCGCCGACCTTTCGGACCCGGTTCGGGCTTTTGCGCGCGGCCTTTTTCGCAAGGCCCATGAGCTCGGCGATCGAGGAGGGGCTTGACGCCGCGCTGTCGACGCTCGGCCTCAAGCCGCTGCCTCCGGCAGCTTCTTCACCTTCGGCCAATCGACTTCGTCTTGCGCGATGACGAGCGTTTCCTTGAAGGCGGCATCGCGCCATGTCTTGAAGGCCGGATGCGCATGGATCGCGTCGATATAGGCGCGGCTCACGCTGTCGCATGCAATGTCATAGGTGTGAAACCGCGTCGCCACCGGCGCGAACATCGCGTCGGCGGCGCCGAATTTGCCGAAGAGGAAGGGGCCTCCCTTGCCGAAACGCTCGCGCGCCGTGCGCCAGATCTCGGTGATGCGCGCCGCATTGGCCTCGACCTCGGGCGTGAGCGCGAGCCGTTCCACGGGGCGCCAGAGATTCATCGGACAATGGCTGCGCAACGGCTGAAAGCCAGCATGCATCTCCGCCGCGATCGAGCGCGCATGGGCACGCGCCACGGGCTCGGACGGCCACAGCCCGGCCTTCGGGAAGCGCTCGGCGAGATGCTCGAGGATGGCGAGCGATTCAAAAATCACCGCATCCCCATCGATGAGCACGGGGACTTTTCCGGCCGGCGAATGCCGCTTGATGCGCTCCTTGGTGTCTGGAAGAGCGAGGGGAATGAACACTTCATCGAAGGCGATGCCCGACGAGGTTATGGCGATCCAGGCGCGCAACGACCATGAGGAATAGTTCTTGTTGCCGATGACGAG
>DASZIL010000151.1:0-87181 GCA_035949255.1 Beijerinckiaceae bacterium | reverse complement strand
CACCAACATCATCGGTAACGGGGTCGCGGCCGTGATCATCGCCTGGTGGGAGGGCGAGCTCGACCGCGACAAGCTCAATGCGGGTCTCGATCGGGAGATTGATCCGGCCGATGTCGAGACGGCCGTCACCACCGGCTGACGCGCCCCTCTTCTTGGCGCATACTTCTGATAACCTTCGGTGAATTCAATAAATAATTACTTGTTTTTCAATGAGGTATACTCAAGGCTCAACCTCATTCCTGAACCCATTGAGGATGATTCCGATTTATGAAATTGCGCGATAGTGGGCGAGCTGGAATCGGTACGGGGAAATCTGCCTATGGCGAACGTTATCGTATCCGGCTTGCCGGCTTGGCCCAGCGGTTGCGCTAGTCACAGACAATGAGCGCGAGTTCTCCCGCGTGCCTGGGGTGAAAAAACTGGCTCGCGCAGTAGCGCGCCCATTGCACCGTTCCATCGGCGCGACAAAGATCCGAATATACGCCCAGGCAATGCAGTCGATCATTGAAGATTGGTATCTGAGCGCTCTCTGAAGAGCTCGACCCGCTCGAGAATATCCTCGCTGTCGTTGCGCGGCGCGTTCACGCGCATCGAGATCGGCCAGATGGTCATGGGCTCGGAAGGGTAGGGGGCGAGGAGATCATGCGGATCGGGCTCGAGCGGAGAGAGCCAGCGGTCGTAATTCTCCGGCGCGATGATCACGGGCATCCGGTGATGGATCTCGGCAACGAGGCTGTTTGCGGGGCAGGTGATGACGGCGAAGCTGCGCATCACCTCTTCGCCCTCGCGATAGCTCGTCCAGATGCCGCCAAGCGCGAAAGGCGAGCCGTCCTTCATCGCCACCGCGTAAGGCTGCCTCGCCTTTTGCCCGATCACCGCTTTCCACTCGAAGAAGTTGTCGACGGGAATGAGGCAGCGGCGCCTCTCATAGCTTGTCCGGAACATCGGCGCGCTGGTGAGCCGCTCGGCTGTGGCATTGATCTGGCCGCCCGACCCGGCGTCGCGCATCCAAGCCGTCTTGAAACCCCAGATGAGACGATCGCGTCGATATTCGCCCGCGGCTGGATCGCGGCGGATGACCCAGAAATCCTGGCTCGGCGCACCATTCCAGCGCGGAGGAAGGCGTTCTTCGATGAGGCTCACCGTGACGAGGCCGGGGAGCTCGCCCCCTTTTTGCGTGACGCGCCCACACATACGCACTGTGTAATGAGCGCGGGAAAACTTAACAAGTCAGTCTTGACGGTGGTCTTCCGAAGGAACAAAATAAGAACATATAAAGAGGAGAAGAAATGAAAAGAGAATTACCTGCTCCCGCCCCGGTAGACGAAAAAGACGACCCGCCTTTGGGCCCTACGGAGCTTGCCCAAGCCGAGCTTGCCAGGGCCATCATCGCGGATTGCGAAGGCGACGCGCGCGCGGCCGTACTCGCACTCGTCAGGATCAACTCCACCCTGATGATGGAGCTCGAGGCGTTGACGGGGATCCGAGCCGAGGGGCCCGATAGTCGCGGGCATCACTGAGACATCACCGGCCCGCGTCGGCCGTTCGCCCCACCTCGTTCCAGTCACTCCGCGGCTTCGATCGCGGGGCGCCCTCTCGCCTGCCGCTCTCTTTTGAGAAGCTCGGCCATGAGGAAAGCAAGCTCCAGCGCCTGCTCGGCGTTGAGGCGTGGGTCGCAATGCGTGTGGTAGCGGTCGGCAAGGTCGGCATCCGAGACGGCGCGCGCGCCGCCCGTGCATTCGGTGACGTTCTTGCCGGTCATTTCGAGATGCACGCCGCCCGCGTGCGTCCCTTCGGCTTGATGCACCGCGAAGAAATTGCGTACCTCGCTCACGATCTGGTCGAAGGGGCGGGTCTTGTAGCCGTTACCGGTCTTCACCGTGTTGCCATGCATCGGATCGCAGGACCAGACGACATGGCGGCCTTCCGCTTTGACGCCGCGCACGAGCTTCGGCAGATGATCGAACAGCTTGCCGGCGCCAAAACGGCAGATGAGGGTCAAACGGCCAGGCTCATTCGCCGGGTTCAGAATGTCGATGAGCCGCAACAACCCGTCCGGGGTGAGAGACGGCCCGCATTTGATGCCGAGCGGATTCTTGACGCCACGGCAGAATTCCACATGGGCGTGGTCGGGCTGGCGTGTCCGATCGCCGATCCAGATCATATGGCCCGAGGTGGCGTAAGGGTCCCCGCTCGTTGAATCGATGCGCGTGAACGCCTGCTCATAGCCGAGCAGCAGCGCCTCATGGCTGGTGTAGAAATCGGTGACGCGCATCTCCTGATGCATATCCGCGCCGATGCCGATGGCGCGCATGAAGTCGAGCGTCTCGCTGATGCGGTCGGCGAGCTCGGTGAAGCGCGAGGAGGCGGGCGAATCCTTGATGAACCCGAGCATCCAGCGATGCACATTCTCGAGGCTCGCATAGCCGCCGGTCGCGAAGGCGCGCAAAAGATTGAGCGTCGCCGCCGATTGCCGGTAAGCGTCGATCTGGCGCGCCGGATCCGGCGTGCGCGCTTCGGGCGTGAAGTCGATGCCGTTGATCACATCGCCGCGGTAGCTCGGCAGCTCGGTATCGCCGATCTTCTCGGTCGGCGCGGAACGGGGTTTGGCGAATTGGCCCGCGATCCGCCCGACCTTCACCACGGGGGAGGCGCCGGCGAAGGTCAAGACGACGGCCATCTGGAGGAAGACACGGAAGAAATCGCGGATGTTGTCCGCGGAATGCTCCGCGAAGCTTTCGGCGCAATCCCCGCCTTGAAGCAGGAAGGCGTCGCCCGAAGCCACTTTTGCGAGCGCCGCCTTGAGCTTCCTCGCTTCGCCGGCGAAGACGAGGGGAGGGAAGCCGGAAAGCTGCCGCTCGATCGCCGCGAGCGCATCGGCGTTCGGATAGACGGGGACCTGCTCGATGGGCAGCCCCCGCCAGGAGGCGGGCGACCAGCTTTTCGTCTTCGCGCTTTGACTCATGGCGGGCTCCTCGACGCTGAAGAAAGATGCGCGAAAGAGAAAAGCGGCGCAATTTCCGGGCCTTCAGCGAGATGCTGCTCTATACACGATCAGGCGTCGCGATCCACTCGAGCCTTCAAGACCGAGCCGAGGCGGCCTCGCCGATAGGGCGCCCCGCGGAATCGGCCATCCAACTTCGACGTTCGTTCATCGTACTTCGAGGCTCATATCGTTTCAAAGAACCAGCCGGATCATTGGCGCCCGTCCTTCAAGAAGCAAAAGGTGCAAGATTTCAGCCAATTGCTTCCGGTACCTGAGTGATTGTGAGGGCTTTCATGGCGGCCCCTTTCGTCACTCGCTCGGATCTTGCAACGCCCTCGCGACGACTTGTCGCGCCCCCTCCAGGAATAAAGGCGCTCAGGGGCCAGTCTCATCATTCGGAAGCATCCAAGCTTCGGAAGGAGACGGAAATGACGCATGATGCTCACGATCACGAAGAGGGCGCCACGCGGCGCAAGGTCCTCGAATGCATGACATGGGCCGGCACCGGCATTTTGTGGACGCTCGCCGGCGGCATTCCCCGCTCGACCGGCTTGATCGGCGAGGCTAAGGCAGAAGAATCCAAAGCCTTCAGCTTCCTCCAGCTCAGCGACAGCCACATCGGCTTCGACAAGCCCGCCAATCCCAACGCCAACGGAACGCTCGTGGAGGCGATCGGGAAGGTGAATGCCTTGCCGGCGAAGCCCTCTTTCATGATCCACACGGGCGACATCAGCCATCTCTCGAAGCCGGCCCAATTCGACACCGCCGATCAGATCATCGGCCAGTCGCGACTCGATGTGCATTATGTGCCCGGTGAGCACGACGTTCTCGACGACGACCGCAAGATCTATCTCGACCGCTATGGCAAGGGCGCGAAGGGCAACGGCTGGTATTCCTTCGATGCCGGTGGGGCTCACTTCATCGGCCTGGTCAATGTCGTCGATCTCAAGGCCGGCGGCATGGGCAATCTCGGTGCCGATCAGCTCGCCTGGCTGCAGGCCGACGTCGCCTCGCGCGGCGCGAGCACGCCGATCATCGTCTTCGCCCATATTCCGCTCTGGACGATCTATCCCGATTGGGGATGGGGCACGCAGGATTCCGAGCAGGCACTCGGAATGCTCAAGAAGTTCGGCTCGGTCACCGTGCTGAACGGCCATATCCATCAGGTGATGCAAAAGGTCGAGGGCAATGTAGCCTTCCACACCGCGCGTTCGACCGCATTCCCGCAGCCGGCCCCCGGAACCGCTCCGTCGGCAGGACCCATGAAGGTGGAGGACTCGAAGCTGCGCACGGTTCTCGGCATCCGGCAGGTGAATTTCATGCCCGGCGCCGAGCGCTTGGCCGTCATCGACACGCCGCTCGCCGGCTGAGACGACGCAAGCGGGTTGCAGCAATTGCCACCGCCTGGGACGACTGGGCGGTGGCCCTCACCAAGATATCCGAACGAGGCTCGATGAACATGACTTCTGTTTTCAATGGCGCCCGCGCCGCGCTGATCGCCATCGCCCTGATGGGCGCATCCTCGGTCGAAGCCGCGGACATTCCGGTCAAGATCGACAACTTCACCTTCACGCCGGCCGAGGCCGAAGTGGCCGTGGGAACCACCGTGGTCTGGACGAATGGCGACGACATCCCGCACACGGTCGTCGACGCCGATCACAAATACAAATCCTCCGCGCTCGACACGGGTGACACATTCTCCCACACTTTCACGGAGCCGGGCACTTACGAGTATTTCTGTTCGCTCCATCCGCACATGACGGGTAAGATCATCGTGAAATGAAAGCTGCCACCGAATCCTTGCTCTGCCTAAACAACATGCTAGCACGTGGCGCACGAAGCGCGTGTCGAACGGCTGGAGGGTTTCGGAATGACCGAAGCGGATCAGCGCGAGGGCGAGCGTTTTCGCAAGCTCGCTCTCCCGTTGCTGGACGAGGTCTACACTTTCGCGCGTTATCTGACGCGCGACGCGAATGAGGCCGAAGATGCGACGCAAGAGACATATCTCAGAGCGCTTCGATATTTTTCGGGGTTCTCGGGTGAATCGATCAAACCTTGGTTGTTCACCATCCTCCGCAATGTGCTGCGCTCGCGCGATCCGCGACGTTTCGAACCCTTGCCGGAAGGCGACGGGGGCGAAGCAGGGAATTTGGAACCGCTCTGGGGGGAAACGGAGTCCGACCCAGAGGTACAGATGGCCCGCGCCGACGATGCGCGTGTCCTTCGTGAGCTCGTCGGCCGCTTGCCTAGCGTTTATCGGGAGGCCCTCGTGCTCAAGGAATTCAACGATTTCAGCTATCGCCAGATCGCCGAAGTGACCGGGGTTCCGATCGGTACCGTCATGTCTCGGTTGGCTCGCGCGAGGGAGGAATTGCAGACGGCCTGGTTCGCGCTCGAAAAGAAGGCAAAAGCAACATGACTTGCGACGAGAAAATGCCGCTCGTCCATGCGCTCGCTGATGGGGAGCTCGACGTTGTCCATGCCCGCGAGATCGAGGCTCACATCGCGAGCTGCGCGGACTGCGCCGGAAGCTTCGCCGAGATCATGGCGCTCAAGCAGAAGCTCGCTTCGCCAGCCTTGCGCATGCGGGCGCCGGCGGGCTTGGCCGAGCGGATCATGGAAGCGCTGCCCGCGCCGGCGGCCGTCGAGATGCCCCTCGCGCATCCACGCAGAGTTCGTCAGGGCTGGTGGCGTGCGACGGGAAGCTCGTCGGTAAACGGAAGCTCGTCGACAAGCTCTTGGCGATTGCGCGCGCAAGGCGCGTTCGCAGGCGGCGCCGGTGCCTTCGCGCTCGCCGCCTGCCTTGCCTTTTTTGTGATGCGCGCCGACACGGGAAATGAGATCGCGCGCAGCCTGGTCGACGGGCATTTGCGCTCTCTCGCGGGCGAACATTTGTTCGATGTGCAATCGACCGATCAGCACACCGTCAAACCCTGGTTTGCGGGCAAGCTCGACGTCACCCCACCAGTGCCCGACCTTGCCTTGAAGGGCTTCACATTGGTTGGCGGGCGCATCGATTATGTCGAGGGGCGCGCCGCGGCGGTCGTCGTCTATCGCCGCCGCACGCATGTCATCAATCTCTTCGTCTGGCCCGGAACCAATCTGGCCCCGCCGGCGATCGAGCTCAGCGGCTATATGCTGCGCCATTGGACGAGGGATGGGCTCACCTTCTGGGCCGTTAGCGATATCGCCGGCTCCGAGCTCGGCGAGTTCGTCGCGGCCTATCAGTCCGCGACCTGACAAAGCGGGCCGGCCGCGCGGCGTTCTGGAGGCTCCGCCTCTCAGGGGGTCGGCTTCGGCCCCTCGGGACGGTGCTCAACCTCCCCGATAAACGATCGTCGAGAGCTTCCGCGAAACCGCTCCTCAAGCCTCCCGCCGCAGCCGCGCCACCGGGGCTTTCATGGTGACGATCTCCTCCGCGGCCGTGGGGTGCAGCGCGACGGTGCGGTCGAAGTCGGCCTTGGTCGCGCCCATCTTGATGGCGATGGCGGCGAGCTGAACCATCTCGGCCGCGCCCTCTCCGCAGATGTGCAAGCCGAGCACCTTGTCGGTTTGAGCATCGACCAGGAGCTTCATGAAGATGCGCTCGTCGCGTCCCGAGAGCGTTGCTAGCATGGGACGGAAATTCGCGATATAGACATCGACCGCCGCGTGCCGCTCGCACGCCTCCGCCTGCGTGAGGCCGACGGTGCCGATCTCCGGCGTGATGAACACCGCCGAAGGCACATTGGAGTGGTCCACCGTCCAGGGCTTGCTGCCGAACACGCTTTCCGCGAAGGCGTGGCCTTCCCTTATCGCTACGGGCGTGAGCTGGAGGCGGTCAGTGACATCTCCGATCGCATAGATCGAAGCGATGTTGCTGCGGCTTTGCGCATCGACCTTCACTTGTCCCTTGTCTCCGAGGATGACGCCTGCGTGTCCGAGGCCCAGCCCCTCCGTGTTCGGAATGCGCCCCGTGGCGATCAGCACGACCTCGCCGTCGAGAGTCTCGCCATTTTGCAGATGCACGCGCCGCACGCCGTTCGCCGTCGCCTCGATCTTCACGAAGCTGCGCGAGAAGTGAAACTTGACGCCGCGCGCCGCGAGCGCATGCGCGGCATTCTTGCGCAAATCCTCGTCGAACCCGCGCAGCACCGCGTCGCCTCGATGCACGAGGTGAACTTCCGTTCCCAATCCCGAAAAGACGCTCGCGAATTCAAGTGCAATATAGCCGGCGCCGAGAATGACCATGCGTCGCGGCAAGCGCGGGAGATGAAAGACATCATCGGAGACAATCGCGAGGTCCGCGCCGACGATCGAGCCTTGCCGGGACGGCCTTCCGCCCGTCGCGATGAGGATCGTTCCCGCGCTCACCCTTTGGCCGGAGGCGAGCCGCACCTCATGAGGCCCGCAGATCACGGCGCGCTCCTCGCGAATGGCGACGTCGGAAGTCTCGAGACCCTTGCGGTAAAGGCCCGACAGGCGCGTCACCTCCGCCTCCACCCGGTCGCGCAAGCGCTCCCAGGAGAAATCCGGCTTCACCTCGGAGAAACCGAAGCCGATCGCATCCTCGAAAGCGTGCGGGAAGCGGCTCGCATAGACGAGGAGCTTCTTCGGCACGCAACCGCGGATGACGCAAGTGCCGCCGATCCGGCTGTCCTCAGCGATCATGACCTTGGCGCCGAGCCCCGAGGCGATGCGCGCGGCGCGCACCCCGCCGGAGCCCGCGCCGATCACGAAGAGATCCGTATCGAACTTGGTCATGATATGGGTGCCGTTTCCCGTCTGCGCCGCTTCGAGCGAGAGGTAAGTCTCAAGCCGCGAGGCCTCATGGACGCACTCGATATCGCTGGCACGCTCTGTTCGCAAACGATCTTTTGTCGGCGAACACGGCGGAGGGACCGGCCTCGTTCGGTGAGCGCACCAAGCGCATCATTGGAAGACGGGAAGCGAAGGGGGCTGGCTTTGAGCTCCCTTCACCATGCGCTGGCTTCCCCGAAATCGCCCGGAGGCTTGCTCGCGATTCGCGAAACGTGCCTCTCAGCGGCTGAGCGACGCGACTGTCTGATCCGCCGAGGCGGCGGGAGATGCCAAGGTCCGGACGAGGGCCGCGGACACAAAGCTCACCGCGAGCCACCAGGCCTGCCAGGCGCCGTGTCCGACGAGCATCGCTGCGGCGACCATGGTGAACAAGCCGATGCGTGACCAAAGAGGCGGCCCCGAGAGGTCTCGCCAGCTCCGCAGCATCAAGAGTACCGTCGCGATCGCGATGGCGCAGCCCAGGGCGCCGAGCTCGACGCCGATCTGCAGATAGCCGTTGTGCGGATGGCCGACGCTCAGCATGCGGCGGAACTCGCTCGCGACCTCTCCCGCGACCGCGGTATCGCCGAGCGTGACCGAGGTGCCGATCCCGGTGCCGAGAAGAGGATGAAACAGCGCAGCGGCGCCGAAGCTGCGCCAGATATCGACCCGATCGGCCGCATGCGCCCAGGCGAGGAGCTCGTAGGTCGAGCCGGGGAGCAGTCGCGAGGCGAGATCGCCGAAGGCGAAAACCGAAGCAAAGACGACGCTCACGCCGACCCCGAGCGCGATCAGAAGGGCGCGCGGAAAGCGTAACGCCAGGAGCACGGCGGTGATCGACAGCGCTTGAGCGAACATCGCCGTGCCGCTTTGCGAGGTCCAGATGGCCAGGGTCGTGGCCGCGAGCGCCGACCAAAGCACGAGTTTCGTGCCCTTCGGCCTGAAGGCGGGAAGGATATGCGCCGACGCTTGCGGGAGAGGGGAAGCGCTGCCGCGCGCTCCCGAGACCGAAGCGTTACGCACCGATGCGGCGAGCGCGCAAAGCGGCCAGAAGAGCGCGAGCAAGGTCAGCACCGGCCGGTTATATTCGAAGGCGATGGCGCGCAGATGCAGCGCCTTGCGAATGGGCATCCCCGAGCGCAACTCCCCGATCGAGATCAGCCCCGCGACGATCACCCCGAGCGCGACAGCAAGCCCCGTCCAGCGTGGTGCCACGCGAGGCAGGAAACGCAACAGTGTCGCTCCCGCGAGCAGCGGAACCACACCCTCCTCGAGCGTGCGCCAGCTCTCGGCTCGATCGGCGCTCCAGCCCCAGGAGATGATGCTGAGCCCGATGAAGGCCGCGCTCGCCCAAGCCACAGGAGAGCGTTTGAGATCGGCCAACCCCGATCCGACGCTTCTCCATCCATTCTCCGCGACGACGCAAGCGACGACGATAACGGCCGCGAGGAGGAGAAAGGCCGGCGCCGAGCGGTTGGCGAGCGCCATGGCGACGGGCAGCGCCGCGATGAGAAGAGCCGCGCCCGCGGCGAGGCGCGTGGAGGCGGGCTTGCCGGTAAGCCGCTCGCCACCGGCGTGGCCCGAAAGCCTCGCGGTCGCCGTCATGCCGGGAGCCGCAGCGGAAGGGTGAGAGGCAAGTTGCCGATGCCGCGCCGGGCGCCGCTCAGCGGCCGAGGTCGACACCGCGCTTCTTCATCTCCTCGACGACATGCTCCCCCATTTGCGTCGCGACTTCTTTCGTCCAACTGTCGGTCACCGCCGAGACTTCGTTGAGCACCTGCGGCAAGGCCGACTTGTATTTCATACCGGCCGGACTCTGGAAAAAGGCAAGAATCGCCTTGAGGGAGCCCTCGTCGATTTGGCGCGCATAGGCTTCCGCCGCCTTGTTGATGAGGTCGTTCTTCTTGGCATCGAGCTCCGGCTTCATGCCGAGAAGAATGTCCTCGAAGTCCTTGGCGTTGGCGGGGCGCTTTTGCGTGTAGGCGCGCAGAAGCTGAAGCGCGATGTTGCCGGCGATCGGCTCGAAGCTTTCGGTGACGCCGCTGGCTACCATGACCTGCCGCGCCAAGGCGAGCTGTGCGGGCGGAACGGGAGGCGGCGGCGGGGTTGCTGGAGCGGCGGGTTGCTGGGTTTGGGCGGGAGCGGCTTGTTGTGCGAGCGCGGGCGCGCTCGCAAGAGCGGCGAGCATGCCGATGAGGCCAATTCCGGCGAAGGCGCGGTGGAAAAGACGATGGGCCACGGGATACTCCCAAGATGGGCTGCCAAGATGGGCTGCCGAGATGGCCCGTCGCCGATCGGAGCCGATCAGTCGAGCGAGCCGAGAATCGCCAGGTCGTCGCCCCCGGCAATGATCGCGCCTCGCGCGAGCCCAATGAACAGGCCGTGCTCGACGACGCCGGGGGTATCGCCCAATCGGCTTGAAAGCGCAACCGGGTCGGGGATCGCGCCAAAGGCGGCATCGAGGATGAAATGTCCGCCGTCCGTGTGGAAAACCTTTCCAGAAGCATCCTTTCGCAATTCGATTCGGCCCGTGAGCCCTAGCCGCGAGGCCTCCGCCTCGATCGCGATGCGGGTTGCCGCAAGACCGAAGGGCACGACCTCGATCGGCAGCGGAAAGGCGCCGAGCCTTGCGACGAGCTTCGAACGGTCGGCGATCACCACCATGCGCGCCGAGGCATAAGCCACGATTTTCTCGCGCAGAAGAGCGCCCCCGCCGCCCTTGATCAGGCGAAGCTCCTGGTCGATTTCATCGGCGCCATCGACCGTGAGATCGAGACGAGGAACCTCGTCGAGCGTGGTCACGAAGAGGCCCTGGCGCTCGGCTCTCTCACGCGTGGCCTCGGAAGTCGGCACGCAGACGACATCGAGCCCGGAGCGGACCCTGTCCCCAAGGAGGTCCACGAAATACGCCGCCGTCGAGCCGGTACCGAGCCCGAGCTTCATCCCCGATGAAACAAGATCGACGGCGCGAGCCGCCGCCATTTGCTTCTGGCCGTCTTGCGTATGAACCGGCATTTCTGGAGCGTGGTCTGGAAAAGTGGAAACCGATTTTCCGAAAGGATCATGCTCGATGAATGAAGGAGAGCATGATGAAATCGCAAGGCGACGGCGCGAGTGACCGGCTCGAACCCCCGGCGCGACAGGCCATCGAGATGCCGAGCAAAGTCAATCGCTGTTCCCCATTCGGATAGCCTGCTTGGCTCGCAATAACAAGGCAAAGTTGGAACGAAAGCGGGCGAGCAAGGGGCGAGAGGTCGGCTGCGCGAGCGTCGGATAAGCGGTGGCACTGTCGACGGCGGCCTTGCGTTGCGCGACTGCTCCGCGCGTGCCACCCTCGATATTGGCGCAACAGGATCGATGGTCTGGGCGGGGTCATCGCCTTCGCCCGATCATCCCGCTTCGAGGAGACATACTCAAGCTCACGCACTGTACATGTCAGCTCTTGGCGTTTGATGTATTTCGCGATTATTTTGTTGCGTTCGCCAGGCTGGCAGCGCGTTTTTCGATGTCCTCGTCGACTGGCGCGGACGAGCCGTCTAAACTGGGGTCGTCGGTGTCGTCGAGATCGCCCGGCATTACCGCGAGCTCGTCGACATCTTCGAGAAGGCCGCCCTCGGACCGGCGTCCCATCGTGATATCTGTAGAGGAGGATAGCGCATGCAACTGGGAATGATCGGCCTCGGCCGGATGGGCTCCAACATGGTGCGCCGGCTCTTGAGGGGCGGGCACCAATGCGCTGTGTAC
This sequence comes from Beijerinckiaceae bacterium, assembly GCA_035949255.1. Lineage (GTDB taxonomy): Bacteria > Pseudomonadota > Alphaproteobacteria > Rhizobiales > Beijerinckiaceae > GAS188. The sequence continues at coordinate 75,672 of DASZIL010000151.1, read as the reverse complement.
GACATGTCGGCGAAGGCGGTCGCCGAGCTGGTGAAGGAGAACGCCGTTGGCGCGGCCTCGCTGGCCGAGTTTGCCAGCCGCCTGTCGAAGCCGCGCGCGGTCTGGCTGATGGTGCCGGCCGGCGTGGTCGACAAGACAATCTCCGATCTCGTGCCCCATCTCGAGAGCGGCGACATCGTCATCGACGGCGGCAATTCCTACTATGTCGACGATATTCGCCGCGCCAAGGAACTCGCGCCCAAGGGTATCCATTATGTCGAGGTCGGCACCAGCGGCGGAGTCTGGGGGCTGGAGCGCGGTTATTGCATGATGATCGGCGGCGAGCGCGACGTGGTGAACCGTCTCGACCCGATCTTCGCGACCCTCGCGCCCGGCCGCGGCAACATCCCGCGCACCCCGGGACGGGAGAAGCTGGGCGGCACATGCGAGCAGGGCTATCTGCATTGCGGGCCGAGTGGCGCCGGCCATTTCGTCAAAATGGTGCATAACGGGATCGAATACGGCGTGATGGCCGCCTATGCCGAGGGCCTGGCCGTCCTCAAGGCAGCCAATATCGGCAAGAAGATCGGCACGGTCGATGCGGAAACCACGCCGCTGCGCCAGCCCGAACACTACCAGTACGATCTCAACCTGCCGGATGTCACGGAGCTCTGGCGGCGCGGCAGCGTGATCTCGTCCTGGCTGCTCGACCTCTCGGCGGCGGCCTTGATCCAGGACCCAGGTCTGGCAAATTTTGCGGGCAGGGTGTCCGATTCCGGCGAAGGCCGCTGGACCATCAAGGCCGCAATTGACGAGGGCGTGCCCGTCCAAGTGCTGTCGTCGGCCCTCTATGAGCGGTTCAGCTCGCGGGGCGAGGCGGATTACGCCGACAAGTTGCTTTCGGCGATGCGCTATGAATTCGGCGGGCATATCGAGAAGTCGGCCAAATCCTAAAGCATGCTGGCGAAGTGAAAACGCCCTCATGCCCTACGCTGATAGTGGAGCATAATCTTTCGAAAAAATGGTTTCCGTTTTTCCGGATCATGCTCTGGCTGGGCGAAATGCAGACGCAGCATGAGGAGTTGACGCGATGAGCAATGACGATCTCGATCAACTCGCGATCAACACCATCCGGACCCTCTCGATCGACGCTGTGCAGCAGGCGAAGTCCGGGCACCCGGGCACGCCCATGGCGTTGGCACCCCTCGTCTATACGATCTGGAATCGGGTCATGCGCTTCGACCCCAAGGATCCGATCTGGCCAGACCGCGACCGCTTCGTATTGTCCAACGGTCACGCCTCGATGCTGCTCTGGTCAGTGCTGCACCTGACCGGGACCCTGGCGGTGAATGCCGATTATGAGCGCTTGGGCCAGCCATCGGTGACGTTGGACGATATCCGTCACTTTCGCCAGCTCGGCAGCAAGGCGCCCGGACATCCGGAATACCATTTGGTGTCGGGGGTGGAGACGACCACGGGCCCGTTGGGCCAGGGCATCGCCACCAGCGTCGGCATGGCCATTGCGCGCAAGTGGTTGGGTGCGCGCTACAACCGGCCGGGCTTCGAGATCTTCGACTACGACATCTATACGGTTTGCGGTGACGGCTGCCTGATGGAGGGCGTCGGCTCGGAGGCGGCCTCGCTCGCCGGGCATCTCGGCCTCGATGACCTCTGCTGGATCTACGACAACAACCACATCACCATCGAGGGCAACACGCGCCTCACCTTCACCGAGGATGTCGCCGCCCGCTTTCTCGGCTATCGCTGGAACGTCCTGCGGGTCGGCGACGCCAATGACCTCGAGAGAATCGAGGACGCGCTCGCGGTGTTCCGGACGACTAAAGGCCGGCCGACGCTGATCATCCTCGACAGCCATATCGGCTATGGCTCGCCGCACAAGGTCGATACGGCCGCCGCTCATGGCGAGCCCTTGGGCGAGGAAGAGGTGAAGCTGACCAAGCGCGCCTATGGCTGGCCGCAGGACGCCAAGTTTCTCGTCCCCGACGGGGTGCGCGCGCATTTCGATGCCGGTATCGGGCGCCGCGGCGCTGCGGCGCGCGATCGCTGGGAGAAGCTCCTCGCTTCCTACCGCGCGCGGTTCCCCGAGCTTGCCACCGAGATCGACCAGATGCAGCGCCGCGAGCTGCCCGCGGGATGGGACCGCAACCTGCCGAGCTTCCCCGCCGACCCCAAGGGGATCGCCGGGCGCGACGTTTCGGGGGAAGTGCTGAACGTGCTCGCCCGCAACATCCCGTGGTTCCTGGGCGGCTCGGGCGATCTCGCACCCTCGAACAAGACGACCCTCAAATTCGAAGGCGCCGGCGATTTCGAAGCCGGGACGCCAGACGGGCGCAATCTGCATTTCGGCATTCGCGAGCACGCCATGGCGGCGATCGTCAATGGGCTGTCGCTCTCGAAGCTGCGGGCCTTCGGTGCCACATTCTTCATCTTCAGCGACTATGCCCGCCCGGCCATTCGTCTCTCAGCGCTCATGGAGCTCCCGACCATTTTCGTCTTCACCCATGACGCCATGGGCGATGGCGAGGACGGACCGACCCATCAGCCGGTGGAGCAGCTGATCTCGCTGCGCGCCATTCCCGGCCTGGTCGTGCTGCGACCGGGCGATGCCAACGAGGTCGTCGAGGCCTATCGCCATATCCTGCAGCTGCGGCATCAGCCGGCCGTGATCGCACTGTCGCGCCAGGCTTTGCCGACATTCGATCGCAGCAAATATGCCTCGGCCGCCGGCGTCGCTCGTGGCGCCTATGTCATGGCGGAGGCGCCGGGCGGACCGCCTGAAATCATCCTCATCGCTTCGGGAAGCGAGGTCTCCCTCATCGTTGAGGCTCATGAAACACTGGTCGCCGAGGGGATCCGCTCCCGCGTGGTCTCGATGCCCTCGTGGGATATCTTCGAGCATCAGCCGCAATCCTATCGGGAGAGCGTGCTGCCGCCCAAGGTCACGGCGCGCATCTCCGTGGAGCAGGGATCGGTGTTGGGATGGGAGCGCTATGTCGGCGCCTTCGGTCAGGTCATTGGCATGAAGACCTTCGGGGCCTCCGCGCCGCTCAAGGAACTGCAGAAAAAGTTCGGCTTCGAGCCTGAGCGGATCGTCACCACGGCCAAGGAGCTGCTCGGGCGTAAGTGACGAGACAGGTCGGCGCGACGGCTCGGTTCGGCGGTTGTGGGGCGCCCGTTCGTTGAAAAGACGAGGGCAAGGACTTACGACAAGTGCTTGAGAATGCTGGCGCGAGTGACGAGGCGCGAACCCGCGACCTCCGGCGTGGCAGGCCACCAACATGTCAAGCAACATCAGCCGCTGTTTCGAATGTCGATCGCCGCGTGGCTGCCAAAAACAAGCCTAAGTTGGGATGGCCCGGTTCGCGTCGTAGCCAAGGGCTACCAGTTCGCCGTGGCTGCCGAGCCGTAAACGGGAAAGCTGCGCGATTGAATCTTGCGGCTGGGTTATTTGGACGGATCATTCGCCCGGCTTGCCGATGGTCAGCGTTGAATATCGACGGCCACGCGCGCTGACCGTCTAATGCTCCCACTCGGTGCCGATGCCGATTGAGGTTTCGCCATTGGCATCCGCTTCGCCCCGCAGCCGGATATGCTTGCTGAGGTCGACATCGACCGAGATGCCTGTCTCGCCGGCGGTCGCCCCGGTCTGGACCCCAATCCGCACACGCTTGCTGAGCGCATTGGGCAGGCGCCCGAGGAGCCCATCTGAGCCGCCATCGCCGCTCCCAAGCCCGAACGACCTTCCAAGCGAGCCCAATGGACCATTGCCGGCACCTGAGGAGAATTGCGCGGCGGCCTGGGCGAGCTGAAGTGCCTGGAAGGGCGACAAGGTTCCCGTGGCCCTGGCAAACAGAATGCGCGAGAGGGTTTCGTCCTGTGGCAGTGGCGGCTGGGACGAGAAGGTGAATTGCGGCGCGGATGCAGGGCCCGTGACGCCGACCATTGCCGTCACATCGGCGGCGCGCGCCTCGGCGAGGAAATCGAGCTCGGGCACGAGGTCGCCGCTGAAGGTCACGTGCCCGCGAGTAAAGTCGAGCCGGTTGCCGACGATGTTGAGATCGCCGTGACGCAAATCGAAGGCGCCGACCACATTAGGAGCGGCGAGTGTGCCGGTGATCTTGATGCTTCCGCCGAGCTCGGCGTCAAGCCCGCGCCCGCGCACGAGGATGCCGCCGGCCGAGGCGAGGGCGATGTCCAGGGAGGCATTGAAAGGCGCAGCCCGCCTCGCGGCTGCGCTGCGCTGCGCTTTGCGCTCGGCGGCGAGACGTGCCGCGACCTCCTTCGGAGGATTGAGATGACGCGTATCGGGCAAGGGACGGATGGTGCTGGGAAGGCGTTCAGCTACGCTCACGGTCACGGTATCGAGGTCGATGCGGCCGCCGATGCGAGGATCGCGCGCGAGCGCGCCGGCCAACGCAAGATCGAGATCGGCGATGGCGGTGACAAAGGGGTTGGAGAGCAGTTCGGCCCGTTGCCCGCTGATGCGAATCGTGCCCGGAAAGCCTGCTGCCGGATCGATCCTGACATCGCCCGTGGCGCGGAGCGTGCCCCCATTGCGAGTCGCGGCGCGCGCTTCTTCAATCGCCAGTCGATCCTTGTTGCCGGAGAGCGTGATCTGAAGATCGTTGAGCTGAACGCCTTGGAGGAAGTCCGAGAAGCTGCCGCGCGATAAGCTCAACTTCCCGGAGAGCTCCGGCTTGGTCACCGCTCCCCTGACATGAAGGTCGATGACCCCAACTCCCGTGAGCCGACGCCCCGCGGGCCCGAGCAGCGGATCGGTGATCGCCGCGTCGATGTGGCCGGTCGCGGCAAGATCGACTGCGCCAGCGGTCGACAAAGGCAGGCCGCCGTGGAACTCGATCATACCATAGCGATGGATGTCGACGCGGCCGTCGATCTTGGCGCGCTTATCGGAGAGCTCGCCATCGAGCTTCGCATCGACCGGCGACAGGCCGGCACCTGTCATCTGGGCCGTGGAAAGGTGCACCACGGTGGCGTGGAAAGGCCCCGTGGGAGCGTCCGGCGTGCCGGCGATTGTGGCATTGGCGTCGAGCGTGCCCGAGAGCCCGAGCCCCGGCACGAAGATGTCGGCGGCAGCCAAGGGCACACTGCGGGCCGCGACCCGCAGATCAAGCTTTTGCCCCGCCGTGCCTTCGAGGCTGATCCGGCCCCCTTGCATTGCCAAGGCCAGGTTGGCGATGGCGACGCTATCATCCTCGAAGGTGATGCTCGCGGGCGCAGTGAGCGCGATGGCGCGCGCCCCGCGTTTCGCCTCGAAGGAAGCGACCTCGATCCGCATCGGTCGTTGCGGCAGGAAGCGCCCTTTGGTCGAAAGCTCGAAGCCGAGAGCGCTCGCCTGAGCCGAGAAATCAGTCGCCGTCGTGCTGCCTTTCGCGTCGAGCCGGATCCTCGAGAAGCTCTGGCCCGCGATCGCCGCTTGATCGATGCCGATTGCCGCATTGACGATGGGGATTCCATAGAGATCGACGACCTGCGCGTCCCCGGAGAGCTTGCCGAGCACGACGGCGGCGGCCTTGACCTCGGTTGCCCGCGCGGCGAGCGTGATGTCCTGGCGCCCGCCTTGCGCATCAAGCCTGACATCCGCTTCGGCGCTGCCGGAGAGTCGCGTGAGGAGGAGCGGCGTCAAGTCGTCGAGATTGCGCGCCGCGAATATGACATGGCCGCTCGCAAGATGGCGAGCATCGAGGCCAAGGTCGCCCGTAAGCGAGGCTGAGCCGATGCCGAGCGCAAGCCCATCGAGCTGCCAAGCCCCATCGGCCAGGCGGGCCACGTGCAGCTTGCCGCTCGCCTCCTTGCCGTCGACGATCCCGTCGAGCTTGGCCCGTGCATCGAGCGCGTCGCGAAGATTGCGGATATCCGCGACGATGCCGAAACGCGGTATCGGCCGGCCGAGCCCGGTGGCGTCAGCGAGCGCCGCCTCCACATGGAGATCGGGATGCGCGAAGCTTCCCGTGATATTGGCGATCGCGTTGGCGCGCCCCGTCAGGCGCTCATCCACGTAAGCGAGCCGCGGCAGCTCAGCCTTGGCGCTGAGCGCAACGCTAGATGGACGCGCGCTCCCGTCGAGGGTGAGCGCCACATGGCGGCCCGATAAGCGCAGCGAGTTGAAACCGTAAGCGCCGCGTGGCAGTGCGCGGATCGCGCCGGAGGCTCTGGCCATGCCGCCGAACAAGCGATCGGCGATGGCCTGACCCAGGGAGAGGTGGTCGGCCTCCATATCGAGCTGCGCCGACGCATCGCCTTGCCGGGGCGAGCCTTGGAGGTTGGCCTTGAGGGTGGCGGAGCCGGCGAGCTTTGTGCCGGCTAGTTCACTGAAGCGGGAAAGGTCCGGCACCTCGGCTAAGAGATTGCCGCGGATTTCAGCCGCGCCGAGCCTGCCCGTGTAGGTTACCTGCGCACTACGCAACGAGGCCTCGATGAGATCGAAATCGCCGATGCCGTCCGAGCTTGTGGTGCCGTGCAGCGTGAAGCTGAAGCGATCGCCGACCGCGGCCGCGAGCGCCGGGTCCGTGAGAGCGACCCCGTTCGCTTCGGCCTTGGCCGCGAGCGCGATTGGCTTTGGCGCGGCGCCGTCGCCGCGCGGGATCGCGGTGAAATCGGCAGTAAGCTTCGCGAGGCGCAGCTGTGGCGTCCTCATGTCCTCGAGGTCGAGCGAAGCCGAGATGCTGGGGCCGTCGAGCGGCCCCTTCACGGCACCATCGAGGGCGAGCTTGCCAATCTCGACTTCACCTGCCCTGGTGGTTCCCGTGGGTGCTGGCAGCGCGCCGGCGCGAAAGCGCAAGTCGAGATTGCGGGCGGCATCCACGCTGCCCGAAAGATCAAGCCTTGCGACCGAAGAGGCAATCGAGAAGCCTGCAAGGTTGATCGCTCCCGCGTCCGCGAAGGTCACGTCCCCTTGCAGCTTCGTCTCGCCCGCGAAGGCCGGCGCCACGGGCGGAGGCAGTAGCCCGGCGATGCGCGAGGCGACGTCGACGAGGAGATGGCGCACGCCGCCTTCGCGCGCCAGGCGCGCATTGCCCTCGGCGCCGATCGTCGGACCCGCATCGAAGCGCAGCGCCGCGCCGAAGGCGTCGAGCGTGCCGTGACCCGACAGCTCGAGCTTGACCGGCGGCTCTTCGGGGAGTCTTGCAAGTTTTGAGAGAAACCCTCCTTGCGGCTCGTCGAGCTTGAGGTCAAGGGATAGCGCCTCGGTCTGCGGCACGAAGGACAATCGGGTCGAGAGAGTGCCTGGCGCGTCGAGCCGGCGCGCATCGAAGCGTAGCTCGAGCCCTTGGGCAGGGTTCCCGAGATTTGCGGTGCCGGAGGCCGTGAAGCGCGCCGCGACGCCGAGCAGCGGTTCGCCGATGGCGAGTTCGACGAGCGAAAAGTCCTTGACCTGCACTTTGACAGGTAGCTCCGGCAGGAGAGGAGCGTTCGCCTGCGGCACCGGCTCGTCGGATGGAGTCGGGTGGCGCTGGATCTCGAGTTTGCCGATCTCGAGCTTGTCGATCTCGAGTCGGCGGGAGAGGAGCGCCGCTCGCGTCCAGACGAGGCGAGCGCGGTCAAGCCTCAGCCACACGCCGTCCTTGTCGGAGATACTCAGATCATAGAGCGTTGCGTCCGAAGACAAGGCGCCCTCGAGCCGGCCGATCCGCACCTGCGTCGAGGGCGTCGACAGAGCTTGCGAGATGAGGCTCGCGAGATAGCTCTGATCGCCCTCGTCGGCGCGTGGCCCAAGCGAGAGCGCTCCGCCCGCCAGGCAAGCCAGGAAGGCGAGGAAAGCGAGGAGAACGGTGGTGCGGGAAGGTCTCATCAGAAAGCCTGCCCAATACTAAGATAAAGCACGACCGGCTTGTCGCCCTTGCGGGCATTGACCGGCGTCGCGAGATCGAGCCGGATCGGCCCGATCGCCGTGAGATAACGCAAACCGAGGCCTGCTCCAATTCCGGTTCGCTGCGTGAGATTGGGCGGGCTCGTGGCGAAGGCGCCGCCCGCATCGACGAAAGGCACGAGCTCAATAGTCTGCGTGATTTTGATCCGCGCTTCGAGCGAGCCCTCAAGGAGGGTGCGCCCGCCGGTGAGCTTGCCGTTGAGCATGGGAGACAGCGTGCGATAGCGGAAGCCGCGCACCGAGCCGCCTCCGCCCGCATAGAAGCGGTAATTCGAGGGGATGTCCTGCAAGGCTCCGCCGATCAGCGCGCCTGCCGCGATTCGCCCGGCGAGCACGTAATTGGCATCTTCATCAAGGGCGTAATAAGTCGAGGCTTGGCCTCGGACATCGACGAAGCCCACGGTCGAGCCGAGGAAGGTCGGATAGGGGGTAAGCTGGGCCGAGATGCGCACGCCGCGCGTCGGGTCGAGGAGGTTGTCGGTCGTGTCGTATTTCACGCTCACAGGCAGGCCGATCAAGGTCGCGGTTGCCTCACCGAGCACGTCGCTCGACTGAGCCCAGCCTCCGGTGACGCCTGCCTGCACCGACAGGAATTCCGAAAAGCGGTAGCGCAAGGACGCGGTGGCCGAGGCGTCGCGCACCGTGTAGCCGCCGAAGCGGATCGTGCCGACGCGCTGACGTTCGGCGAGCGCGTCGAAGAGGAAATCGAAGCGGCTGCCATTGAGTGCGGGCTTGAGGAAACTCATGGCGATGCGGCCAGCAAAATCGCGCGGCTCGATGCCGCTGGAGCCCCCGTCGATGCGCGGCGCGAGGTAACCGTCCGCGTCGATGCGCAGCCGCTCAGCCCCGCCGAAGAGGTTACGGATCTCAAAATAGGGATGAATGTCCGGGCCGTCGATGCTGGAAAAGCGAAGATTGACCCCGAGCAGTTGGTTCGGCCTCTCACTGACATCGACGATGATCGGCAGATTGCCCTGCGCGTCGAGAGTGGTTGCCTCGCGGATGCGCACCCCCCCTATCGCTGGAATGCCGGCGAGCGAGCGGCGGACTACCGCGATCTTCTCCGGCGAATAGGGTTCGCCGGGCTCGATATAAATATATGATCGCACGACCTCCTCGGGCACATTGGTCGTGCCCGTTACCGTCACCTCGCCGAAGCCGGCGCGTGGCCCGGGATCGGCGCCGATGACGACGTCCATGACCTCCTTCGCGTGATCGACAGTGGCGGCGAGCTTGAGCGAGCTCGCCAGCGGATGGGATTGCGTCCTGTAGAAATCGATGACGCGCGCCTGCGCCGCACGGATATCGGCGGCGCGCGCCGGAGCGCCGGGTTTGAGCCCGATGATCCGCTGCGGCACCGGCACAGTTTGCGCGGCCTGCGACAGCGTCACATCTCGCAAACGAAAAAGCGGGCCCAGTTCGGCCTCCACCTCAACCGGCACGAGGGCACGGTTGCGCCACGCTTCCGCGGCCTTGATGAGACCGGGAGTGGGCTCTTGCGCCACATTAATCACGGCATCGCCGATGCGGATGCGCAAGACGGCGTTGTAATAGCCCTCGGCCCAGAGTGCATCGAGGAGCGGGGCAAGGTCGGACGCCGCACGGCGTGCCAACACATCACCATCCGGAGGAGCGTCCTTGCGCAGCTTGTAAAGGTTTGAGGCGTCCTTGAGCGCCTGCTCCACGTCGCCCGCATTACCAGGCTCGCCGCCGATTAACTTGAAGGAGATGGTGTAGGGCAGGCTTGCCGCATTCGGCTTTGGCGGCTCCTCCTTGGAACTGAAGAAGCCGAAAGGGTCGAGAAAGGACAGATCCAAGGCCTTTGCGGAGATCGGGCATAACGCGCCAGCGCCCACGATCACCGCCAGCATGGCCCCTACAGGGCGCCGCGCGCAGGGGCGCCTGTGACGCTCGTGCGTCGCGATCCCTCGTACCTGACCGCCAAGCGCTCGGTAGAGCCTGGCTCCGCGACGTTGCAAAACTGGGCTCACCGACGCACGCACCACGGCCCGATCTTTCGCCGGCCGCAGCTCGCCACAGGGCGTGCGGCATGACCCGTGCCCCTTGGGGTAACCGTATCCGGCGCCGCTCAAGGCCGCAATGGCGCCTCGCTATCTTCAGCGGTGCCCTGATCTGACGGGTCGGGAAGGGGAACAGGAGTGATTTTCGATCACCGACAGGTTGATCCGGGGGCGTTCACAACGGTTGCTCGTCCGCTGGCGCAAAAGGACGACACCAATGCCGTTCTTGCGTCACTCCAGCCTAAATCGGAAGCGCAGAAGCATGCCCTAGCAAAGGCCCAGCAATTTGCTACGGCTATGCAACAGTCGCGACTGTTGCTGTCTCTGCAGATCGCAGGTCCTTTGGTGCCCTGGCAGCTCGTCGTGATCGTCGCATTTTGGGCCGCCGCTCTTTTCTTCGGTTATGGTCTATTGGCGCCAAATAATGCTGCAATAATCATCGCGCTAGCTCTTGCCGCGGTGTCGATAGGTAACCTCCTAGCGTTAAGCATTGAAGCGTCAACGCAACCGCGCCACAAGCTGGCACAGACGAAAGAGATCCACATCGTATTCGGCGGGATGCGCCATGATCGATGGGCAGCGTTGCTTGAGCAACAACCGCCATTGTGTCCCTTGAGCGCCGCCCAAACCCGCCGCAATCACAGCGGCCGACATGCCGTTGGTGCCGCCGATGCCGGCAGTTCCTCCCGGCCCGGTCTCTGGACCGGCTCCGCCTTTGCCGGCACTAATAATCGCCCCGATCACCCCGGCAAGACCCGTGTGGGCACCGACGCCGCCAACCCCGGCACCAACGCCTGCGCCGGCGCCAACCCCGCCGCCGCCCACTCCTGCACCAACACCTGCGCCGGCGCCAACCCCGCCGCCGACCCCTGCACCAACACCTGCGCCCGCACTAGCACCGACGCCGCCGGCTCCAACCCCGGCGCCCGCGCTTGCGCCAACCCCGCCGCCGCCCACTCCTGCACCTACGCCTGCACCAGCACCGACGCCACCGGCTCCAACCCCGGCGCCCCCGCTTGCGCCGATCCCGCCGCCGCCCACTCCTGCGCCTACACCTGCACCAGCACCGACGCCACCGGCTCCAACTCCGGCGCCCGCGCTTGCACCGACCCCGCCGCCCCCGGCCCCGACTCCTACACCTCCACCGGCGCCGGCCCCGCCCACGCCTGCGCCCGCGCTTGCCCCGACACCGCCGCCCCCGGCCCCCACACCCACGCCTGCGCCCGCGCCAACCCCGCCGACGCCACCACCAGCCCCCGCGCCGACGCCGCCGCCTCCAGCTCCCACACCCGCGCCGCCGCTCGCTCCCGCTCCTCCTGGACCCGCACCGGCGCCGCCGCTTATGGTAAGCGCGTAGCTCCCGAGGCTCAGTACGGCAATGAACGCAAGGCTTGCCGCGCCGCGCCGCGCTCCTCTCATCGGCTTCACGCAAGACATGTGAGATTCTCCTGAACGGCAAAGCTCCTGCAAAAAGGGCGACAAATCAGCCTTGACGCGCTGACACTCATCAAAGCCCCGCCGAAAGCCGACATAGCCGAACGAGATCGTCGTCATATTCGTCGGAGCTCGCGATGATCGATGGGCATCGGCGCCTGAGCGAGAGCCGCCATTGCACCCCCTGCGCCTCGCTTTCACTCACCGCCGTACGTATTGAGGACAAAGGGCGGTTCTTCTCGTCCACGAAGGTCGGCGCACGACCAGAGCGCCCGCTTTCGCCAGTCCTCGCTGTCATGCGCTTGCTGGCAACAATCTTTGGCGCGTGGTCCCGCCCATCCAACCTCGTCCCCGTCACCTTCTCTCTCGTCGAATGAGGAGCAAAACCGATTGCTGGGCTTCGTTTGGGGTCCGCAGCGTGCGCTCGACCCACAGCCGATTTCGAATGCGGTCCGGCAACGGTCGTCCGAACTTTCGGCTCTGATTGACCATCCTCGGATGAGAACGGAGCCCTCATCGACGACGCCGGCTGGAGTGATTTTTCCACATCGGCCTCAGCCGCGCCGGGACGCCGGGATCCGCCCGTTAATTGCTGTTGCGGCTTCGCCGCAGCGACGGGCGGGGGGATCGGCAGTTCGGAGAGCAAGGGCGCGATTGGCAAAGCTTCACTGCCGTGCGTGGCATCGGACGAAACTCTGTCCCCATAGTCGGGAATTGTCGGCAAAGGGGTTGGTAACTTCGCCGGTCGTGATGCGTCAGCCAAGGGTCCGGAGCTGTCAGTCTCGTGCTCCCCAAAATCTTGCGGGGCGCGCGGCGAATCCGTTGGCGCTTCCGGGAGCAAGGACGCAATGGTCGGGACTTCGTTCACGGATTTTGCATCGGACGAAGCTGTGTCGCGTGCTGTGGAATCCGGGCTAGGAGAGGCTGGCGCCGGCGATTGTGCTGCATCGTCGGAGGCCGACAAGGACTTGCGTGCAACGCCTTCGTCCGCCCGCCCATCTTCCGGGCGGCTTGCTAAATCTACGGTCACTCGCGGAGCAAAAGGTGGAATGCCAGCCATCTCGGCCCCGGGAGCGGGGTTCGAAGAGGCTGCGAGACTCCGGGAGGCGTCCCGGTTTGCCGTCTCGGGCGGGTTTAAGGTGTCGGCGCGCTCCGGCCTGGAATTTTCAAGCTCGGCCTTGCCGCTCGTCTGAGGGCCGCCGCTCAAGTCTTGCGAAGTTCCGGGTAAGGCCGTCGCGTCACGATCGTTCCTGAGAGCTTGCCCCGGCGCCGAGCCGAGCTGGCTCGAGTCGCGCGACGCCCGCCCCTCCCCAATACGTGAGTCACTGGCATCGGCGAGTTTCGAGAGAGTTTTTCGCGAAAGGGGTTGCGAGGCGCTGAGAATATCATGGTGAAGGTCGCCAACGGCACCATCCTTCACCTTGTGACTTGGGCCTATCGCGAGCAAGCCCCAGGTAAATACCGTGATCGCGCCGATCAAGCCTCTAAGCATCGGCCACACGCGCATGTTGAACTCCGAAGCTTGGCGTCAATAGCCTCCGGCATCGCGGTTATTTCGGTTATATTGCGCGGGGCGCGCCCTGGAGAAGGCTCAAACTCGCCGGCTATACTTCTTAGGTAGTCCGGCCGGCGTAAATGGTTCCTGGGTCATCCGAAGAGCGCTTGTCCATGCGTCGGCAAGGCGAACAAGAGAAAAACGTCGAAAGCGAGAGCGGAAAGGCTGGTTTTCGCATCACCTGCCTTGGAATCAAAACAGTGTGGCCTTGGCGGTAACTCACTCACATCGTGACAGGCCTCCGCGCGGGTTGTGTGCGGTCCATCCCAACGTTCGCCCCAACAGCAACCCCCGCCCACCCCTAAGCAATACCAAAATCGCACTCCCACCCCCACCCATGTTTGCTGGGTGGGGTGGGTCGCAGCGGGACTGATCGTGGGTGGGGTAAGCCAAGCCAGGATGCGAAGCTACAGGCTGAGCTAGGGGCCTGGACTAGCTGAAATTGTGCGGGAGGCGAGAGCGCGTGTCATTGCAGTTGATGCCAAGCCCATCATCGACCATGAGGCGCCGCAGGCGATAGAGCACCCTGGAACTACTGAGCCCGTGGCGTTTCGCAAGGAGAAAGACCGAGGCGAGATCGCATGAATATTAACCTTCTTAATAAAAACGGCTTGTCAATATCGATTTGAATTGAATTCAGCAATATTGGCAAGTCCAGCTCACAACGTTTTGGTAACTAGCCAATGCAATTCTCGTTGGGCGACGAATAGTTTGTCTTGCACGTCGGCGAGGTTTGAACCTGGGGCGGGCAATAAAAAACAATCAAGTGTAGGTGCGTAGATGTTGCGTGGCGGGAGACGTTCAAACCGTGATCGCGCGGTCCGCCCCTCTCCATTCGCCGGCCACAGCTCGACTTCATCGGTTGTCACGGGCGCTCGGGCCTCCTCTCGGCTCCTTGCCGTCGGCCGGTTCGACCTCAGACAGACGGAATCTCACCGTACATTTATTGTAGTTCTCGGATCCTTCCTGAGGATCGCGGTGGCAAAGCCGTGCTCGGTTCTCTTTCCAAGGATATGGGATTGGGTGCGCGCCATCCGACGAATTTGCGGCGCCTACCACGCGGCACACGGGTTCTACCCGTCGCTAATCTTTCCGGTACGTTACACTGAGAAAATCCAATGGCGAAAACTTTTTGACCTCAACCCACTCTATGTTGTTCTCTGCGACAAGCTGGCAGTGCGTGACTTCGTCAGCGAGCGGGTTGGGCCGCAATATCTCGTGCCCTTGCTTTGGACAGGTAATACTCCTGACGACATACCGTTCGAGGCACTTATTCCTCCCTATATTGTCAAGAGCACACATAGCACTGCCCACACCATCATTGTCGAGGATAGAGCCGCACAGAATCAGCAAGCCATCCGGCAAACTGCGCGTGCCTGGCTCGAGGCGTGCCACGGATCAACAACTAATGAAATTGGGTATGTCAATGTCCCACGCCGGTTGATGGCGGAGCAACTCTTGTCGCAAAAAAATGGCTTGCCACCGATCGAGCGCAAATTCTTCGTCTTTCATGGAGTCGTAAAGGTGATTCGAAGCGTGACCATGTCTGGCAAGAATCGAATGCCTATGGTTTCGTATCATACGTTGGATTGGACGCAGCTTCCCTGGAAGGCTGTTCATCCACCGCCTAAGCCCGTCAATCCTCCGCGTCACTTCGACGAAATGATCCGGATTGCAGAGCGCCTGGCCGCCGGGCTCGATCATGTTAGGGTGGATATGTACGAATGCGATGACCAAATTTACGTCGGAGAGATAGCGCTTTACCCATTCTCTGGGCATCATCCCTTTCAGCCGGATTCGGCCGATTACCTGCTGGGCTCCTACTGGGATCTTCGGCCCAAGCCAATCCGAGTCCTCTGGACTATGTTGACAAAGCGGCGAGAGATTTGCCGGTTGGAAGAATTAGGTGTCGAGCGCAAGCGCCTTGACTGCCCCGCCTCACTCGAAGGCGGGCTTTTTCTGTGAAGGTCAAACCAAGTCTAGCTAATGTTCCTTCTGAATCCGCCAGCGGCCGTTTGCGCATTAGGGAGGAAGCCTAGTCAGGATGTGATGTTGCATGGGTGGCTGAAATCGTGCGGCAGGCGCGAGCGCATGTCGTTGCAGTTGCGGAGGGCTCCTCCGTCTAACTTTGCGGTAAGACACTGATAGATTGCCAGACCATCGGCAGCTCTTATCCGTCCATTTCCAACATTCACCCCAATAGCGCACCCCCGCCCCACCCTAAGCAAATCCAAACCAGGCAGGCCCCATCCTCTATGTTCGCTGGGTGGGGTGGGGTTGCGGCGGGACTCCTAACCCCCCGCGTAAAAATTTTACGACTGGGACAATCAAAATACAGTTATTCGGCTATACAGCAACGGGGAGCAAGTGTAAGTCCGGTTCGAAAGCCCCTGCCACTCGCTAAGCCGTCACAGGCCTAAGATCGTGCGGCTCATCAAGGCCGCACGGCGATTGGGCTATCACGGCCTTGCCGTCGTGATCGCAATCGCTTGGGATACCGGATTCAGCCCCGTGGACGCCCACCGACTGGCCAGGGAGCATATATGTTCCGATGGTTTCAGAATACCGAGGGCGAAGACCGGCAAGACTGCAATTGGGACATTAAGCGCCAGGACACGCCGACTGATGGACAACTATCTTAAGAACACCCCCGAAACGATTTGCGGATCCCCGCTGTTCCGTAACCGCTCGCGCGCCGCGTATTCCAAGGACACGCTGGGAGACGATTTTCGGGCTGTCCGTGCCAGAATCTTTCCAGGCGACACGCGCATGCTTATGGATGCTCGTCGCTCCGGCGCGACCGGAGCACTTGCCGGCGGCGCGAGCGCAGAGCAAATCGGCTCGAAGATGGCCAATTCCATCGCCACCAACCCGCGAGCGCACATATTTGCCCGTGAACAGTGCTGTTATCCGAATGGTGGACCGCGCCAGGCTCGATGGCCGGACGGCCATACGGGGCACAAAAGTTTAACGGCGCCGGCTTGGCGATTCTAACCGTGAAAGAAGATCCATGCCTAAGCGCCTGAAAACACTGGCGCGAGTGACGGGGCTCGAACCCGCGACCTCCGGCGTGACAGGCCGGCGCTCTAACCAACTGAGCTACACCCGCATAGCGTGCGCGTGATAGAAGAGGCTTGGGCGCACGTCAATGCTCGCGCCACGTGGATCGGGGGCGTGGCGCGCTTGCGCCCCACTGATCCATAGGGGGTAAACGCACGCCAAGCCAAGAACAGGCCGCTGGGTGACGGCCACCTTGCGAGCAACGCCGGCCGTCACGGCGGCGGCTCGCTAAGGAGATGATTATCCCCGCCCAACGAAGGGCATTTTCGTCGCCATCACCGTGAGGAAGAGCACATTCGCGTCGGGCGGAAGGCTCGCCATGTAAACCACCGCGCTTGCGACATTCTCGGCCGCCATCACGGGCTCGACCTTCGTCGAACCATCGGCCTGCGGAACGCCTGATTTCATGCGCTCGGTCATCTCGGAAGCCGCGTTGCCGATGTCGACCTGCCCGCAGGCGATATCGTGAGCTCGCCCGTCAAGCGCGGTCGATTTCGTGAGGCCCGTGATGGCGTGCTTGGTCGAGGTGTAAGGGGCGGAGTTGGGGCGCGGCGTATGCGCCGAGATCGAGCCGTTGTTGATGATGCGGCCGCCGCGCGGCGATTGCGCCTTCATGATCTTGATCGCTTCTTGCGTGCACAAGAAGGGGCCCGAAAGATTGGTGTCGACGACCTTCTTCCACTGCTCGTAAGTGAGCTCCTCCATCGGGACGGGCGGCGCGCCGATGCCGGCATTGTTGAATAGGACATCGAGGCGCCCGAAAGCCTCCTTCGTCCTGGCGAAGAGCGCCTTGACGGAGGCGTGATCGGTGACGTCGGCGGCCACCACGAGGGATTTTCCGCCAAACGCCTTGCCCTGGGCGGCCGTGGCCTCGAGCGCATCCTTGCGACGTCCGGCCAGCACGACCGTGTAGCCCGCCTTCATCAGCGCATGCGCCGTTGCCCGGCCGACGCCGCTGCTGGCGCCCGTCACGAGCGCGATCTTTTCCTGTGACGCCATGGATCCGTGCCTTCCTCAAATGTTTCCAAGCGCGCTGTCCTTAGCGTGCCGCCGAAGCTTCGTCGATCAGGGAAAGCTCGGTGTCGGGCGGGAAGGTGCGGTATCATCCCCGGCCGAGCTCTCCGAAGCGCTGCGAAGGAGAGCGGGGGGAGGAGGATCCGCCCTCGACGAAGCGAGGAGGGTCATCGCCCGCCTCAACCCTCGACGACCCGCGGCACCTTATCGGCGGGCGGGGTGTTGCGCGAGCGGGCGAGCCGCACGTTGCCGTCGATCACCACCATGCCGATGCCGGGGATATCGCCGAGCTCGATCGCCTCGCTCACCGTCTTCCCCGCCGAATGCTGCGGGCGATCGATGAAGACGAAATCCGCAGGTCTGCCCGGTGCGATCAAGCCGCCGTCGAGGTTGCGGATCTTCGCGGTATTGCCGGACGCGAGCGCGATCGCCTCGCCGGCCTTGAGCCCGCCGAAGCTCGAGAGGAACACGAGCGTGCGCAAGATGCCAAGCGGCTGCACGCCAGAGCCCGCCGGCGCGTCAGTGCCGAGGATCACCTTGTGCATGATGCCGAGGCCCTTGGCCGCTTCGAGCGCGATGAGGGCCGCTCGCTCATTGCCGTTGTGGACGATCTCGATCGCGCCTCGCCCTTGTTCGCACAAGGCGCAAATGCAGCCCTTCGGCAGCGCGGTATGCCCGCCGTTGATGTGGCTGATCACATCGGGGTCGGCCTCGAGCACGATCTCGCGGCTGATCAGGTTCGAGCCCGGGATCGAAGGGCCGCCGGTGTGGATGATGGTCTCGATGCCGTGCTTGCGCGCCCATTCGACATGTTTTTTCGCCTCCGGCCCCGTGTTCACCGTGCCAAGCCCGATCTCGCCGATGCGCTTCACTCCCGCTTCGGCGAGCTCGGCATAATCCTCCTCGGTCATGATGCTTTCGGGCACCGGCGCTCCGGCCAGCACCTTGGCGCCCATCGGGCGGAAATTTGAGAAGGCGCGCTCGGCCGCGATGGCGAGCGATTTGACGCCGAGCCGGTCCTTCGGCCTTCCGGGAAGATGCACCTCGCCGGCGGAGACGAAAGTGGTGACCCCGCCATGCACGCAGCTTTCGATCCAGCCGAGCTGATTTTGGCGCGGCGTCCAATCGCCGAAGGCAGGGTGGCAATGGCTGTCGATCAAGCCCGGCGCGAGCGCCGATCCCTTCGCATCGATGACGAGATCGGGATTGTGCGCGTCGAGATCCTTTTCCCGGCCGACCGCGCTGATTCGGCCATCGACAGCGATGATCGTGTCGGCATCGAGAACGGGATGGGAAAGATCGCCCGAAAACAGCGTGGAAATATTGCGCAGGACGAGCTTGCCCCTCATCGGGCCGCCGGCCACCTCGACCGCCATGATCATCTCCTGTTTCCTTGACCGTTCAAGATGATGGCCGCGTGCGAAAGCCCTGGCAAGGCGGGAGGGGACGCCTCACCCCGCATGGCCGACGTTCGCGCGCCGCGCACATGCTGCATTGCACAGCGCGCCAAGTTTGATTACCTCTCCCATGTGCCCAGGATTTTGGATTCCGGCCGATGACAGAAACACAGACGCGCTCACGCCCGCTTTCCCCCCATCTTCAGGTGTATCGCTGGCCGATCACCATGGTGATGTCGATCGGGCACCGTATCACTGGCGGCGCGCTCTATTTCGGAACGGTTTTGCTCGTGTTCCTGCTGCTCTCCGCCGCTTCTGGTGAGGCCGCTTACGATAGGGCGAGCGCGGTTTTCGGGTCCATTCCCGGTCGGGTCGTGCTCTTTGGCTACAGCTTCGCGCTTATCCACCACATGCTCGGCGGGATCAGGCACTTCATCTGGGACAGCGGAAGGGGGATGGAGGCAGGGACGCGCGATACGCTCGCCTGGGCCAACCTCGCGGGCTCGGCCGTGCTGACCCTCATCCTCTGGGCCGTAGCCCTTGCCTGGCACTGAAATGGCCTCGACGGGAGCAAAGTGACGCCATGACGACGACCTCCACCATGCGCACGCCGCTCGCCCGTGTCAGGGGGCTCGGTTCGGCGAAAAGCGGCACCGCTCATTTCTGGCATCAGCGCCTCACGGGCCTTGCCAACGTTGTGCTCGCAATCGGCCTTGTCACCATCGTGTTGATGCTGATCGGCAAGCCCTATGCCGAAGCGATCAGGGTCATCTCGCATCCCTTCGCCTCGCTCATCCTGCTCGCCGGCGTGATCAGCGCCGCCGTCCACATGCGCATCGGCATGCAGGTGATCATCGAGGATTATGTGCATGGCGAGGGATTGAAGCTGTTGGCGCTTCTCGCCAACAGCTTTTTTGCCTTCGCCTTCGCGCTCTCGGCCGTTTATGCGATTCTGAAGATCGGCCTCGCGCGGCTCGTTTGAGGAAGATGACCATGGCGATGAACGGCAAGGCGAACGGAACGGCCCCCGCGCAGAACGGCAAGGCCTATGCGATCACGGATCATGCGTTCGATGTGGTGGTCGTCGGCGCCGGAGGGGCAGGCTTGCGCGCGACGGTCGGATGCGCCGAAGCCGGACTCAAGACCGCCTGCATCACCAAGGTCTTCCCGACGCGTTCGCACACGGTCGCGGCGCAAGGCGGCATCTCGGCCGCGCTCGGCAATATGCATCCCGACGATTGGCGCTGGCATATGTACGACACGGTGAAAGGGTCGGACTGGCTGGGCGACCAGGACGCGATCGAATATCTGGTGCGCAACGCGCCGGCCGCCGTCTACGAGCTCGAGCATTGGGGCGTGCCCTTCTCGCGCACGGAAGATGGCCGGATTTTTCAGCGCCCGTTCGGCGGCATGACCAAGGATTACGGCCATGGCGGCCAGGCGCAGCGCACTTGCGCCGCCGCCGACCGCACCGGCCACGCGATCTTGCACACGCTCTACGGCCAGGCGGTGAAGGAGCGAAGCCAGTTCTTCATCGAATATTTCGCCATCGACCTGATCATGGATCAGGAAGGCCGCTGCCGAGGCGTCGTGGCGCTGAAGCTCGACGACGGCACTCTCCACCGCTTCCGCGCGAAGATGACCGTGCTCGCGACCGGCGGCTATGGCCGCGCCTATTTCTCCGCGACTTCCGCCCATACCTGCACGGGCGACGGCAGCGCCATGGCGCTGCGCGCCGGCTTGCCGCTCCAGGACATGGAATTCGTGCAATTTCATCCGACCGGCATTTACGGCGCTGGTTGTTTGATCACCGAAGGGGCGCGAGGGGAGGGCGGTTATCTCACGAATTCCGAAGGCGAGCGCTTCATGGAGCGTTACGCGCCCTCGGCCAAGGACCTCGCGTCGCGCGACGTCGTCTCACGTTCAATGACGATCGAGATCCGGGAAGGCCGAGGCGTCGGCGCCAAGAAGGATCATATTTTCCTTCACCTCGACCACCTCGATCCGAAGGTGCTGCATGAGCGCCTTCCGGGCATTTCCGAGAGCGCGAAGATTTTCGCCGGCGTCGATCTCACCAAGGAGCCGATCCCGGTGCTGCCGACCGTCCACTACAACATGGGCGGCGTGCCGACCTCGTACCACGCCGAGGTGCTCACCAAGAAGGGTGCCGACGACGACGCGGTCGTGCGGGGCCTGATGGCGATCGGGGAGGCCGCTTGCGTCTCGGTGCATGGCGCAAACCGCCTCGGCTCGAACTCGCTCATCGATCTCGTCGTCTTCGGGCGCGCCGCGGGTCTGCGCTGCGCCGAGCTGCTCCATGCTGGCGAATCACAGCCGGAGCTTCCCGCCGACGCGGGTGAGCTCGCGCTCACGCGGCTCGACCGCTTCCGCCATGCCAAGGGAGGCACGCCGACCGCGCAGTTGCGCGACAAGATGCAACGGGTGATGCAATCGAATTGCGCGGTGTTCCGCACCGGGGAGGTGCTGGAGGAAGGCCACAAGCTCATCCACGATGTGTGGAAAGGTATCGACGATATCAACGTCACCGATCGATCGCTGATCTGGAACTCCGACCTCGTCGAGACGCTCGAGCTCGACAACCTCGTCGTCCAGGCCGTCGTCACCATGGACTCGGCGCTCAACCGGACGGAAAGCCGCGGCGCGCATGCGCGTGAAGATTTCCCCGATCGCGACGACAAGCAATGGATGAAGCACACGCTTTCCTGGATCGACCCGGAGAAGCGCGAGGTGAAAATCGACTATCGCCCGGTGCACAGCTTCACGCTCTCGAACGACATCGCCTATATCGAGCCGAAGGCCAGGGTGTATTGAGGAATATCCGACAGAAAATGATCCAGGGTATCGGGTGGCGAGCTTCGGTTCGAACCGCGATACGGGGCTTATTCGGGATTGAAATCATCAATGGTTGAATTCGCACTTCCCAAGAACTCTAAGATCACGGCCGGCAAGATCTGGCCTAGGCCGCAAGGTGCAAAATCGGTCACCGAGTTTCGCATTTATCGCTACGATCCCGACACGGGCGCCAATCCGCGCGTCGAAACTTATTTCGTCGATCGCGGCGATTGCGGCCCGATGATCCTCGACGGGCTCATCTGGATCAAATCGAAGATCGACCCGACGCTCACCTTTCGCCGCTCTTGCCGCGAAGGCATTTGTGGCTCTTGCGCGATGAATATCGATGGCGGCAACACGCTCGCCTGCACGCGCGGCATGGACGAGGTGAAGCACCCGATCAAGATCTATCCCTTGCCGCATATGGCCGTGGTCAAGGACCTCGTGCCGGACATGACGACTTTTTACGCGCAACACGCCTCGATCGAGCCTTGGCTGCAGACGCAAACGCGTGAGCCCGAGAAGGAGTGGCGCCAGTCCGAAGCCGATCGCGCCAAGCTCGATGGGCTTTACGAATGCATCCTCTGCGCCTGCTGCTCGACCTCATGCCCGAGCTATTGGTGGAACGGCGAGCGCTATCTCGGCCCGGCCGCGCTGCTTCAGGCCTATCGCTGGCTGATCGATTCACGCGACGAGGCGACGGGCGAAAGGCTCGATCATCTCGAAGACCCTTTCCGCCTCTACCGCTGCCACACCATCATGAATTGTGCGCAGACCTGCCCCAAGGGCCTCAACCCGGCGAAGGCCATCGCCGAGATCAAGAAGATGATGGTCGAGCGGCGGGTGTGAGCCGGCCCCAAGGGGCACATCTCGGGAAGCTCACTCAGCCGTCCCGAGCGTCGCCTTTTGGCTGAGCCGTCCTCGTTTCGCGCCAAACGCGAAGGAAAGTCGCGATGATGCGCGTGCTCGCGCGCAGCGTGCCGCGCAGGCTGCCGGCGACCTTCGAGACGCCGCCTTCGCGCAAGCCGTAATCGACGGGCAATTCGAGAATGCGCAGCTGCGCGGCCGCGGCCCGCATCTGCATCTCGATATTCCAGCCATAGGTCATCTCGCGCATGCCAAGCGCCATCAAGCTCGAGCGGCGGATCGCGCGAAAAGCGCACATGTCGGTGTAGCGAACGCCATGGGAAAGCCGCATCGCATATCCGAGCGCGAGACCGGCGATGATCTGATGGGCGGACATGCTTCCCTTAACGCGCGTTCCCCGCAGCCGGGAGCCGATGACGAAATCGGCTTCCCCCTTCATGATCGGCCCGATGAGGCGCGAGATGAGCTCGGGCTTGTCCGCGCCGTCGCCGTCCATGAACGCCACGATCGCGCAATCATCTCCAGCCGCGAGCGCGCCTCGCCAGCATGCGCGCCCATAGCCACGCCCGGCCTCGATCGCGGTTGCGCCCATTTCACGGGCGCGCTCGAGCGTCCTGTCGGTGCTGCCGCCGTCGGCGATGATGACCTTATCGACAACGCCCGAAGGCAAACGCGCGAGGAGGGGCCCGATCGCCTCCTCCTCGTTGAGCGTGGGGATGACGAGCGCGATGCGCTTTTGTGCTTCCACGGGCTCACGAGAAGGCGCGCCACCCGGCCGATCGCGGTCGGAAATCGGTAAAGCCATGCCGGGCGTCAGCGCCATTCTTGCCGTCTCGCTCACAAGCTCCAACGCAGGCCGCAATTGGCGCAGGCCGAAGGCGGCTTCTCGCTCAAGAGTTCCTCGCGGAATTGGCGGTAGGCCGGCCCGTTCCAGATTTCGGCGAGCGATTGCGTCTTCGCATCGCCAAGCGTGAAGCTGTCATAGCCGTGCATGGAGAAGGGCGCGATGCAGCAAGGGAGGGCCCGGCCATGGGCCGTGAAATACATCAACGACCAGGGCCTGCGGCACATCGACCAGGGCTTGCCGTTGATATCTCGCGTGAGGCTCTCCTCGGGCTCGGACGCGCCCGAGGCATCGAAGAACACGCCGAGCTCCTGCGCCCGCGCCTTGGCGCGGTCAATGTAAACGCGCTCGGCAGTATCGATGCTTTCGAAAAGCGAGGAAGAGGGGCGCGCCATTCCCTGGCCTTCGGGGAAATAGACGAGGCGCTGCAGATGCACCTCCTTCACCCCGATCTGATGCGCGACGTCGATAAAGGCGGGAAGCTGCTCGATCGTCTCCTTCAGCCCCGTCAACCAGAGCGAGACGCGCGGGTGTTCGACGCCCATCTCCTGCTTGAGACCGAGGAAGCCCTTGAGGTTGCGCACGATGGCATCGAACATGTCGCGGCCGCGAATCTTGGCGTAGGCGCCGGCCTCGGCGGCGTCGAGCGAGACGCGCAATTCGTCGAGGCCGGCCTCGATAAGCTCGCGGCTCTTCTTCGTCTTGAGCAGAGTGCCGTTGGTGTTGAACAGGACGTAGACGCCACGCGCCTTGAGGTAGGACACCATGCGCGGCAAATCCTTCACCATCATCGGCTCGCCGACACCATGCAGGACAACGCGCTTCACGCTTTGGAACTGGTCGACGATCGAGGTGAACATGTCCCAGGCCATGTCCTTCTCCGGCTCCAGCTCCTCGAACGTCCGCGGGCAAGTGGTGCATGGCAGGTTGCAGCGGTTCGTCACCTCGAGATAGAGGCAGACCGGGTCCTTCGCGGCATGGGCCTCGCGTTCTTGCGAGACCTCCTCGAAATAACGGCGGCTGACGTCGGGGAAGCGCGGTTGGACAGTCACGGGATCGATCCTTGTTGCAGGAGCGGCACGAAAAACCGGCGCTGCTCGAAAACGAACAGCGCGAGTGCGGGAGCGTAGATCAAGAGGTCCGTCAAGAGGCTGAAGGGCTCATCCGTAAGGTAAAGATAAAACACGGTCGAGGTCAGGCAGATCAGGGACGCTCTCGGCAGAAAACAGATGAACGGCACGAGCCAGCAGAAATACCAGGAGTAATGGGGCGAAATCAGCACGAGGGTCGCGATCGCCAATCCTCCCGCGAGCGCCGGCATCGCCTCCATGTCACGATTTCGTGAAAGGGCCCGGATCACCATCGTTCCGAGCACCGCCGAGGCGATGGCGGCAAAGCCTAGCAACGCCGGCAGCGGCGCGAGCCCGATGTCCTGCAAGAGCATGGCGATGAACACGCCTTGGCCTTGCGTCATGCCTTCCTCCGCGGCGTAGCTTTCGAGGAAGCCGAGCACTTTCGACCCAGCGCTTAAATAGAGCGCGTAGGAGCAGACGACCACGACGAGGAAGGCTGCCGGCATGCGCCAATCCCAACGTCGATAGAGAGCGGGCGCGATGGCGACGGGAAGGAATTTCGTGAGCGCCGCGGCGGCGAGCAACGCACCCGAAAGGCTTCGCCTATTCGACATCGCGGCGATGATGGCGAGAAGCGACATCGCGAGCACGACCGCGTCGACATGGGCGCCGCAAGCGAATTCCCAGATCGGGAGAGGATGCCAAAGGTAAAGCGCGAGGCGATGCACGGGCAGGCGCTGGCGCTTCAGCAGCACCGCAAGCGCAAGAACGGCGATCGCCTCGAATCCCAGCATGGCGAGCCGCATCGAATTGACGCTCTCGGCGAAGCGCGTGATGGCGAAGAACGCCATTTGCGCGAAAGGCGGATAGATCGTCGGCGCCGAATAAAGCCGGTTGATATGAGGGTAGATCGCATCGTCGCGAAGCGAAGCCACCGCCGGGTCGGAGGGAATGTAAAGATAAGGGTTGATGCCAGCGCCCTGCACCCTCCCGTCCCAGACATAGCGATAGACATCGGTCGAGAGGAAATTCGGCGGGGTCTCGAACGCGATGAGGCGCAAGATCACCGCGACGCAAAGGATGACCGCCAATAGGATGCGGCCATCGCCGGCCGAGGGCCATCGCTGCAGCAATAAAAAGGCGCTGAGCGCGTAGACGAGGCATTGTGCCCAAACCGTCGGGACGAAGAGATTAAAATCATCGAGCCATTGCGCATGGCGCGCGATGAGCGCCAAGCCGATGAGCGCGACGGCGCAACCGCATAGCCCCCGCATGGATTGGAGCGTGCCGCCCTTCGCCTCGAGCTTCACGCGGCGTCGACCTGGATGCCGGAAGCGGGCGCAAGGCGCCGGGCAAGGTCGCTTGCGCGGAGCCTCTTTCGCAAATGCGCATGGCTATGGGGCGCCGCGAAGGGTCGCGCTCCGCCCTTCGCGGCGTCACCGCGGCTCGCGAAGCGCCGAAGCGTTTGTGCATCGTCGATATCGCTCCACATCGGCAAGGTGACGACCTCGAGATGGAGTTCCTTCGCGCGTGCGAGCGTCTGGGCGAACACCCGCTCCGTGCTCCAGTCGATGTCGGCGAACAGGCGTCGATGGGGCCTCGCGATGCCGAGAATATAATAGCCGCCGTCATCGGCCGGGCCGATCACCACCCGATCACGGCCGCCGGCAAGCTCGCGCGCGATACTCACGAGATGTTCGGTCGGCAAATCCGGCGTGTCGGCATTGAGCACGCAGGCCGAGGAGCAACCGGCCGCCAGCACGCCTTCGATGCCGGCAAAAAGGCATTCGCCGAAATTCGGGAACGCCGCCGGGATCAGGCCCGGCGGCGTCTCGGCAAGATCTTCGAAGAAAGATTCCTCGCCGATGGAGCCATAGGCCGCAAAGCCGCGAATCGGCGTGACGCGCGAAGCTTCCGCGATATTGGCAAAGGCGTCCTTGAGGAAGACGGTGTTGAGAGCGGCAGCCTCCTCGAAGGTGAGCGGCGGCACGAGGCGCGTCTTGGTGCGGCCGGGGATGGAGGCTTTCGCCATGACGGCAATGCCGCAAGGCGAGCTTGGGTCGACAGCGGTGGTCTTCATAGACGGCTTTCCCTGTACGGCGCGCCCCGGCTCGGATTTTGTGTCAAGATGGGCATGGTGCGAATCTTAGCCTCCCGCACTTCGCACAGGCCGATTGTTCTCGCAATCCGCGGGATATGAGCGGGCGGAGCTCCTCGGAATTAGACTTCATAATCCGCTAAACCAGTTGTAGTCGCGATCTTCCCAATAACCGCCCGGATATTCATTGGTGACCTCGATGGAGGTGATCCATTTCGGCATCTTGAAACCGAGCTTGGTGGCAACCCGAAGCCGCAAGGGGAAACCATAGGGGTCGCCGATCGGCTCATCGGCATAATGGGTCGTGAGCTGAGTCTGCGGATGCAAGGCGCTCGCCATGTCGATTGATCCCGAATAATCATCGGCGCATTCGAAAGCGACGTATTTGGCCGTGAGATCGGCCTCGATGGTTTGCAGGAATCGACTGAGACCCACACCGCTCCATTTGCCGATATAGTCCCAGCCCTCGACACAAACATGACGGGTGATCTGTGAGACTTTCGGCAGGGCGTTGATGCGATCGAGCGTCCAGGGCCGCTTGTCCTTGACGAGCCCGCCGACCTCGAGCTTCCACGTCGCGGCATCGACCGGCTTCACCTCGTCGATGCTGTAGAAGGCGTTGAAGCGCGGCGGCTTCATCACCTCGGCCTCCGAGAAAGTCGGCGCGAGCTTCGTCGGATCGAAGAGCCACGCCTGCACCCGGTCGTTCCAGTGCGAAAAGCCCTTGAGCACCGCCTGCACGCTTTCCTTGTTCGAGATGTCGCAGCCGGTAAGCAAGGTCAGCGCGCCGAGGCTGAGGCCCTGACGCAGGAACAGGCGCCGCTCGAGAGATCGGACGAGAGGCTCGTTCTCGGCGAGCACGGATTGATCGACGCCTCGCGCGGGCCGAAAGAGGGAGTGTGAAAGGAACCGCTTGCTCATCGCTTCACTCCGCCGGTTCGAGTGAAGTCGGGGAAGGCGCGCGAATCCGTCCCGTGAGCATCGCCACGAGCGTGCGCGGGACGAGGAGCGCGAGCGTTACATGCACGAAGAGAAAGAGCACGATCGCCGACATGCATAGGAAATGCACGAGCCTTGCCCCCTGGAACCCCTGGAAGAGGGTGATCAGGACTTGGAACTGCACCGGCTTCCAGAGTGAAAGGCCGGAGATCGCCGCAAGAATCATCGCCGCGATGACGCCGAGATAGAGAAGCTTTTGCACGCCGTTGTAGATCGTAAGGTCATCATGGGCGAGCTTGAAGCGAAGCGCGTCGACAATCGTCTCCCGGACCTCTCGCGGGCGGATCGGAAAGAGCTTGCGGAAGAGTCGCCCCGAAAGGATGCCGTAGACGAGGTAGACCAGGCCGTTCACAGTGAAAAGCCATATTCCCGCGAGATGCCAGAGCAGCGCGTTCGAGAAGCCGACATCGCTGTTGCGGGCGTAGGTGAGATCGGGATCACCCCCTAGCGTCGCCCAAAGGGGAAATTCGATCGCGGGAAAGATCGGCACGTTGTTGTAGATGCGCCAGCCCGAGCCGATCATGATAAGGATGGCGGCCGCATTGATCCAATGGGTGATGCGCACCATGCCGGGATGGACCAGGACATTTCTCGGCTCGACGGGTTCGGAGGTCATGGTTCTCCTCCGCTCTGGAGTGTGCGGACGAGCATGGCGCGTTCCTGTGACCGCAAGACGGCCGGTGCCCGCTTACTGTCCCTGGAATGATCCATATATCCTCGAGGAGCGCTCAATTCGGTTTTTTGCCACGCGCCAATTTGCCGAAAATTTCACATTCGAACGGATTTCTTGGAAGGCTATACGCAGGCGAAAACCCAATTCGTTACAGCAGGCTTGGATGGGCGACCCCATCCGGAGACGGCGGCCGGATGGGGAGGCTCTGAATGGAAGGGAGCGGCGGCGCGGGGCCACGGACGGACATGGACGCGGCCATGGATAGCCGTGGACGGCGAGAATTACAGGCTTTGGCCTTGACCTTGAGCGGCACAGGCGTGTTTAACGCCACGCTTCGCCGCCATGTGGGATTTGCTTTATGCTTGCCGCCTCGTCTCGCCCTCAGCCCCGCCCGGGCGTGCTCGACATCGAGGCCTATGTGCCCGGCAAGAGCACGGCCGAAGGCGTCGAGAAGATCTACAAGCTCTCCTCGAACGAGACCCCGCTCGGTCCTTCGCCGAAGGCGATCGAGGCCTTCAAAGCGGCGGTGCAAGGGCTCGAGTTCTACCCCGACGGCCTTTCGACGAAGCTGCGCGAGGCGATCGCGGCGAAATACGGCCTCGATGCGGAGCGCATCCTGTGCGGCTCGGGGTCAGACGAGCTGTTGAGCCTTCTCGCCAACGCCTATATCGGGCCTGGTGACGAGGGGGTGATGAGCGAATACGGCTTCCTTGTCTACCCCATCGCGATCCGTGCCGCGGGAGGCAAGCCGGTCATCGCCAAGGAGCGCGATTTCCAGACGGATGTCGACGCTCTCCTCAAGGCTGTCACGCTGCGCACCAGAATCGTCTTCCTTGCCAATCCGAACAACCCGACCGGGACCTATATTGCCTTCAGCGAGGTCAAGCGATTGCACGCGGGCCTGCCCCCGCATGTCCTCCTCGTGCTCGACGCGGCTTATGCCGAGTATGTGCGGCGCAATGATTATGCTTCGGGCCTCGAGCTCGTCTCGACGAGCGACAATGTGGTGATGACGCGCACCTTCTCGAAGATTTTCGGCCTCGCCAATCTGCGTATCGGCTGGCTTTACGGGCCAGCCCATGTCGTGGATGCGCTCAACCGCATCCGCAGCGCCTTCAATGTGAACGGCGCCGCGATCGCTGCCGGCGCCGCGGCCATAACGGATGATGCCCATATCGCGGCCGCGCTCGCGCATAATGATCGCTGGCTCGCCTGGCTCACCTCGAAGATCACGGCGCTCGGGCTCACGGTCACGCCGAGCGTCGGCAATTTCCTGCTGATCCATTTCGCGACGGAGCCAGGCAAGACCGCCAAGGATGCCGATGCCTATCTCGCGCGGCACGGGCTCATCTTGCGCACGCTCGGCGCGTATAACCTGCCGAACGCGCTGCGCTTGACCATCGGTTCGGAGGAAGCCAATCACAAGGTGGTGGCGACGCTCGAGAAGTTCCTTCGCGGGGCCGCGCCGGCCCGTGGCTGAAGCTTTGCGCCAACCTGGCGAAGCCTTGCCTTTCGACCGAGTAGCAATCGTCGGCATCGGGCTCATCGGCTCCTCGATCGCGCTGGCGGCTCGCCGGTTTGCGCTCGCGCGGCGCGTCGTGCTCTTCGACATCTCCGAGGAGGTCCGCCGCGAGGCGGCATCGCTCCGCCTCGGCGACGAGATCGCCTCGAGCTTTGCCGAGAGCGTTCGCGACGCCGATGCGGTGGTCATCTGCGTGCCAGTCGGCGCCTGCGGCGCGGTCGCCGCGGAGATCGCGCCTCACCTTCGACAGGGGGCGATCGTGACGGACGTCGGCTCAGTGAAGAGCGCCGTCATCAAATCGGTGCTCGAGCATCTGCCCGCGCACGCCCGTTTCGTGCCTGCTCATCCGGTTGCCGGGACCGAGAATTCAGGGCCCGCCGCGGGCTTTCCTTCGCTCTTCGTCAACCGCTGGTGCATTTTGACGCCGCCTGAAGGCACGGACGACGATGCGGTTGCCCGAATTCAGGCCTTCTGGGAGGGCATGGGCTCGAACGTCGAGATCATGTCCGCCGATCACCACGATCTTGTGCTCGCGGTGACGAGCCATCTGCCCCATCTCATCGCCTATAATATCGTCGGCACTGCCGATGACCTTCAATCCGTCACCCAATCCGAGGTGATCAAATTCTCGGCCGGCGGATTTCGCGACTTCACGCGCATCGCGGCGTCCGACCCCACGATGTGGCGCGACGTGTTCTTGCACAACAAGGATGCCGTCCTCGAGGTGTTGGCGCGCTTCAACGAGGATCTTTCGGCGCTCGCGCGCGCCATCCGCTGGGGGGAGGGAGACAAGCTTTTCGATCTCTTCTCGCGCACGCGCGCCATAAGGCGCGGCATCGTGAGCCAAGGGCAGGAAACGGCGGAGCCCGATTTCGGCCGGCGCAAGCTCTGAGGCTCGCGCTCGGGCTTGTCCAGGCTTTGCCTCGGACCGGGCTTCGGCCTAATTTTGTCGAGGTTTATCGCTGGGCTCGCTTCAATGAGAAACGATCTTGTCGGCACGCCCGATAACCCCGTCCCCGCGCAGGCGAAATGCCTCAGCATCCGCACCGCGGATGGCGTTGCGCTTCGTGTCGCGCAATGGCCGACATCCGCGATGCCGATTCAAGGCACGGTGCTTCTCCTGCAAGGCCGCGCCGAATTCATCGAGAAATATTTCGAGACGGTCGGCCATTTCCGTGCGCGCGGCTTCGACGTCATCAGCTTCGATTGGCGAGGGCAGGGGGGATCGGAGCGGCTGCTGCGCAATCCGAGGAAAGGGCATGTGCGCCGAATCTCGGATTATTACCTCGATCTCGATGCGGTCTTCGCCGAGATGGGGGCGGGGTCGAGCCCCAAGCCCTGGTTCGTCGTCGCTCATTCCATGGGCGCGGCGGTATTTCTGGCGCGCCTCGGACGCGGGCAAACGCCGGCACTGCGCGCCGCGCTGACCTCACCGATGATCGGCTTCTCGCCGACAATCGCGCCTCAGTATACGGCCGCGCTCGCCACCACGCTTTCAGGCTTCGGCTTGGGGCGCTGCTTCATTCCGGGCGGCGGATCTGCCTCGATCATTTCAATGCCCTTCGAGAACAATCGCCTGTCCACGGATCGCGCCCGTTATGAGCGCAATGCGGCAATCCTGTCTGTCGCGCCCGATCTCGGGGTCGGCGCTCCGACCGTCGATTGGACCGCTTCCGCCTGCCATATGATGCGCGCTCTCTCGGATCCGAATTTTCCCCGCCGGATCGCGACGCCACTCCTCGTCGTCGCGAGCGGTGATGAGCGCGTGGTTTCCATGCAAGCCACGGAGCGCTTCGCATCGCGGCTGAAGACGGGTTCGGCCATCGTCATCGTCGGCGCACGCCATGAATTGCTGATGGAAAGCGATTTCTTTCGCGACCAGGCGCTCGCCGCGATCGATGCCTTCCTCCCTGGCGGCGAGCTTTCATCCCAGGAGACGGAGACGACGACCGTCTCGGTGTGACGGTGCGCGGCCTCAGAGCATGATCCGGAAAAATGGAAACCCATTTTTCCGAAAAGATTATGCTTCACTAATAACTTAGAGCATGATGGCGATTCCACTTAAGGCCATCATGCTCTAAGAGTTGAGGATGGCGAGCGCCTCCTCATGCACGCGCTTGTCGCCCGCGGCGATGATGGCGCCTCCGCCCGAGGCATCCTCTCCGCTCCAGGACGTGATCACACCCCCGGCACCTTGCACGATGGGGATGATGGCGACGATGTCATAAGGATTGAGCCCCGCTTCGACCACGAGATCGATATGGCCGGCCGCCAGCATGGCGTAAGCATAGCAATCTCCGCCATAGCGCGAGAGCTTGGCACGCGTCTCGAGGCGGTCGTAGCGCTGCCTTTCGGCAGGCGCCATCATGCCCGGATGCGTGGTCGAGATCACGGCCTCGGCGACACTCGGGCAGGAGCGCACGCGCAGCGTGCGCCGGCCCGCCGGCCCCTCATAGCGCGCGGCCTTCCCGTCGCCGCTGAAGCGCTCGCGCGAGAAAGGCTGGTTCATCATCCCGTAGACCGGACGGCCCTTATGGGTGAGGCCGATCAAGGTCCCCCAGATCGGAAGGCCGCAGATGAAGGCCTTGGTGCCATCGATCGGATCGAGAACCCAGACATATTCGGCCTCGCGCCGCTCGGCGCCGAATTCTTCTCCGATGATGCCATGGGAAGGAAAATTCGCGTTGATCAAGCGCCGCATGGCGACTTCACCGGCACGATCCGCCTCGGTCACGGGGTCAAATGCCCCATCGGCCGATTTGTCGAGAGCGGCGAGGCTGGTGCGGAAGAAGGGCAAGATGGCATCGCCCGAATGGGTGGCGAGGGTTTCGACGAAGGAGGCGAAATCGACCGCAGTCATGAACACTTACCTTTGACGGATCTTCTCGCCGCAAGCGCCGAGCCTCAAGCGTGATGCCGCCTTTGGCTGTTTTCCACAAGACCTCCGGCGCACGTCTGTCCTCTGCCCCGAAAAAGCGGGGAAAACCGCTCGTTGCTTCAAGGAGTTATGAGTTTCGGCCGCCGGTGCTGGAAAAATTGCCGCGTCCCTTGATTTTGTGCGACGCAACGATTAACTTGTGCATCGCAACCTGATTTCTCGGGTTGCTGCCCTCCTTGGGCGTTTCCTCCCTAGACTTGGGCCGCCAAGCTCGCTTGGCGGCCTCTTTTTTGGCTCGACGGCATCTATCAGGTGCCCCGACGCCGCATTTTGTCATTCAGCGGCGATCCTGGCGGCTCGTTCGGGTCCGAGCATGGTGTCGCGCAAGAGATTG
The DNA here is from genome assembly GCA_035949255.1 of Beijerinckiaceae bacterium. Taxonomy (GTDB): domain Bacteria; phylum Pseudomonadota; class Alphaproteobacteria; order Rhizobiales; family Beijerinckiaceae; genus GAS188. The sequence continues at coordinate 43,099 of DASZIL010000151.1, read as the reverse complement.
GCGATATCGACGAAATGCTGCGAAAGGCCTTTGAACTTCGCGGTCGGGATCAAGGTCCGCTCGTCCATGTAGAGAGCGCGGCATGCTTCAATCTGCAGCGCATGCGTGCCTTGTGCCGGATGGCCGTAGCTTTCCGTGATGTAACCGCCCGCGTAAGGTTTGTTGCGCGAGACGGTAAACCCCTTGCGCCGCAACAGCGCCTCGACCGCATCGACGATTTGCGGTGTGCAGCTCGTCGCAAATCGGTCGCCGAGGACGAAGTCGGGGGTAGTTCGACCTCCCGAGGCCTCTCCTGAAGGCATCGAATGCCAATCGACCAAAAGGGCGATGCCGAAACGGGTTCGCGCGCGCTGAAGGAGCCGCCGCAGTCCGGTGTGGAAAGGTTTATGCAGGGCCTCGATGCGCTCGAAAGCCTCGGTGACGGGCAAACGTCGCCGGTAGATGTCCTGGCCATCGGCGACGATTCGCGGAATGGCGCCGAGGCCGGCCGCCACGCGCATCGACCGCGTGTTGGCGAAACCAGGGATCGGACCTTCGAGCAGGCGGGGGTCGAGCTCATAGGGTTCGCGGTTGACGTCGAGATAGGCACGCGGATAACGGGCATGGATGAGCGGAACCCCGCTCTCGGCCGCGGGCTTGAGGAGGAGATCGACGAAAGCATCTTCCGAGCGGCGCAGCTCGAAAGGGGTGAGGCGCGCGGCGCTCAGGAAGGGTTCGGGATAAAATCGGCCGGAATGGGGAGATGAGAAGACGATCGGACAGACGAGCTCTTTCGGCTCAACGATCTCAAAGGCAGGTTCGTGGGTCCGCGCGGTCATCTTTCGGATTTCGGGCTCCCGCAGCTCGTCTCGTCAGGGGCTAGGAGTTTGCTGCGCATCGCGCCGCTTGTCCATCGTTCATTCAACGAGCTTCGCGGAAATTTCATGAGTCCTTTACGTGGGCCATGGCTTATGATTTGTGAGAGCCGACCTGCGACCGAGCCCCACCGACATGCATAAGATCATTCTCGCGGAAGACGACAACGACATGCGTCGCTTTCTGGTGCGGGCGCTCGAAAACGCAGGTTATGAGGTCGTGTCCTACGATAATGGCCGCTCGGCCTATGACCGGCTGCGCGAGGAGCCGTTCGAGCTCCTCCTCACCGATATCGTGATGCCGGAGATGGACGGCATCGAGCTCGCCCGCAAGGCGACGGAGCTCGACCCGGACATGAAGGTCATGTTCATCACCGGTTTTGCCGCGGTCGCGCTCAATCCCGACAACCACGCGCCCAAGGATGCGAAGGTGCTCTCGAAGCCCTTCCATTTGCGCGATCTCGTGACGGAAGTGCAAAAGCTTCTCGCCGCCTAGAGCTTGATCCGGAAAAATGGAAACCATTTTTCCGAAAAGATCATGCTCCACTAATAACTTAGAGCATGATGGCGATTCCACTTAAGGCCAACATGCTCTAGGCGGCAGGCGCCCGCAGTCCGCAGCTGCGCGATCCAGGAAATGCGAGCTCGGCGCTCTCGCGTCGAAGAGTTCCTCGCCAGCGGCAACGACCGTCGGCATCGCGGCCCCTGCCACGGGGGCCTTTGAGGTGACAGGGCTTGGCGGTTTTACTAACCTTCGCTTCGCCGGAACGCTGGTCCGCATGGGCGATGACGGACGCGAGGCTGTCGTCAATTTCGAGCGTCGAGGAACTCAACAGATGACGGATGCGAGAGGGCGCGAAAGGACGGGCAAGAGTTTGGCGGTCCTGCTCGGCAACCCTCCCGACGCGAGAGGATTCTTCCGGTGACTGGACCGCTTTCCGGCATTCGTGTCGTCGAGTTCTCTCATATGGTGATGGGGCCGAGCTGCGGCCTCGTGCTCGGCGATCTCGGCGCCGAAGTCATCAAGGTCGAGCCCTCTCCGCAAGGGGACAATACGCGCCGCCTCGTCGGGGCGGGCGCGGGTTTTTTCGCCACCTTCAATCGCAACAAGAAGAGCCTCGTGCTCGATCTCAAGGCCGAGAAAGGGCTTGCGCTCGCCAAGCGGCTGATCGCGCGCGCCGATGTGGTGACCGAGAATTTCCGCCCCGGCGGGCTCGAAGCGCTCGGCCTCGGCTATGAGGCGCTGAAGGCAGAAAATCCCGGCCTCATCTATTGCTCGCTCAAGGGCTTTCTCTCGGGCCCTTACGAGAACCGTGCCGCGCTCGACGAGGTGGTGCAGATGATGGGCGGCCTCGCCTATATGACCGGCCCGCCGGGAAGGCCGCTGCGCGCCGGCACCTCCGTCAATGACATCATGGGCGGGATGTTCGCCGCGATCGGCATTCTCGCGGCGCTCCATGAGCGCGCCCACACCGGCAAAGGCCAATTGGTACGCAGCGCCTTGTTCGAGAACAACGTCTTTCTCGTCGCCCAGCACATGGCGCAATTCGCCGTGACCGGAAAACCCGCCCCGCCCATGCCCGCGAGGATGACAGCCTGGGGCATCTATGACGTGTTCGACACGAAGGATGGCGAGCAGATTTTCCTCGGCGTCGTCACCGATACGCAATGGGCGATCTTCTGCCGGGTTTTCGAGCTGCCGGAGCTTTTCGCCGATGTGACGCTCTCGACCAACGCGCAGCGCGTCGCGTCGCGCGATCGGCTCTTGCCGATCTTGAGGGAATTGTTCCTGCGCTTCACGCGAGCCGAGATCGTCGACGCGTTCGAGAAGGCGCGGCTTCCTTTCGCGCCGATCACGAAGCCCGAGGATCTTTTCGAGGACCCGCATCTTGCGACGCCCGGCGCCATGATCGAGGTGACGACGCAAAGGGGCAACAAGATCGACATTCCCGCGTTGCCGCTCGAGATGGCGGGACGGCGTCTCGGCCGGCACCTCGATGTTCCCCGTCTTGGCGAGCATAGCGCGGCGATTGCGGCCGAGCTCGGCTATGAGCGCAAGCTGATCGAGGAACTCGTGGCCGAGGGAATCCTCGGCATCGAGGACGAGGCGCGGCGCGCGCCTGAATCTTCGCCGCTCACCCAAGCCTGAGCTTCGCGCAACCTCCAGGCCGCGTGACGCGCGGCATGCGCGTCGCCGGGGAACGGCAGCGCATCGGTCGGTGAAGGTGGCGAAGAGCCCGGCCATCTCGAATTCGCCTTCAAGTCTCGACACTCGCGGCCCACCGCGCTAAGTCCGCGCCAAGCCGAGCCGGGATCGACCCGCGCCGGGTTTGGGAGAATTCTCATGACCATTGCCGTTGGCGACAGCCTGCCTCAAGCGACCTTCCGCGTGATGACCGCGGATGGCCCCGCCGCCAAGACCACGGACGACGTTTTCAAGGGACGCAAGGTCGTCCTTTTCGCGGTTCCGGGTGCCTTCACGCCGACCTGTCACAAGAACCATTTGCCGGGTTTCCTCGCCAACGCGGATGCGATCAAGGCGAAGGGCGTCAATGCGATCGCGGTGACCGGCGTCAACGACGTCTTCGTCATGGACGCATGGGCAAAGGCCACGGGCGGCCAAGGCAAGATCGAGTTCCTCGCGGATGGCAATGGCGACTTCGCCAAGGCGCTCGGCCTCTCGATGGACGGCTCGGGCTTCGGCCTCGGCACGCGCTCGAAGCGCTATTCCATGCTGGTCGAGGATGGTGTCGTGAAGTCGCTCAACATCGAGGATGCGCCAGGCAAGGCGGACCTGTCGGGCGCCGCCGCGTTGCTGAAGCAGCTTTGAAAATTCCATCGCTCGCCTTTACGCCGACGGATTGGAGCTCGGTGCCGGCAACGGAACATGCCGGCACGACGGGCAAGGCGATCTGGCGCACGCTCGACATCGGCGACATCCGAGTGAGGGTCGTCGAATATTCGCCGGGCTATCTCGCCGATCATTGGTGCGATCGCGGCCATATCCTTTACGTGGTCGAGGGCGAGCTCGACACCGAGCTCAAGGATGGGCGCAGCTTCAAGCTCACCGCCGGCATGAGTTATCAAGTCTCCGATTTCGGCGACGCGCCGCATCGCTCCTCGACCCGGACGGGGGCCAAGCTGTTCGTGGTCGACTGAAAGATAGTCGATGCCGGCGCAACCGTAGCGTCGGCACCGGACCACGCGCCTCTCAAGCGCAGAATTCGACGGCGGTGTGCTCGAGAATGCGCGCGAGCGTTTCGACGCTTTCGATCGAGGCCCATTCGGTCGCAGCATGGGCACCCGCTCCATCCGCGCCGAAGAGGAGAGAGGGGATGCCGGCCTCCTTGAGGATGGCGCAATCGGTCCAGAAAGGCTCGCCGCGAATTTTCGGCGTGTGACCGAGCGCCTTGGTCGCATGCTTGCGAACACAGGCGACGATGGGTTCGTCGGTCTTGGCCTCGAAGGGCACGCGATTAAGGCCTCGTTCCAGCGAATAGCGGAAATCGGGGACCTTGCGCGCGATGCCATGGAGGATGGCGTTGAGCTCTTCTTCGACGCTGTCGCCCGTCTCTTCGGGGATCGTGCGCCGCTCGATCGAAATGCGGCAGGTCGCGGGATAGCTCGACAATTCCTCTCCGCCCTTGATGATCGAGGCATGCACCGATCCGGTGCGCAGCACCGGATGGCCTTTTCCAGCGAGCAGCTTTTGGCCATGCGCCTCGAGCGCCACGAGGAAATGGCCGGCCTTGGTGATCGCATCGATGCCGATGTCCGGCCGCGACCCGTGCGCCGCGCGCCCTTCGACGATCACGTCGAACCAGACGAATCCCTTATGCGCGAGCGTGAGCTCGAGATGGCTAGGCTCAGTGACGACGGCGGCATCGGCCTTGAAATGGCGCGCTACTTCCGCCGTGCCGAGGCTCGCGTATTCCTCATCCGCCACGCAGGCGACGAGGATGTCGCCTGAAAGCCCTTGTTTCGCGGCCTTCGCCGCCGCGACCATCATGGCCGCGACCCCGCTCTTCATGTCGAAGGCGCCGCGGCCATGGATCTTCCCGCCCTCTACCTTCGGCAGGAGCGGGTCACCGTCATAGCCCGCGAGGGTCACCGTATCGATGTGGCCGTTGAACATCAGTGAGCGGCCGCCGCCCCGCCCCTTGGCTACGCCGACAATGGAGGGGCGCCCCTTGCGTTCCTCGAGGCGATGTACATCAAAACCACGCGCTTCGAGCCATTGTGCGCAGAAGGCCGCGATCTCGATTTCCCCCGCGGCGCCCGGGACAAGATCGGGATTGACCGAATTGATCGACACCAGCTCCTTCAGAAGCTCGGCCGCATTATTCATTTCGCGTCTCCTCGGGTTTGGTCCTATGCATTGGGCTCAACCGGCGCGGCTTGCGAGGGCGATGTAATCCGATCGTGACTTGCGTACTTCGAGCCCTTCCCAAAAGCTACGCATCGGGTTTGGGGCGTGAGTATCGAAAATGTCTGCCTATCGATTGCACTATTTTCCAGAGTCCGGAAACAGCTACAAGCTCGCCCTCATGCTTACGCTTTGCGGTCAGGAATTCGAGCCGGTTTGGACCGATTTTGGCGGTGGTGTTACGCGGACAGCGCAATGGCGCGAGAGCGTCAACGAGATGGGCGAAATTCCGGTGTTGGAGGACTCTGGCGTTCGTCTTACCCAAACCGGACCTATATTGCTGCGGCTGGCGGAACGGTTTGGCCAATATCAAGGCAAGGACGATGATGAGCGTTTCGAAATCTTGCGTTGGCTCTTCTGGGACAATCACAAGCTTACCAGCTACATGGCGACTTACCGGTTTCTGCGTGCTTTTACGCCGTCCCCCGATCCAAACGTCCTCGCTTTCTTGGGCAAGCGGCTCGACGACGTTCTTGGGATTCTCGATCGGCACTTGCAGCTTCGCCCATTTGTTGCGAGCAGCCGACCGACCGTGGCGGATATTTCCATGCACGGCTATCTATCATTTCCGAAGGAGGAAAGCGGCTACGATTTCGCCGCGACCCACCCGGCAATCCACGGCTGGCTGAAGAGAATCGCGGGCCTCCCCAATTGGCGAGCTCCCTATGACCTGCTGCCGGGCAAAAGGTTGCGCTGTTACGCTCGATAGTTTTCGCGTTGCGTTGCGAGCGCCGGAACGGTCATTTTCGTTCAGCTTCCGAAGCGGTCGAGAACCTCGAGCACCGCGCTTGCGGTGAGCACTTGCGGCAGGACAACCCCATCTCCCCCCTTCGGCGGAAAGAGCACGTAGAGCGGCACGCCGTCACGCCCATGCTCGCGCAGGAAATCGGAGATCGCCGGATCGGCGCGCGTCCAATCGCCCTTGAGGTAAGCGACATTGCGCTCCGCGAACGCCCGCTTCACGGCGTCCGAGGAAAGGGCGATGCGTTCGTTGACGAGGCAGGTGACGCACCAGGCGGCGGTCATGTTGACGAAGACCGGGCGCCCTTCGGCGCGAAGCGCCGCGAGGCGCGAGGCGGAATAAGGATTTTCTCCCCCTGTCGCGACCGTGGCGGCAGCCGGGGGTTTCGGCGCGGTCATCACATCGTAAAGAATGAAGAGCGCGCCGAGCGCCGCGAGCCCTGCGAGCGCCCGGCCGAAGAAAAGCGGGCGCCCCTCGCGCATCTGCGTCACGCCGATGATCCACGAAGCGAAGCCGAGGAGGACGATCCCCGTCACCGTCGCGAGGACGCCGTCGGAGCCCGCCTGTTGGCTGATCACCCAGACGAGCCATGCCGAGGCGCCGTACATCGGGAAGGCGAGCGCCTGGCGCAAGATCAGCATCCACGGGCCTGGCTTCGGCAAGAGGCGTGCGAGACCGGGCACGAAACCGATGAGTGCGTAAGGCGCGGCAAGGCCGAGCCCCATCATCAGGAAGACGGCGATCATCGCGACCGGTGGCGCCGTCACGGCCGCCGCGATCGCCGCTCCCATGAAGGGAGCCGTGCAAGGCGTCGCCACGAGCACGGCGAGAAGCCCGGTGAAGAAACTGCCCATGGACCCGCCACGCGCCGCGAAACTTCCGCCTGCGTTGAAGAAGCTGCCGCCGATCTCGAACACGCCTGAAAGGTTCAAGCCCACGAGAGTGAAGAGGAAGGCCATGGCGGCGACGAAAACCGGCGATTGGAATTGGAAGCCCCATCCGGCGAAAGAGCCGGCCGTCCGGAAGGCGAGGAGCGAGATGCCAAGCCCGGCGAAGGCGAAGAGCACGCCGAGCGTGTAGGAGAGGGCGTGCGTGCGCACCGAGCCGCGTTCATGGCCCGAAAGCTTCGCGACCGCGACGGCCTTGATCGCCAGTATCGGGAAGACGCAAGGCATCAGGTTGAGGATGAGCCCGCCGAGAAAGGCGAAAGCCAGCATCGTGAGGACGCCGATATCGGCGTCCTCGCCGGGTGCCGAGCTCGCCGTCGCGGCGGGCTGTCGATCGATCTTCGCCGGGACGGCAGGAGAGGCGAGAGCGCTTGCCTCTCGAGGCCTATCTCCGATCTGAAGGAAACGCTCGGCGCCGCCCTCGTCCCTGAGGACCAATACGCCCGGCAAGGAAGCCTTCGGATCGAAGCTCTTCGCGGGTTTGAGCGAAAGGGACAGATTTCCGTCCCCGACGTCGAGCTTTTGAGGCGCGGCATCATCGATCACGTCCCATTTCTCAGGGAAGAACCAGGCGTCGCGCACGGAGCTTGGCGATATCCCATCTCCCTTCAGCGATAAGACGCCATCGGCAGAGAGCTTGGCCGCGAAAGGGGAGGGCTGAGGTATCCGCTCATCCGCGGCGGCAAAGAGCGGCGCCTGCGGCGAAGGCGTCGAGACTGCGCCGACCGGAAGGTCCAGCCTGAATTCTCCTTCCTCGGGGACACAGATGTTCTCGCAAATGAGCCAGCTCGCCTTGGCTTTGACGGGAAAGGACGAAGGCGCGCCCGAAGCCGCGGGCGTCACCGTCAAGGGCAAGGTCACATCCCCGATGTAGGAATAGGTCATCGCCGGGCCTTCGGGGATGCGAAGCGGGGTGGGCCAGGCGAAGCCCGAGGCCGTGGCGCCTTGCGGCAAGGCGAGGTCGAGATGGGGAGGCTCGCCGGCTTCTCCCGGGTTCACCCAATAGATGTGCCAACCCTTGGCGAGCGCGAAATGAAGGCCAAGTCGGAAGGGCTTGCCGGGCTCGACGGCGTCCACTTCGGAGACGAGCGTCACCTCGGCATGCGGCGTCTTCACCTTCGTGCTTTCGAGCGCAAGCGCCGCTTGCGCGCCGAAGAGAAAGAGCGCGAGCGAGAGATGAAGCTTGAGCCAGGGGTGTTTCATGCTTTGAAGGCTTTTCGACGCGAGGGAGCGTAAGGTTACTCCCCAGGCTTAGGATTTTACCACAAACCGTGCAGAAACTTGATATTTCTGGCGGGTTTACGGCACCAACCCGCGAGACCGTCAAGTCAAGATTGGGTGAACGCGCTGAAGGCGATCCCCGAAGCGGCTTGGCGCCAAGGCCTTGCAGCACGCCGAACCCGGTGCCCGCCCTTCAGCGCGCCCTCACAAATATCCGGTGCCCGCCTCGGCGGCGAAACGGCTTGGATCGCCCTCCCAGACGATGCGGGCGTGCTCGAGCACGTAAACCCGATCGGCATGCGGCAAGGCGAAGGTGACGTTTTGCTCGCCGAGCAGCACGGTGATCGGTGTCGTCTGGCGCAGGCGCTCGAGCGCCTTCGACAATTGCTCGAGGATCACCGGCGCGAGCCCGAGCGTCGGCTCATCGAGGATAAGGAGTTGCGGCTTCATCATCAGCGCGCGCGCGATGGTGAGCATCTGCTGCTCTCCGCCTGAAAGCGTGCCCGCCGTCTGGCCCTGCCGCTGCGCCAGGATCGGGAAGAGGTCGAAGAGCCATTCCATGCGCTCCTTGCTCTCCTCGGGTGCCGCATGCTGCCCGCCGAGATCGAGATTCTCGCGCACCGTCATATCGGCGAAGAGCTCGCGGCCCTCCGGGCACTGCACGATGCCGCCGCGCGCGATCGTCGCGGGGGTGAAGCCGCCGAGCGCCTTGCCCTCGCGGCGGATCTCGCCCGAATAGGGAAGAAGACCCGAGATGGCGTTGAACAAGGTGGTCTTTCCCGCCCCGTTGAGGCCGACGACCGAGACGAATTCGCCCTGATGCACATGGATCGAGACGTTCTCGAGCGCTTGCGCCTTCCCGTAAAGGACGTTGAGGTTTTCCACCTCGAGGAAAGGGGTGGTGTCGCGAAAGGAGGATTCCGGCCGAGCCGCGGTCTCGATGCTGCCGCCGAGGTAGACGCGGCGTACGGTCTCGTCGCGCATCACTTCCTCGGCGCTACCCTCGGCGATGCGCTCGCCCACATACATGGCGAAGACGCGGTCGACGAGCGCGGCGACGCTCTTCACATTGTGATCGACGAGGAGCACGGCGCGTCCATCGTCGCGCAGATCGGTGACGAGTCGCGAGAATGCCGCGGTCTCGCGCGAGGTGAGCCCCGCGAAGGGCTCGTCCACGAGCACGACCTGCGGGTCGCGTGCGATGGCCTTGGCGATCTCCATCTTGCGAAGGTCGGCGAAGGGCAAGGTCGCGGGGCGTCGGTCGAGCACATGGGCAAGGCCGACGCGTTCGGCGATCGCCCGCGCCCGCGCCTCGCTTTCCGGATCCGGGAAGAGGCGGCCGAGCTTGTCGGGCAAGAGCGCGAGCGTGATGTTCTCGAGCACGGTTTGCCGATGCAGCGGGCGCGAATGCTGGAAAACCATGCCGGCGCCCAAGCGGGCGATCCGATGCGAGGGCCAGCCCGCCACCTCGACGCCCTTGATGCGCACCGAGCCGGCGTCGGGCCGCTCGATCCCCATGATCAGCTTCATCACCGTCGATTTGCCGGAACCATTGGGTCCGATGAGGCCGAGGATTTCCCCGCCCTTGACGGAAAAGCCGATATCCTTGACCGCGACCAGGCCGCCGAAGCGCTTGGTCAGGCCCGTCACCTCGAGGTGGGCGTTATTGGCCAACGCGTTCATACGGCTTCCTTGGTGCGCGTTAAAAGTCCGAGAAGGCCGCTCGGGAACAACAAAACGACGACGAGCGCCATCGCGGAGACGATGAAGGTCGAAAGATCACCGAGCGGGCGCAGCGCCTCATTGGCTCCGATCAGGAATACGGCACCGAGTACCGCGCCGATTATCGTGCGTCTGCCGCCGAGCACCGCGCCGATGATCACCTGCACGCCGACCGTCACGTCGATGAACGTGCCGACGGAAGCAGCCCCGAGGTAGAAGACGAGCAAGGCGCCGGCGAGGCCCGAGAAGAAGGCGCTGATGATGAAGGCGGCGAGCTTGTGTTTCGTGACGTTGAAGCCGAGAGCGCCGGCCTGCACGGCGTCCTGGCCGCTCGCCTGCAGGATGAGGCCGACGGGCGAGCGTGCGAGCCCGTAAAGGATGAGCCCGCTCACCGTCATGAAGCCGAGCGCGATCCAGTAATTCACCTTGTCGTCGGTCGAGATCACGTCGGGCACGGTGAGGCCGATCTCGCCGCCCGTCAGGCCCGCCGCGACGACCACGAAGTTCTGCAGCATGAGCACGGCGACGAGAGTGGTGAGGCCGAAATACGGGCCGCGCACCCGCAAGGCCGGCAGCGCCAGCACGATGCCTCCCGTGACGGCGGCGATCGCGCCGGCGATGAGGCAGATGAAGATCGGCGGCTGGTAGAGATTGTCGAGAATGCCGGCCGTATAGGCGCCAAGGCCGATCAGGAAGGTCGGGCCGAAATTCACCTCATTGGCGAAGCCGAAGAGGAGATCCCAGGCCATCGAGAACACGCCGAAATAATAGGCGATGGTCAAAAGGCCGAGGATGTATCCGGACACATAGAGCGGCAGCGTCGAGGCGAGCGCGACCACGATGAGGCTGATCCACAAGGTGCGCGACGACAGGACGCGCGCCGCAAGGGTGGCTGCCGGTTTCACGAGGAGGTACCTCTCTTCATGTCATCGACCTTTGGTAGAAGTCGCATAGAGATCGCTCGCATCCGCGGGGCCGGGGAGCGGAAGGAGAGAAGCATGACCGACAAGAACGAGCTTGGCGTCTCGCGTCGCGAGGTTGTGAAGGGCACGGGAGCGACAGCGCTCGCGCTTGCCGCGGCGACGTGGCCTGGAGCCCCAAGCGTTGCGGCGAACGGCGAGATGGTGACGGGTATCGTCTTCGAGGACCGTTCGCACGCCGGCCACAGGCAGCCGGGCGACCCGGGGATCGCTGGCGTGCTCGTCTCGAACGGACGAGAGATCGCCAAGACCGACGGGGAAGGCCGTTTCGCCTTGCCGATCGAAGAGGGCATGGTGGTCTTCGTGATCAAGCCAACGGGTTATGCGGTGCCCGTCGATGAGAACAATCTGCCACGCTTCTTCTACATCCATCAGCCGAAGGGCTCGCCCGCCGAGCTCAATCTGCATTTTCGCGGCATCGACCCGACGGGTCCGCTTCCGGCATCGGTCGATTTCCCTTTGAGGAAATCCGAGGAAGCCTCGAGCTTCGATGTCATCATGTTCGCCGATCCGCAGCCCGAAAGCGATGTGGAGGTGAGCTTCATCCGTGACGCCATCGTCAACGGCGTCGTCGGCATGAAGGCTGCCTTCGGCATCACCACGGGCGATCTGATGTTCGATGATCTCTCCCTTTACGGCCGCTATAACCGCATCATCGGCCAGATCGGCCTTCCGTGGTACAGCATCGGGGGCAATCACGACCTCAACTTCGAGGCGCGAGACCGCTCTCTCTCTCGCGAAACCTTCAAGCGGATCTTCGGACCCAACTACTACGCCTTCGAATACGGCGGGGCGGTCTTCCTGATGCTCGACAACGTCGATTACCTCGGCGGGGACCCCGCAAATCCCAAAGAGGGCGGCAAATACGAAGGACGCTTCGACGAGAGGCAGCTCAGCTTCATCGGCAATCTCTTGAAAGAGGTGCCGACCGACAAGCTCCTCGTCGTGTGCATGCATATTCCGCTGCGCACCCATCTCGGCCCGAAGGATCCGGTGATCTCGACGGTGAACACGGCCGCGCTCCTCGAGCTGTTGTCGGGACGCCCGAACACGGTTTCGCTCTCCGGCCACACGAATACGACCGAGCATCATTATTTCGGGGCCGGGGACGGCTTCGCCGGGGGAGCCCCACATCACCATCACGTCATGACCGCCGTTTGCGGCTCCTGGTGGAGCGGCCCTTATGATCATCGCGGCATTGCGGTTGCCGACAGCCGCGACGGCACGCCGAACGGTTTCCACATCCTGAGCGTCGAGGGCAACCGCTACACGACGCGGTTCCAAGCTGCGAACGAGCCGAGCTCTCGCCAGATGCGCATCGTGCTCGATAGCGGATTCCATCGCGACCGAAAGGAGGTCTATCGCGATTTTCGCATGGGCCAGTTGCTCGGTTCGCCGATCGCGCAAGAGAATGTCTACGCGACCGAGGTCGTGGTGAACCTTTTCGACGGCGGCCCGCGCTCGACGGTCGAGTACCGAATCGGCAACGGGTCGGCCATCTCGATGACCCGCGATGTGCGCCCCGATCCCTTCGTCGAGGAGGTTTACGCGCGCAACCAGGCGACGAAAAAACCCTGGGTGAAGGCCGAGCCTTGCTCGCATATTTTCGTGGCGCGGTTGCCGGCCGATCTCGGAACTGGAACCCATTGTTTGAAGGTGCGCGCGATCGATGAATACGGCCGCGTTCACAACGACAATCTCGTCGTCGAGATCACCGGGGGTGAGGCGCGCGATAAGTCGTGAGCTCGCTGTCGCGGGCAGGGATCGGCCGATCGCAAGTCGACGGCTTCGGCAAGCGCGAGGCCCGCTTGCGGACACTCGACACGAGAGCGCCGCCTTGGTTTGAGCCTTGCGGAAGCGGCTGCGCATGAAGCCTAGCGCCGTCCGAGGAGGCCGCGGGGGCGCACATACATGACGAAGACGAGGAGTAGAAGCGCCGGGATCGTCCGATAAGCGGGCGAGACGAGATAGGCGGTCATCGTCTCGAGATAGCCGACCACATAGGCGGCGATAAGGGAGCCCGAGACGCTGCCGAGGCCGCCAAGGACGACGATCGAAAAGGCACTCGCCGTCAGCGGCCCGACGCTATAGGAGGAAACGCCGAGGAACATGCCGAGCAGCACGCCAGCGATGCCGACGAGCACGCCGTAGATCGCCCACACGGCGATATAGACGTAGGAAAGCTCGATGCCGAGCAGCGTGACGCCGCGCGCGTTCATCGACGCGGCGAGCACCGCCTTGCCGGCCCGCGTGCGATTGACGAGGAGCCACAACAGCCCGATCACCAGCCAGCAGATCACGGCGGTGAAGATTTCATTCGCCGGCGTGCGCACGCCCACGATCATCACCACGCCCTCGACGATCGGCAGCACCGTCTTGGCGTTGTTGGTGTAGAGATAGGCGATGAGCTCCTGGATCATGATGCCCCAGAGCAAGGTCGCCGTGAGAATGAAGATCTCCTTTTCCTGCTCTCGGATCTTGCGCGATTGCTGGAGCGGGCGCACCACCACGAAATAGGTAAGCATGGTCAAGGCGAGCCCGACGAGCACGCCGATGCTCGCGCCGAGATAGCTGCCGACGCCGAGGTCGCCGCCAGCGACCCAGGCGGCGACAACGGCCGCGACCATGAGCGCACCATGGGAGAGGTTGAGCACGCCCGACACCCCGAATATCAAGGTGAAGCCGGTGGCGCCGAGCGCGTAAAGCGCGCTGATGGCGAAGCCGTCGATGAGAATTTGCCAAAAGAGCATTGATCAGGGTCCGAGCGTGGCTCGCAATCCGTTTCGGCGAAACAAGCGAAAGGCCCCCGAACTGTCGGTCGGGGGCCTTCTCGATGGGGTCGGTCAGTTGGTCTTGATGAAGGGCGGGAACTTCAACTTCCCGTTCGCAACCTCACGCGGCCACAGATTGACCTGCTTGCCGTCCTGCCATTGCAGCATCAATCCGGTGATCGTGCCCTCGCCCACCTTCAGCGCGTGGGGGTAGGGGGTGTCCTTCCCGAGGAACTGGATGCGCCCGATGGTGCCGACCCAATCCGTCTTCTCCAAGGCGTCGACGAGCTTGTCGGAATCCGTCGTGCCGGCCCGATGAATGGCGTCGGCGAGATAATAGACCTCGTCATAGGCGGTGTAGCCGCAATAGGACGGGAAATTGCCGAAGCGCTTCTGGAAGGCGCTCACGAAAGGCAAGGTCTTGGGCGTCACCGCGACATCGGGGCCGGAGACCGCGTTGAAGAGCACGCCTTCGGTCGCGCCGTTCGTGTCCTTCCAGAAGGTCGAGTTCGTCGCTTGCGAAGAGACGCCGAGCATCGCGATCGGCACCTGCTGGCTCTTCCATTGCACCGTCGGCTGGGTGCCGACATGCGAGATGCCCGTGATCATGACATCGGGCTTCTCCCCCTCGATCTTGTTGAAGATCGGGGTGAAATCGGTCGTGTCAGGAGAAAAGCGGATGTGATCGAGCACTTTCATCCCGATCTCGGGGAGGCATTTTTCGTAGCTCACGTCGAGCGGCGTCGTCCACGCCGCGTCCTCGCTCATGATCACCGCCGTTTTCATCTTCAGATCCTTGACGAGAAGATCCTTGGCGGCGTCGCACACAGATTGGGCGATGGCGGTCGAGGTGAGGTAGCCGTGGAAGGTGTATTTATTGTGCTCGTAATCCTTCGCGATATTCTGGGTGATGACGTCGGAAGCCGCACCGGGCGTGATCATCACGGTCTTCAGGCGTGCCGCCCACGGCTCGAGCGCCAGCACGACCTCGCTGATGTAGCTCGCGATCACCGCGTTCACGTGATCCTCGTTCACGGCGCGCTGGAAGGCGCGCACCGATTCGGCCGAGGAAGAATGGTTGTCGTAAGAGACGATCTCGATCTTGCGTCCGTCGACGCCGCCGGCCGCGTTGATCTCGTCGGCGGCGAGCTGCGCGCCGAGCGGAATCGACGAGCCCGCGACCGATTGCGCCTCCGAGATCACGCCGATGCGGATCGGGTCCTTGCTTTGCGCCTGCGCGGCCGAACCGACCGCAGAGGCGAGAACAGCCGCGCCCAAAAAGAGCGTGGCTTTCATCAGGTGTGCGCGAAAGACGCGCCAATCGGTATGCTTCATCGCTTCCTCCCGGAATTATTTTCGATGCCGCCAAGAGAATGTCCGCGAGCGAAAGGCTCGGGGCATTCGCTTAGGCTGCGAGCGCCTTCTCAGCCGAGACTGTAGTGCGTTCAACCCGGACGGCAAGATCGAATTTCGTCAAGATTCCTCGTCCTTTGGAATAAGATCGCGCCTATCCTGCCGGAACACACGGTAATTTGATCGCGTCCGAGGGGCGCAAAAATAGGCCCCATGAGATCCCGGAGCCCTTAAATGAGCGTGCTGGTGGTTGGCAGCATCAATACGGACATCACGAGCTATGGCGAGGCGCTGCCGCGCATCGGTGAAACCGTGATGGGCGAGAGCTATGCGATGGAGCTCGGCGGCAAGGGAGCGAATCAGGCCGCGGCCGCGTCCCGTCTGGGCGCCAAGGTGGAATTCGTGGGGCGGATTGGCGACGACGCCTTCGGTGAGCGCGCCTTGCGGCGCCTCGCCGAATTCGGCGTCTCCACACGCCACTCCACAAGAGACGCGGAGCACGCGACCGGGCTTGCCATCATCGGCGTCGATGCGCAGGGGCGAAACGCCATTACGGTCATCCCGGGCGCCAATATGCGCCTTGGCGCACAGGAGCTGCGCGAGGGGCTGCGGGCGCTCGAGCGCGCCAAGGTCCTGATGCTCCAGCTCGAGATACCGGTCGCGGCCTGCCTCGAGGCGGCGCGCGCGGCACGAGAGCGCGGCGTGATCGTGGTCCTCGATCCGGCGCCGGCTCCGTCGGGGCCTTTGCCGGACGCGCTTTACCCGCTCATCGATGTCATCACGCCGAATGAAACCGAAGCGGAGGCGCTTCTCGGCTTTCGGCCGGGCACGGTTGAGGAGGCAGGTCGCGCCGCGCGCGAGCTCGTCGCGAGGGGAGTGCGCGCGGCGATCGTGACCTTGGGTGCGCGCGGCGCCTTCGTGTCGCGCTCGAAAGCCGGGGAGAACGGCGAAGCGGGGGGCTTCGTCCCTCCCTTGGCGGTCACCCCCGTCAGCACGGTCGCCGCAGGGGACTGTTTCAACGCCGGGCTCGCGGTCGCGCTCGGCGAAGGCAAGGACCTCATGGAGGCCGCGCGCTTCGCTTCGGCTTGCGGCGCGCTTTGCGTGACGAAACCAGGCTCCGCCGCGTCCGCGCCAAGGCGAGAGGAAGTCGAGGATTTGCTCGCCCGCACCTCACATGACCCATGAAGGGTCGAAAAAGCGTCACGCTCGTCGCTTATCCATTCAAGTCTTCCGATGGGCGCCGATAGCCTTCCGCGTAACATCGAGAAAGGTGATCTGATCATGGGCAAGGCTTCGGCGGCGGAGCGGGTTCTTGCGGGTGCCGGAGCCGCGCTCGGATGGCTGGCGCTCGGTCTGCAGCTTCGCCTTGCGATGGGTTTTTCGCTCGCTCGCGGCTTTTCCGTGGCGCATGGGTTCATCGTCTATTTCGGCTTCTTCACCGTATTGACCAATATCCTCGTCGCGCTCGTGCTCACCATCGCCTGTCTTCGCCCAGCCTCGCGCGGTTTCCTGGCCCGGTCGGGAACGCGCTCGGCCGTCCTCGTCTATATCGCCATGGTCGGCATCATCTACTCGACCATCTTGCGTCCCTATTGGATGCCTTCGGGCATCGCGGACAAGTTGTTGCACGACGTCCTGCCGCCGCTCTACCTTCTCTATTGGATCGCCTTCGTGCCGAAAGGCGATTTGCGCTGGATCGATCCGGTCTATTGGCTCAGCTTTCCGGTCGCCTATTTTCTCTACGTCCTCATGCGCGGCGTGCTCATCGGGAGCTATCCTTATTCGTTTCTCGATGCCGCGGCGCTCGGCTATTCGCGTCTTGCGGTAAACGGCATCTTCTTGCTCGTGGCCTTCCTTGCGGCGGGCTACCTGTGCGTCGGGGCTGCCCGTGCGCTGCGCCGGCGCAAGCTCAGCGCGTCTGCTTCGCCCGCGCCACGATCTGCGTCGGGTTGACGAAGCGAAGCGCGATGAGGAGCCATACGAGCGTCGTCGCCATGTAGATCACCGCCATGGCGTCGATCGATTGCACGGCGCGCACGCCGGCGGCGAACACCGCATAATAAAGGGCGACGACGAGGGTCTGGCTCGTCGGGCCGGCCGTGAGAAACGTCAGCTCGAACATGCCGATGGTGCGCACCAGGACGAGGAGGAGGGCTGCGAGCACGCCAGGCATCAGGATCGGCAAGAGCACATGGATGAAGAGGCGCAAGGTGCCGGCGCCGAAGACCCGCGCGGCCGCCTCGATGCGCGGATCAATCTGCTCGATGAAGGGGATCATGACGAGGATGACGAAGGGAACCGTCGGCACGAGATTGGCGAGAATGACACCAGCCATGGTGCCGCCGAGCCCGGTCCTGTAGAGCACGGTCGCCATCGGGATGCCGTAGGTGATCGGCGGCACGAGAAGAGGCAAGAGGAAGAGCAGCATCACGAGCTTCTTGCCCGGAAAATCCCGCCTCGCCAGCGCATAGGCGGCCGGCACGCCGAGGAGGCCTGCGAGCGCCACGACCGCGAGCACCACCTCGAAGGTCACGGTGAGGACGTCGCCGAGCTGGAACTCGTCCCAGGCGGAAAAATACCAGCGCGTCGTGAAATCCGCGGGAAACCAGGTCCCGAGCCACCTCGTCGCGAAGGACGAGGTGATGACGGTTGCGATGAGTGCGATGAGGTTGAGGATGAAGAAAGCGACGAGGAGCCAGAGCGCCGTCGCCCAGAGCCGTTCGGTGAGCGAGCGGTTCATGTCAGGCGCTTCTCATCTCGCTCACCCTTTGCCGGAAGCGACAGGGCCGCGATAGACAAGCGCGCGCCCGGCAAAGACGATGAGCACCACGACGAGCTGCGTCGCTGCCATGATCATGGCGATGGCCGAAGCCATCGAATAATCATAATCCTCGAAGGCCGATTGATAGGCCGCGATCGAGATCACCCGTGTGGCCGCGGCGGGCTCACCGACGAGCACAGCCGAGGGAAAGACCGAATAAGCCTGCACGAAGGAGAGGCAGAAGGTGATCGCGAGGCCAGGGAGCAGCAAGGGCCAGAAGATATGGCGGAAGCGCGCGGCGGCCCTGGCGCCGAGCGTCGCCGCCGCCTGCTCGAGCGAAGGATCGATGCCGGTGATGTAGGAGAGGGTGAGAAGGAAGGTGAAGGGGAAGCCCGTGATCACGAGGGAGATCAGCACGCCCCAATAGTTGTGCACGAGCCTCACCGGCTGCGAGAGGAGGCCGAGCGTCATCAAGGTCCGGTTGAACCAGCCTTGCGGCCCGAAATAGAACAGCATGCCTTCGGCGACGAGCACCGTGCCGAGCGTGATCGGCAGCACGAGGAAGGTCGTCAACAGCCGCTGGCGGCGAAGGAGCCGCACCCGAAAGGCGATCGGGAGCGCGAGCGCGAGATTGAGGAGCGTCACTGGGAGCGCGATCTTCATCGTCGTGCCGACCGTGTTTGCGAAAAACGGGTCGGAGAAGAAGCGCTGGTAATTGGCGAACATCCCCCCTTGCTTCGGCTCGAAGGAAAGGACGAAGCCGTAGATGAAAGGGTAGATGAAGAGCGCGATCAGGAACAGGGCGGCAGGGAGAAGAAGGAGCGTCACCCCATCGATGCCGGATGCCGCGAGTCGCAGCCGCAGCGAAGGCCTGGGTTGCCGGACCGGCGCGGCGGATGCGAGGGCGCTCACGCGTCCTCCGCGTCGAAGATCAGCACCTGCCCGGGATCGGCGGCAAGCGACACGGTCGCGCCGAGCGCGATCGCCGTGGGCGAGGAGAAATGCAACTCGGCACCGGCCGCCGTGCGCGCAAGCCCATGGAATTCGCGCCCTCGATATTCGATGGCTTCGACCACCGCCGCGATGCCGCTTTGCCCCGCTCGTAGCGGCACGAGATCGTCAGGCCGGATGGCGGCGACGACGCGCTCGCCCTTCGGCTCACCGCGCAACGAGCCTTGGATCGCGGCGCCATCAATGTCGACGCGTGCGAGGCCGGCCTCGTCGCGCACAAGCTTTCCCTCGATCCGGTTGCGATAGCCCATGAAATCGGCGACATCGAGATGCGCCGGCGCGCCGTAAAGCTCGGCCGGCGTCCCAACCTGGCGGATCACGCCGTCGCGCAGGACGACGATGCGGTCGGCAAGCGACAGCGCCTCTTCCTGGTCATGCGTGACATAGATGGTCGTCGAGCCGAGCTGGGTGTGGATGCGGCGGATCTCCTGGCGCATCTCGAGCCTGAGCTTGGCATCGAGATTGGAGAGCGGCTCGTCCATCAGGACGAGCGGCGGCTCGATGACGATGGCTCGCGCGATCGCGACGCGCTGTTGCTGGCCGCCGGACAATTGCCCCGGAAGCTTCTCGGCATGCTCGGCGAGCCGCACGAGCCGCAGCGCGTCCTCGACCCGACGCTCGACCTCGGCGGAGGGCACACTGCGCATACGAAGGCCGAACGCGATGTTCTTGCGCACCGTCATATGGGGGAAAAGTGCGTAGTTCTGGAACACCATGCCGAAGCCTCGTTCCTCGGCGCGCATCGTGTCGATGCGCTTGTCGTCGAGGAAGATGCTCCCGCCCGTGACGGGAAGAAGGCCGGCGATGCAGTTGAGCGCGGTCGACTTTCCGCAACCGGAGGGGCCGAGAAGGGCGACGAACTGGCCGCGAGAGATGGTCAGGGTGAGGTCACGAAGCGCGTTGACCGTGCCGAAGTCGCGCCGCACGCCCTCGAGGCGAAGCTCGTTGAAGCCGCGCCCGGTATTTCCCGAACGGCTCACGCGCGCTGCCGCGGGCGCTGCGGGATTCGTCGCACGATTCATGGCTCCATACGGGCCTTCCTCCCTGGGCGGCACGGGATCGGGCACGGCCAGCCCTAGTCGCGTCTGGCGGATCATGCCGCCACCTCCTCCGCGCGTCCACCCGTCTTGCGGGCGGGCGCCGCGAGAGTGGAGCGGCGATGCTAGAGATTGTCGCCCATGAGCGCGGCGATGACGGCATCGGTGACCTTACGCGTCGTCGCCTTGCCGCCGAGGTCGGGCGTGTGCGTGGCGGGGTCTGCCGTCACGCGCTCGATGGCGCGCATCAGCCTTTCGGCCGCGCGCGGCTCGCCGAGATGGTCGAGCATCATCACGCCGGTCCAGAAGGTGCCGATAGGGTTGGCGATGCCCTTGCCGACGATATCGAAGGCCGAGCCATGGATCGGCTCGAACATCGACGGGAATTTGCGCTCCGGGTTGAGGTTTGCGGTCGGCGCGATGCCAAGCGATCCCGCGAGTGCCGCCGCGAGATCTGAGAGGATATCGGCGTGCAGATTGGTGGCGACGATGGTGTCGAGCGTTTCCGGCTTCAGCACCATGCGCATCGTCATCGCGTCGACGAGCATCTTGTCCATGGCGACATCGGGGAAATCCGCCGCGACCTCGGCCGCGATCTCGTCCCAAAGCACCATCCCATGGCGTTGGGCATTCGATTTCGTTACCACGGTGAGATGCTTTCGCGGGCGTGAGCTCGCGAGCGCGAAGGCAAAGCGCATGATGCGTGCGACGCCCGCGCGGGTGAAGATCGCGACCTCCGTCGCGACTTCCTCGGGCAAGCCCTTATGCGAACGGCCACCCTGGCCCGCATATTCCCCCTCGGAATTCTCGCGCACGATGACCCAATCAAGGTCTTTTGCCGAAACATTTCGTAGCGGCCCGGTGATGCCGGGAAGGATACGTGTCGGGCGCACATTGGCGTATTGGTCGAGGCCCTGACAGATGGCGAGCCGCAAGCCCCAGAGCGTGACGTGATCCGGCACGTCCGGCGCGCCGACCGCGCCGAAATAGATGGCATCGAAGACGCGAAGCTCATCGACCCCACCTGCCGGCATCAGCAAGCCATGGCGCTTGTAACGGTCGGAGCCCCAGTCGAAGTTCTTGACGTCGAAACGAAACCCCCCATCGCGCTTGGCGCAAACCTCGAGGGCTTCGAGGCCCGCCGCGATGACCTCGGGACCAATGCCGTCACCACCGATCGCGGCGATGCGATAGCTCTTCATGATAGCCACCAATGGGGCCAGTTCTTGTACACTGCCATCTGTTTTGATCTCATTAGGGTCTCACGTCTCGTCAATAAGACAGCATCGCAATGTCTTGCGAGATCTCGATGCCACATCGTAACGTGCTCGCCACCCCCATTTTTCGCATGGTAGCTTGGCGAAGAGAGGATTTGGCTTATGCCAAAATGGACGGTTGAAGGGTTCGACGCGGATGCTCCTAACTTAGGGCATGTAAGCGGTAGCGAGGAGAAGGTCGGGCTCTTGCTTGAGCGGCTGGCGGCGCGCGCGTTTCAGTAAAGAGGAGAACGCGTTTCCCTGGACGGACCCTCATCTGAAACGTCTCCGCTCACCATGATCGAGGTATTCGCCATTTTCTCCTGTTTGACGAGCTTCCACAGCGTGGCAGCATTTTTGACCGACAACCGCACGCAGCCATGTGATACGGCACGCCCTAGGGACCGTCGCTCGTAGGTGCCATGCACGGCGACCCCGGTATCCGTGAAGAAGATCGAATAGGGCATTGGCGCATTGTCCCATTCGTCGCTGCGATGGTCGATTTCCATACGGAATGGCGCGAAGCTGCCGGTTGGTGTGTCATACTCTTCGGTTCCGGTCGACACAGGCCAGGTGTAAAGCCGCTCGTCATTGAGCGTGACGGTCATCTGCTGCGTTGACTTGTCTATTTCGATCAAAAGAGCGGCCTGAGCGGCTGAGCCAATCAAAATTGAAAGAGCAACACCTACGAGCGAAAGGATGAGGCGGCCAAGCATTCGATAAGCCCTCCAGGCGGCACCCAATGACAAACTACACGCCGATCGTAATCTTATGAAGGAGAACGGGTTTCGGCGAGTCTCACGCTGCGCGGCGAAGCGGTCGTCCGACCAAGGAAATCTTGGAGCCGAAATACGCGGTTCCGCCGACCACTCTTCCATCGAGATCCGGGTCAGGTGTAAGGTCGCGAGATCTACGCGATTAGTCTAGATCACCACGACCGGAGTGCCGATATGCACCCGCTGATAGAGGTCGATCGCATCGAAGTTGCGCATGCGGATGCAACCGGATGACACGGCTTGGCCGATCTCGGCGGGCTCGTTGGTGCCGTGGATGCGATAGAGCGTGTCATGATCGCCCTGAAAGAGATAGAGCGCGCGGGCGCCGAGCGGATTGTCCCACCGGCCCTCCAGCGGGCCGTGCTTAAGATAGACTTTGAACTGTGGCCAACGCTCCATAATCGATGCGGTCGGCATCCAGGTCGGCCATTCCTTCATCTGACCAACCACGGCCCGGCCGGTCCAGCCATAAGCCTCGGCGCCGGTCGCAATCCGATATTCGATCGCTTCGCCGCGGGGCAGAACGTAATATAGATGTCGGCTGCCGGTATCGACGACGATCGTGCCCGGCATCTCATGTGTCGAATACCGGACCTTGCTGCGGACATCGGGGATGCTCCATTCGTCGGGTTCGGCACGCGCCATCATCAGCTTGTCGCGCTCGGTGAGCTTCGGGTCGGGCAGGCCCGATTGGAGGACCGGCACGCAGCCGCTCACCGCGGCTACGGCCAGCGCAATCAACAAAACCTTAACTTTCATGTCGGCAACCGCGTTTTCTCCGCGAGGAATTGGACTATGGCGCGTCGGTGCGCGCCGTCAAGCGGGCGAATTGGATTCAATACCGGTCGTTCCTTGACTGTCATCCCCGGCTCGTCTCGCGATGCGCGCAGCGCCTTGACGCTTCGATGACCGCCTTCCTACCATCCAACCACCCGCTTGATGCAAGGCTGAAAATTCATTCTACCTGACGCGAGAAGCGGCAGGAGGGAAACGAATGCGCGAACGCACACAAGTCGGCATCGTCGGAGCGGGGCCGGCGGGATTGCTGCTGTCGCATCTCTTGCACCTTCACGGCATCGACTCGATCGTGGTCGAGGCACGAAGCCGCGCCTACGTCGAGAATCGCGTGCGCGCGGGCGTGCTCGAGCAGGGCAGCGTCGACATCTTGCGCGAAGCCGGCCTCGATACCCGGCTTCGACGAGAAGGCCTCGTGCATGAGGGCATCCAGATCCAGATCGGCGAGCATCGCCACCGCCTTGATCTCAAGGAACTGACGGGCGGCAAGGTGATCACCGTCTACGGCCAGCAGGAGGTGGTGAAGGATCTGATCGCGCAGCGTCTCGAGGACAAGGGCGCGATCCTGTTCGAGGCCGAGAATGCCGCCGTTCACGATTTCGAGGACGAGCGGGCGCGCATCACCTTCACACGGGCGGGAGAGCAAGGCGAAATCGCCTGCGACTTCATCGCGGGCTGCGATGGATTTCACGGCATCTGCCGGCCGTCCATTCCGCAAGGCTCGATTACGGTTTACGATCGCGTCTATCCCTTCGCCTGGCTCGGCATCCTTGCGAAGGCGGAGCCGGCATCCGAAGAGGTGATCTACGTCAACCACCCTCGGGGCTTTGCTCTCTCGAGCATGCGCTCGCATGAGGTCGCGCGGCTTTATCTGCAATGCCGGCCCGATGAGAATCTCGAGCTTTGGCCGGATGCCCGCATTTGGGAAGAGCTGCACCGGCGGCTGCGCACCGCCGCGGGCGACACGGTCCATGAAGGCACGGTGCTGGAGAAGGGCGTCACGGGCATGCGCAGCTTCGTTACCGAGCCGATGCGTCACGGCCGGCTGTTCCTCGCGGGCGATGCCGCCCATATCGTGCCGCCGACGGGGGCCAAGGGCATGAACCTCGCCGTCGCCGATGTGCGTGTCCTGTCAGAGGCGCTCAGCGCTTTTTACCGTGAGAACCGGACCGATCTCCTCGACGGCTATTCGGCGACCTGCCTGCAACGGGTGTGGCGCGCCGAGCATTTTTCCTGGTTCATGACCTCGATGCTGCACAAATTTCCCGATGAGGACGGCTTCGGCCAGAAGCTCCAGCGCTCGCAGCTCGACTATGTCGTGAGCTCGCGCGCGGCGGCGCAAAGCCTCGCCGAGAATTACGTCGGCATGCCTTACGTGAAATGAGGTTGCGAAAGCACGAGAACAAGCCCGCGAGAGTGAGTGGAACGACGATGGCAGGGCCTCTCCTGAAGGCGCCGAGCTTGACGCCGCGCGCTTGCTGCCGATACGAGAAATCTCCGGCAAAAGCCGGCGCGCCAAGATGCGACAAAGGACGGCGCGACCGAGGGAGGATGAGGCCAATGAAGACATTTGCAGCCGCCATGGCGGCCCTGCTCGTCGCGGCCGTGCCCGCTTCGGCCGTGCCCGCTTGGGCGCAGGACAAGCCGGTGACGCTCAAGCTTTCCCATTGGGTGCCGGCCTCACACCCGCTGCAGAAGGCGATCCAGGATTGGGCCGAGGATGTGAAGAAGGCATCCAACGGCTCGATCAACTACCTCGTCTTTCCTTCCGAGCAATTGGGGAAGGCATTCGACCATTACGACATGGCGCGTGACGGCATTGCCGACTTCTCCTACGTCAACCCCGGCTATCAGCCGGGCCGTTTCCCCGTTATCGCAGCGGGAGAATTGCCCTTCCTCATCTCGGACGCTCATACCGGCTCGGCCGCGCTCGACGCCTGGTATCGTCCCTATGCGGCCCAAGAGATGAAGGATGTGCACTATTGTTTCGCCTTCGTGCATGACCCCAGCGGCATCCACGCTCACAAGAAAATCCTCCTTCCTTCCGACATCAGCGGCTTGAAGGTCAGGCCGGCCAATGCCACGATCGGCGCCTTGGTCGTCTCGCTCGGCGGCACCAATGTGCAAGCCTCCGCGCCCGAATCGCGCGATGCGCTCGAGCGCGGCGTTGCCGACGCGATCACATTTCCCTGGGGTTCGCTCGTGCTCTTCGGCATCGACAAGGTGGTGAAATTCCACATGGACGCGCCGCTCTATGTCTCGGACTTCGTGTGGGTGATGAACAAGAAGACCTATGACGACATGTCGCCCGCGCAAAAGAAGGTGATCGACGATCATTGCAGCACCGAGTGGGCGCAGCGTTTCGCGAGCCCCTGGGCCGATTTCGAGCATGCCGGACGAGACAGGGTGAGGGCCGAGGCTGGCCATGACGTCTATCAGCTCACAAGCGAGCAGGTGGACGCCTGGAGAAAAGCGACCGAGCCCTTGAAGGCGAAATGGGCCGAAGGCGCGAAGAAGGCCGGAGTTGATCCCGACAAGGCTTTCGCCGATCTCACGGCGACGCTCGAAAAATACAAGGCCGGTTATTAGAGCGCTCGCGTCAAGCGTCCTCGATCCGGACGAGCCATGGCGGGACCGCGGCCCCTCTCTGACGAGAAGTCCGTCGACGCGGCGGCCGCGAGCGCACCCCCGCGTGGCCTCATGGATCGTTTCATCGACGGCATCGAGCTTCTCGCCGCGATCTTCGTCGGCCTTGTCGCCGCCGATACCTTCATCTCGGTGCTGTTGCGGAAATTCTTCTCGACCTCGATCCCCGACAGCTATGATTTCGGCCGGTTGCTGCTCGGGATCCTGATCTTCTGGGGCATCGCGGCGACGAGCTATCGCGGCACGCATATCACGGTCGATCTCGTCTGGTCGGCGGCCTCCCCGAAATATCAACGAGCCATCGACATCTTCGCCACCCTCGTTCTTCTGTTCGTGGTGACGGTGCAGACGGCGACGTTGTTCGACAAGGTAGCGCAGACGCGAGCCGATAATGTGCTCACCTATGATCTGCATCTGCCGACCTGGCCGTTCTTCGCGGTCGCCTGGGTGGGGGATGTATCGGCCGTTCTCCTGATCGCGATCAGGACATGGCGCCTGATCTTCCAGCCCGGCAGCTTCAGCCGCGTGCCGTTGAAGCCCGTCGAATGACCCTCTGCACGTGTGTCCCCCTTGCGGGCAAGCCCCTGACCTATCTAGATGAACGGGCCCTTCGCCCATGAGCGCCGACAGCGTAGCCGTCATTGGCTTCATCGTTCTTTTCGCGCTCATGCTGCTTCGCGTCCCGGTCGGCATGGCCATGGGGCTCGTCGGCGTTACCGGATTTGGCTATCTCGTCGGTTCGGGACCCGCCTTGAAGCTCATCGGCCAAACCTCGATGCGCACCGTCACTGACTACACCTTCGGCGTGATCCCGATGTTCCTGCTGATGGGCGCGTTCGTCTCGACTTCGGGCATCAGCAGCGAATTATTCCGTGCGGCGAACACATTCGTCGGCCATCGCAAGGGTGGGCTCGGGGTCGCGACGATCGCGGCCTGCGCGGGGTTTGCCGCGATTTCCGGCTCCTCCGTGGCGACTGCCGCGACCTTCTCCTCCGTCGCCTATCCCGAGATGCGCCGCTACGGCTATCCGCAATCCTTCGCCACGGGGGTGATCGCCGCCGGCGGCACGCTCGGTGCCATGCTGCCGCCCTCGACCGTGCTAGCCGTTTACGGCATCATCACCCAGCAAGACATCGGCAAGCTCTTCGTCGCCGGAATATTGCCAGGGCTTCTCGCCATCTCGATGCACATTGCGACGATCGGCGTGATCGGCGCTGTGCGTCCGGGATTTCTTCCGGCCGGGCCGAAGAGCGAGTGGCGGGAACGCCTCGCGGGGTTGCGCGATGTCTGGGCGCCCCTACTGTTGTTCGTCTTCGTCGTCGGTGGGCTTTACGGGGGAATTTTCACGCCCACCGAGGCGGGCGGCGTCGGGGCCGGAGGCGCCTTCCTCCTCGGCGTCGCGCGCGGGCGGCTCTCGCGTGCCGAAATCCGCGCCTCGCTGTTGCAAGCGACGCGCACGGCCGCCGCCGTGTTCACCGTGCTGATCGGCGCACTCCTCTTCGGCTATTTTCTCACCGTCACGCAGGTGCCGCAAAAGGTCACCGAGTTCATGACGGGTCTTGGGCTTGGCCCTTACGGCGTGCTCGCGCTGATCATGCTCATGTATCTCGTGCTCGGCTGCCTGATGGACGCCATGGCGATGATCATCCTCACCGTGCCCATCATCTTCCCGGTGGTGACGTCGCTTGGCTTCGATCCCATCTGGTTCGGGGTGATCATCGTGATGACGGTCGAGCTCGGCCTCATCCACCCTCCGGTCGGCATGAACGTCTTCGTCATCAAGAGCGTCGTGAAGGACGTGAAATTCGCAACTATCTTCAAGGGCGTCATTCCGTTCATCATCGCCGACATGCTTCGCCTCGTGATCCTGATCGCGCTCCCGATCATCGCGACCTATTTGCCGAGCCGGATGTAGGCGATGCCGCCTCGTTCCGAAACCTATCGGCTCGAGGCGCAGATCGGCCATTTGCTGCGCCGCGCGCATCAGCGCCACGTCGCGATCTTCATTGCGGAGATGGGCGAGGACGGGCCGACCCCGACCCAGTTCGCCGCCCTCGTCAAGCTCGGTGAATCCAAAGAGCTCTCGCAAAACCATCTCGGCAGGCTCACCGGAATGGACCCGGCGACGACGAAGGGCGTGGTGACGCGCCTCATCGAGCGCGGCCTCATCGAGCGCGCCCAGGACCCTATCGATAAGCGGCGCGTCCGCCTTCGCCTGAGCGGGGAGGGGCTAGCGCTTGTCGCGCGCCTCATCGACAAGGCGCGCGCAGCGACCACGGCGACCCTCGCCCCGCTATCACCGAGCGAGCAGCGCCGCCTCATCTCGCTGTTGGGCAGGATCGTGTAGCCCTGATGCTCGGGCGGGGTGGCGCCTTCCCAGGCTGAAAAAGCTGTTGGCATGCGGATTCGTTCAAGAACCGCCCATCTTATCCTTCAGTTCGCAATGACAATACACAACGCGTCCGCCTCGGCTCGCCACGCCACGCCACGCCACGCCACGCGGCATGGCGTAGCGCCAGCATGACGTCTTCGCTCAAGCTAAGAGTCGTCGGCCAGAATTTCCTCGACGGCATGACCCGCTCCGATTTGGGCGACGATTATGCGTACCGTAGCTCTCATGCCTCGGATGCGCGCCTTGCTGCCCATGTCCGAGCTTCCCTCCATCGCGCACAAGCCTTATCTACGGGTCATTGCAGGCAGTTCGAGGATTTGCTATTCATTCGTATACGAATGATTTCGACCCGGATGGAGATTGACGGATGCTAATGGTGAAGCCTTCCGTGGATGAGGCCGGTCTGGGCGCCGCGCATGAGACCGATGTGGTCGTCATCGGTGCTGGACCTTGCGGCCTGTTCGCGGTGTTCGAGCTCGGCCTTCTCGACATCAAGTGCCATGTGGTCGACATTCTCGACAAGGCCGGCGGCCAATGCGCCGAGCTCTATCCTGAGAAGCCGATCTACGACATTCCGGGGATGCCGATCGTCACCGGCCAAGGCCTCACCGACAATTTGCTGAAGCAGATCGCGCCGTTCGAAGCGAAGTTTCATCTCTCCGAGATGGTCGTGAGCGTAGAGACGCTGGGCACTCCCGAGGCGCCGCGCTTCAGGCTCGTGACGGATGCCGGCACCAGCTTCTTGTGCAAATGCATCGTGGCGGCGGCGGGTGGCGGGTCGTTTCAGCCGAAACGGCCGCCGATCCCCGGGATCGAGGGCTTCGAGGGAGAAAGCGTCTTCTATGCCGTGCGCCGGATGGAGAATCTTCGCGGCCGCAAGGTGCTGATCGTGGGGGGCGGGGATTCGGCGCTCGATTGGACGCTGAACCTTCACAAAGTCGCCGAGCGCGTCACCCTCCTGCACCGGCGCGACGCCTTTCGCGCCGCTCCCCATTCGGTCGAGCAGATGCGCGCGCTTGTCGCGGCGGGTCGGATGGACCTGCATCTCGGCCAGGTGGTCGCGCTGAAGGGCAACGCGCCGAAGCTCGAGGGCGCCGTCATTCGCCGCGACGACAACTCGACCTTCGAGGTCGAGTGCGACGCCATGCTCCCCTTCTTCGGGCTCACCATGAAGCTCGGTCCGATTGCCGACTGGGGCCTCAACCTCAACGAAAATCTCGTGCCGGTCGATACCGAGAAATTCGAGACGTCAACGCCCGGAATATTCGCGATCGGCGACATCAATCATTATGCCGGCAAGCTGAAGCTGATCCTGTCCGGTTTTCACGAGGCGGCGCTCGCGGCCCAGAAGGTGCATCGCTACGTCTACCCCGACAAGAAGCTCCTTTTCCAATACACCACCTCTTCCTCGAGCTTGCAGAAGAAGCTCAAGGTTGCCTGAGGCCGGGAGGCACAAGACGCGAAAGGCTCGAGAGCAACTTTCCCGAGATGCCTTCGGATAGGGCTGGTTTCGATGGCGGAAGAAACGGCCAGGACGGGAGCATGAGGCGATGCCGATCTATCTGCGTCCAGCCTCGTTGAAGTCGGCGCTCACGACGCTTGCGCAGGCTGCCCGTTCCGGCAAGGGCCGCTCGGCTCATCCGCTCACGGTCCTCGCGGGCGGCACCGACATCTACCCGACGCGGGCCGGCAAACAGGCTTGGCTCGAGAGTTTCCCACGCGATTTCCTCGACATCACGCAGATCCCGGAACTCAAGGGCATGCGGCGGGACGGGCGGGCGCTTTCGATCGGCGCCGCCACGAGCTGGACCGATATCGTTGCGACGCGGCTGCCCGCCGCCTTCGATGCGCTCAAACGAGCCGCGCTTCAGATCGGAGGCTTGCAGATCCAAAATCGCGGGACGCTCGGCGGCAATATCGTCAACGCCTCTCCGGCGGCGGATGGTGTGCCCCCCTTGCTGGCGCTCGATGCGGAGGTCGAGATCGCCTCTGTGCGCGGCGAGCGTCGCCTGCCGCTCGCGACCTTCATTCGCGGAAACCGACACACCGATCTTGCCGGCGACGAGCTCGTCGTCGCGATCCGCGTTCCGGCCCATCACGCGACTTCGCGCTCGCTTTTCTTGAAGCTCGGCGCGCGCTCCCATCTCGTGATCTCGATCGTATCGGTCGCCATGCTCCTCGATGAGGCCGCGGACGGAAGCATTGCCGATATCCGCATCACGGTCGGGGCCGCATCGGCCGTGCCCACGCGCCTCGCCGCGCTCGAAGCGGAGCTGCGCGGAGAGAGGCTTGACCTCTCGCTTCTCGAGCGTGTCACGCCTGGGCTGTTTTCGGTCTTGGCGCCGCTCGATGATGTGCGCGCCAGCGCGCATTATCGGCGGGACGCCGCGCGTATCCTGGTGCGGCGCGCGCTCGCCGCTTTCATTGAGCCGCGAGCCGGGAGGGTCGCGGCATGACGCCTGAAGAATTCACGGGCGCGGTCGTGCTCACCGTCAACGACAAGAAGGTCGAGGTCGCCGCGCGTCCCGATATGCGTTTGTCGCGCCTGCTGCGCGAGGAGCTCGGCCTCACCGGCACCAAGGTCGGCTGCGACGCCGGCGATTGCGGCGCCTGCACCGTGCTCATCGACGAGGAGCAGGCCTGCGCCTGCCTCGTTGCGGCGGCGCAGCTCGAGGGCAGGCGGGTGCAGACCATCGAGGGCATCGCGAACGATCCGATCGGGCGGGCGCTGCAGCGCTCGTTTCATCATCACGGCGCCGCCCAATGCGGCATCTGCACCCCCGGCATGTTGATGGCTTCGCTCGATCTCTTGCGCCGTGTCGAGAAGCTGAGCCTCCCCATGATCGAGGCCGCGCTCGGCGGCGTGCTGTGCCGTTGCACGGGCTATCTCAAGATTTGCGAGGCCGTGCTCGACGCTCAACGCTTCCTCGAGCCCGATGAAGGGCTGGCGGAAGATGTCCTCTTGCCGACAGGAGATGGAGACGCCTCGCCGGCGGTCGCTACGGCGTACGAGACGCGTCCGGCGACAAGCGCCGTCGCGGTTGGGGCCAGGGTGGCGCGCCTCGACGGCCTTCCCAAGCTCGACGGCAGCGAGACCTATGGTGCGGACAAGGCTCCGCAAGACGCGCTCTGGCTCCGGGCCATTCGCTCGCCTCATGCGCGCGCACGCTTCAGCATCGGCGATCTTGGCGCCTTCGTGTCGAACGAGCCGGGGATTTTCCGCGTGCTCACCGCCGCGGATGTGCCGGGCGAGAATTCCTTCGGCATCTTTCCCGATATGAAGGATCAGCCCGTGTTCGCTGAAGGCGAGACGCGATACCGTGGGGAGGCCGTGGCGGCCATCATCGGCGAGCGCGCCGCGATCGACGGCTTCGATGTCGCCCGCTTTCCGATCCGCTGGGAGCCGCTCGAGGCGCTCATCGGGCTCGAAGCCGCGCTCTCGCCCAATGCCCATGCGGTGCATGTCTCACGCCCGGACAATGTGCTCGTGCGCGGCTGGGTCGAGAAGGGAGACGTCGATAGCGCTTTTCATGGTTCGGCCCATGTGGCGGAAGGTGTGTTCTCGACGGGCTTCGTCGAGCACGCCTATATCGAGCCCGAGGCTGGCTTCGCGCGGCGCGTCGGCGATCGCGTCGAGGTCTTTGCCTCGACCCAAGCCCCTTACATGAGCCGCGACGAGGTCGCGCGCGTTCTCGGCGTCGAGCCCGGCGATGTTCGGATCGTTCCCTCGGCATGCGGGGGAGGCTTCGGGGGCAAGCTCGATGTCTCCTTGCAGCCCATGCTCGCCATCGCGGCCTGGCAGATGGGCGTGCCTGTCCGCTCGGTCTACACACGCCCCGAATCCATGGCCGCGACGACGAAGCGCCATCCCTCCGCCATTTCGGCACGCGCTGCTTGCGATGCCGAAGGGCGGATCACCGCTTATGCCATGGAGGCGGATTTCGACACGGGCGCCTATGCGTCATGGGGGCCGACCGTCGCGGGGCGGGTGCCGGTGCACGGGACAGGGCCTTATCGGGTGCCGAATGTGCTCAATCGTGCGCGCGCCATCTACAGTAACGGGCCGATCGCCGGCGCCTTTCGCGGTTTTGGCGTGCCGCAGGCCGCGATCGCCCATGAAGCGCTCTATGACGAGCTCGCCGAGAAATGCGGGCTCGACCGGCTCGAATTCCGGTTGCTCAACGCCTTGCGGGTGGCGGACGAGACGGCGACCGGGCAAGTATTGCAAGCAAGCGTCGGCCTCGATCGCTGTCTCGAGGCGCTGCGCCCGAATTGGAAACGGATGCTCGATGAGGCTCGGACGCTCAACGCGAAGCGCGCCGTCATGCGCCGCGGCGTCGGCATCGCCTGCATGTGGTACGGGATCGGCAATACCGCGCTTTCGAACCCTTCGCGCATGCGCCTCACCGTGACCCGTGAAGGAAAGCTCACCTTCTTCAACGGCGCGGTCGACATCGGGCAAGGCTCGACGACGGTGCTGACGCAGATCGCCGCCGACGCTCTCGGATTGCCGGTCACAGTCTTCACGCTCGTCAGCGGAGACACCGACCGGACGGCCGACGCCGGCAAATCCTCGGCCTCGCGCCAGACCTTCGTCTCCGGCAAGGCCGCCGAGAATGCGGCGCTTGCCTTGCGGGCGGAAATCTTGCGGCACACCAATGCCGGGCCGGACGCGCGACTTTCACTTCAAGGCTCGCGTCTCACGGTCGATGTGAAGGGCGAAAGCTCGGTCATCGATCTTGCCTCCTGGCCGAGCGGCCACGACGGCGTCGTCTTCGAAGGCGTGGGGGATTTCGACCCGCCGACCGAGCCTCTCGACGTGAAGGGGCAGGGCGTGCCTTACGCGACCTACGGCTTTGCGGCCCAGATCGTGGCGCTCGACGTCGACATGGGCTTGGGCACGGTGCGGCTCGACCATTTCGTCGCGGCCCATGACGTCGGGCGGGCCATCAACCCGACCTTGGTCGAAGGCCAAATCCATGGCGGGATCGCGCAAGGCATCGGGCTAGCGCTCATGGAAGAATACGTCCCCGGGCGGACCGAGAACCTGCACGATTATCTTATCCCGAGCTTCGGCGATGTTCCCCCGATCGACATCATCCTCGTCGAGTCTCCGGAGCCGCTTGGCCCCTTTGGCGCCAAGGGCGTCGGAGAGCCGGCCCTCGTCCCCGCGGCGCCCGCCATCCTCGGCGCGATCCGCCATGCGACCGGCGTCTCGATCCGTGAGATTCCGGCGCTCCCGCACCGTGTCCGCGCGGCGCTCGAAGCCGCCGGCGTCGCGTTGGAGATCTGAAGGATGAACGCGTTCCGCGACCAGACCGAGAAATTCGGCGCCCGCGAGGAAGGCGATGAAGGCATCGTGCGCTGCCACGCCTGCCCGGTTCTCTGCCGCATCCGGCCGGGGAGGGCGGGTGCCTGCTCGCGGTATGCCAATGAGGACGGGCGCCTCGTGCGCACCGATCCGATCGTGCTGACGCGGCGCGTCGCTGCCGAGGGTGGGAGCGTGCGGCCTTTTCTTGATGCCGCTGCCGATTGGGATGGCGGCCTGCTGCTGCAGGAGGACGCCTTGATCACCGGCATCGGGGCCGGAACCACCTATCCCGACTACAAGCCCGCGCCTTTCATCGTCTCCGGAGACTATGAAGGCGTCGACACGGTCACCGTCGTGACGGAGGGCATCTTCAGCTATTGCGGCGTCAAGGCGAAGATCGATACGGACCGTCACCTCGGTCCGGAATCGGCGCCCGTGCGCGTTCGCGGTGAGCAGGTCGGCCATGTCACCACCGCCGAATATGGCTCCCAGATGCTTGCGCTCGGCGGGGTGCGCCACCTCACCGGCGGCAGCAAGGCGGAGGGCAATGTCACTTGCGACGCGCTCCTCGCGCTATGCAATTGCGAAGCCGTGGAAATGACGATCGACGGCGGCGCCAGCGTCGTTCTCCAGGCCGGCGCCGCGCCGATCGTCAACGGGGTCAAGGAAGAGCGCATGCGCGTCGGCTGCGGCTCGGCGACGATCGGCATCTTCGCGCGCCAATGGCATGGAGAAGTCGACGAGGTGATCGTGGTGGACGACCACATCACCGGCGTGCTTTCCGAGCATCAGGCCGGCAAATTCCTCGGCATGCGTCCGAGCGGCGTGCGCGTTCGCGGCCGCAAATCCACACCGGGCCGCATCTTTCAGGTGGCCGAGCCCGGCACGGGTTGGGGCGGCACGGCGATCACCGATCCGCTCTCGCTCATTCAATCGATCGATCCCAAGCTCGCCTGGCCCGGGCTTCGTCTTCTCTTCACGTCGACGACGGGCGAGGACGCGCTTTTCTGCGTGCTCGATGAAGCTTTGCGTCCGGTGCCGGCGCCGATGCCGCCCGCCGTCGCCAAGGTGGTCGAGCGGATCGGGGAGAATTGCGAGCCGGCGCTTGCCTCCGTGCTCTTCATGGCGGGGGCGGGCGGGTCGTTGCGAGCCGGCGTCACGGAGAATCCGGTGCTCCTCACCCGCTCGATCCATGATCTCGGCGTGCGGGTGACGATGGGCGGAACACCGGTTTATCTGTGGCCGGGCGGAGGGATCACCGTCATGGTCGACGTGACGCAGCTGCCGCGCAATGCCTTCGGCTCGGTGCCGACACCTGCCCTGGTGGCGCCGATCGAGTTCACCATGCCGCGCGAAGCCTACAAGACGCTCGGGGGCCATATGGATGAGGTGACCTCACTCGCCGAAATCGTGGCGAGTGCGAAGCGCAGAGCGTGATCCGAAGTTGAAGCAGTCCTGCCGGCAACGGTCGAGCGGCCTCACATATGCCGAATGATGTCGCGCCCTTCTTCATCCAGGGGTGCTTCCATGCGCGCCGCGGCCAACAGCATCTCGAGCGCGTCCTCGATGCGTTCGGCGACCAGATATTTGACCTCGAGCCCTGGCCGCACAAAGCCGCTTTCGCGCATATGGGCGAGAAGCGAGAGGAGCGGGCGCCAGAAGCCATTGATGTTGGCGATGAGGATCGGCTTTTCGTGGCGACCGAGCTGAGCCCAGGTCAGCTGCTCGACCAATTCCTCGAGAGTGCCGATGCCGCCGGGAAGCGCGATGAAGGCATCAGCCTTGTCGAACATGAGCTTTTTGCGCGCGTGCATGTCCTCGACGACGTGCAGCTCTTGCGCGTCCGCGAGCATGACCTCTCGCGCCTTTAGGAATTTCGGGATGATGCCCGTGACCGTGCCGCCGGCGTCGAGGACGGAACGCGCCACCTCTCCCATGAGGCCGATGCGACCCCCACCATAGACGAGGCGAATGCCGGCTTTGGCCATCATGTGGCCGAGCACGCGCGCGGCGCCGGTGAAAACCGGGTCGGTGCCCTGCCCGGAACCGCAGTAGACGCAGATAGAGCGAATCGCGCGCATGGCTCAAGACCACACATGAAAGCCATGGCGCGTCAACGGCGAAGGGGCATTAGAGACGAAATTTTGGTCCCGGCCCCGGATGGCGCGACAGGGAACGCGAACGCTTATATGAAGAGTGTCGCTGGCTTCGCGCCCTTTCCTCCGCCTGGATCCGGCGTCACTGTATAAGCCTTTGTTTCAGCGCTATTTTGCGGTGATTCAGGGGTGGAATTTCCGCCGAGTGCCGTAACGTCGTCTGTGAACGAAAGCCTGCAATGTCCTCAGTCCCTCGCCTTACCCGGCAAACCCAAGCTCAAGGGGCCTCGCCCGTGGCGCAACCGCCAGAGGATCCGGGTTCGCCCAAGCGCGAGGCGAGCCTCATCGTCACCATGGTGCGGCTTTGGCCTTATCTGTGGCCATCGGACCGCTTCGACCTCAAGCTTCGCGTATTGGCTTCGCTTGCTTTGACGGTCATCTCCAAGCTCGTCACCATCGCGGTGCCCTTCACCTTCAAATGGACCACCGACGCGCTCGCGGGCGCGGCGAAAGGCGCGAGCGTTTCCCATACAATTCTCGGTATCGCGCTTGGCGGGCCGCTCGCCCTGACGCTCCTTTACGGCTTTGTGCGCGCCCTGATGGTGGTCTTGACGCAAATGCGCGAGGGCCTTTTCGCGCGCGTCGCCTTGCATGCGGTCCGCCGCCTCGCGCGGCGTACCTTCGAGCACATGCACCGCTTGTCGCTGCGCTTCCATCTCGAACGCAAGACCGGAGGCCTCACACGCGTGCTCGAGCGCGGTCGGCGTGGCATCGAGGAGTTGTCCCGCCTCACCATGATGACGGTCATTCCGACCGTCATCGAATTCGCGCTCGTGATCTCGGTTCTCTGGCTGCATTTCGACTGGCGCTATGTCGTGCTCGTGACGGTTATGATCGTCATCTATCTCTCCTACACGGTGGTCGCGACGAATTGGCGGATCGGCATCCGACGCGTCATGAACAATTCGGATACCGAGGCGACCACCAAGGCCGTCGACAGCCTGCTCAATTACGAGACGGTCAAATATTTCGGAGCGGAGAAACGCGAGGCCGAGCGCTACGACTTTTCCATGGAGCGTTACGAGAAATCGAGCGTGCGGTCCTACACCTCGCTCGCCGTGCTCAACACGGGCCAAGCGGTGATCTTCACCGTGGGGCTGACGATGGCCATGGCGCTTAGCGCGCTTGGCGTGACGGCGGGCACCGAGACGGTCGGTGATTTCGTGATGATCAACGCCATGATGGTTCAGCTCTACATCCCGCTGAATTTCATGGGCATGGTGTATCGCGAGATCAAGCAAGCGACGATCGACATCGAGGAGATGTTCTCGATCCTCGGGCAGAATCCCGAGATCGCGGACCGCCCCGGTGCGGGGCCTCTCGCGGTGAAGCAGGGGGCGGTGCGCTTCGACAATGTTCGGTTCGCCTATGAACAGAACCGGCCGATCCTGAAAGGCATCACTTTCGATGTCCCGGCGGGAAAGACGGTCGCGATCGTCGGACCTTCCGGCGCCGGGAAATCGACGATCTCGCGCCTTCTCTTCCGCTTTTATGAGCCGCAGAGCGGGCGCGTCCTCATCGACGGGCAGGACATCGGATTCGTGAGCCAGGAATCACTTCGCCGCGCGCTCGGCATGGTGCCGCAGGACACGGTGCTGTTCAACGACACGATCGGCTACAACATCCGCTACGGCCGCTGGGATGCCTCCGAGGCCGAGATCGAAGAGGCAGCCGAGCTTGCCCAGATCGGGCAATTCATCAGGACCTTGCCGGAAGGCTACGAGACACCGGTCGGCGAACGCGGGCTGAAATTATCCGGCGGCGAGAAGCAGCGCGTCGCCATTGCGCGCACCATTCTCAAGGGGCCGCCGATCCTTGTTCTCGACGAGGCCACATCGGCGCTGGACTCCTTCACCGAGCAGGAGATCCAGGCGGCGCTCGACCGGGTGGCGCAAGGGCGCACCACCATCGTCATCGCTCACAGGCTATCCACCGTCGTCAAGGCGGATGAGATCATCGTCCTCGACAAAGGGGTGGTGGCGGAGCGCGGCTCGCATGCCGAGCTTCTCGCGCGCAACGGGCTTTACGCGGCCTTGTGGAACCGCCAGCGCGAAATGGATGCGGCACGCGAAGCGCTCGAGCGTGCCGAAGCCGAGGAAGGCGAGAGCTTGCGTCGCTCGCTCTCGGCGCAAGCTCTAGCGGCGGAGTGACAAGCGCTTTGCGCGCCACCCGCCATGGCTGAGGGGGATGCGGCAAAATCGCCGCCGATCCTCATTGTCGTCGCCTGCGCGCTCGTGGACGCGGACGGGCGCGTCCTCATCGCCGAGCGTCCGGCCGGCAAGACGCTCGCGGGGTTATGGGAGTTTCCGGGCGGGAAGCTCGAGCCCGATGAAGGGCCGGAGGCGTCGCTCGTGCGCGAGCTCAGGGAAGAGCTCGGGATCGTCGTCGAGATCCCCTGCCTCGCTCCGCTCACCTTCGCAAGCCATGCTTACGAGAAATTCCACCTCCTCATGCCGCTCTACATCTGCCGCAAGTGGACGGGGCTCGCCAAGCCGCGTGAAGGCCAAAGACTGGCCTGGGTGCGTCCGGGAAAGCTGCGCGACTATCCCATGCCGCCCGCCGACGCACCGCTGATCCCCGCGCTGATCGATCTCCTGGGGCCATGAGCGGCTCCGGCGCGTCGGTTTTTGCGGGGGGGCTATGAGGCATCCGGCGGCCGCTCGCTCCGGCTACGACTTCGGCCGCACCATGAAAGGGCCGATCGCGGAGATGATGCATCCGGTGCCCGCGCCTTTGCCGCGGCATGCCGCAAGCGCCGCGTTGATCGCCTCTTTCTCACCCGCTTTCGAGGAGCCAACTCCGAACATGCCTCCCGCGCCCCTCGCAAGCGCGTACCAGGAGTTCTCCGCCGCGGCGCTGACCAGCTCCTGTCGCACGGGGGCGGGCAATGGATCTTGTCCATCCATCTCGAGAAGCCCCTGCACCGTCATCGACTGCGGCATACGCGTCACGGCATCGTCACCGACCGCGACAAGGAGGCAGGGGAGGTGAGTGCGATCGGCGCAAATCTGTAGCGCGCGCCGAATGATGTCGTCGGTCGAGCTGCCGCCGATGGCGTATTCGAGCCCGCCATATGGTCCCGCCACCAGGGCTTTCGGCGAGGAAAGTCTGAGGTAGTCGTCGAGGATCTTCTTGCGCGCTTCATCATGGATGAAGGGAACGCTGTCTTCGCCGGCCGCCGCCATCTTGACGAAGCTCGGCGCGAGCGGTCCTTCGCTCGCGATGCGGGGTGCCGGGTGGTCCCAGACGATCGTGTCGCCGACGGCGAAGAGCACGCATTTGTGTCCGGCGACGGCACGGGATTCGCATTGTGCCAGCGCTTCGGCCTTTGCGGCGGCTTCATCGGCCGCATTCCGGCTCATGCCGACCGCCGCCGCCGCGATGGCGAGCGCTTTCGGACCCTTCTGCGTCATGTATTGGCGTTGAATCATTTGCTGCGCGTCGCGCGTGACGAAGGGCATTTCCATGGGTCTCAGCGGCGTGCCCGCAAGTGAATTCGCTCCACTTGCCGACGTGCTCGCGCCATTGCCGGTGGGCTCGCCGCGCGAGGCCTGAGGGCTTGCCCCGAAACTGGCCAAAACTCCGGGTTCGGCGGGTCCCGGCGCACGCGTTTTTGAAATGAGCAAGGCCGCGCCGACGAGAAGGACAATGGCGGTGGTCGAAAGGAAAAGAAGCACCGCGCGTGAAACACGACGCGTCTTGGCGGGGGCTTTCATGGCCCCTGCCTTCGGGGCCGGAGATTGGGCGTCGGCCGATTGCGCGTCCGCGATCACGAAAGCATGCACGGGTTGGGGGATGTTCTTCACGGATTGCGCGCCGATGTCGCGGAAGAGGATCGATACCTTGTTCACGACTTGCTCTTGCACCGCGCGCGAGACGCAGATGCCACCCGGCAGAGCAAGGCCTTGGAGGCGAGCCGCGATATTGACGCCGTCGCCGAGAAGGTCGCCATCGCGCTCGACGACGTCGCCGAGCGAAATCCCGATGCGGAAAACCATGCGTCGAGTCTCGGGGAGAAGGGCGTTGCGAGCCGCGAGCGCCTCCTGGATGTCCATGGCGGACCGCACGGCTTCGACCGCCGAATCGAACTCGGCGAGTACCGCATCGCCTGCCGTGTTGAAGATGCGCCCGCGCCCCCTGCCCACGAAATCCGCGAAGATCTCGCGGTATTCCATGAGCCGCTTCAAGGCGCCATCCTCATCCTCGGCGACGAGCCGGCTATAGCCGCAGACATCGGCGGCCATGATGACGGCGATCTTGCGCCGCAGGCGCGCTTCATCCATGGGCTCACCGCGAGATTGACGCCCTCGTCAATTATAGCACGGAAGGCCCGAGGGATCCCCGAGGTGCGCAGCGCGATGCAAGAAGCAAAGCTATGATCGCAAGGCACCGGCGCCTGCCGCTCAGGCTCCGTTCATCGATCCTACAATAAATTCATATCATGGACATCGCGCCTTAACCGCCCCCGTGATGTCGTAAGCTCGAGCGTATTTGGCTCGCTTCGCTCCTCGTGAAGGGCAGGACGAACACCATGGCTCTTTCGTCTGATCGCATGGACGCCGCACTTGCACTTTCGCGTTTCGGACTGGGGGCGCGACAAGGTGATCTCGACGCGATCTCGTCGGATCCGCGCGGCGCTCTGAAGGGGGAGATCGCAAACCGCATCGTTCCTTCTCCCTCGGGCGAGGAGCTGAAGCCGACGGCGGAGCTCCTTACTGATTTTTACGCCTTCCGAGAGGCGCAAAAGGAGATGCGCGAGCATAAGATCGCTGAAGGTTCTAGCGCGTCTTCGGGAAGCGCGGCGCAATCGCCCATGGCGGGCGACCAGCCGGGCAAGGCCGAAACGATGTCGGCTCAATCCACCATGGAAGGCGCGCGCACGGGCGCTCCCCCCGAGGCGCCGGCCGCGGCGGCGGGCAAGCCCGTCCCACCCTTGCCGCAACGGGTGTTTCTTGCCGAGGCGAAGGCGCGCTTTTCCGGCACCATCCATATTCCGCGCATCGGCTTTGGAGAGCGGCTCTCCATGTTCTGGGCGAACCATTTCGCCGTCTCGGCGGCGAAGGGCCCCCATGTGCGCATCATTGCCGGTGCCTTCGAGCGCGAAGCGATCAGACCGCATGTCTTCGGGCGCTTCGCCGACATGTTGTTGGCTGTCGAGACGCATCCCGCCATGCTCTTCTTCCTCGACAATCAGCAATCCTTCGGGCCGAATTCCGTGGCCGGCGAAAACCGCAAGCGTGGCCTCAACGAGAATCTGGCGCGCGAGATTCTCGAGCTCCACACGCTCGGTGTGAATGGCGGCTATACGCAAGATGACGTGACCTCGCTTGCCCGGATCATCACGGGCTGGACCGTGGTTGGGCGCGAGGGCCGCCTCGGCGCGCCGGGGAGCTTCGTCTTCTTCGCCAACGCACATGAGCCGGGCGATCAGCGCCTTCTCGGCGCGACCTATGTCGATGCCGGTTTCGACCAGGGCAAGGCCGCGCTCCTCGGCCTCGCGCGACATCCCGCGACCGCGAACCATGTAGCGGTAAAGCTCGCTCGCCATTTCATCTCGGATGATCCCCCGAAAGCGCTCGTCGACAAGCTCGCGACGACCTTCAAGGCGACGGAAGGCGATCTCGCCGCGGTCTCGACGGCGCTCGTCGAAGCCAAGGAGTCCTGGGCGCCGGATCTCACAAAAATCCGCTCGCCGCTCGAGTTCAGCATTGCCTTGCTGCGGGCGACGGGCGCGAAGCCCGAGCCCCAGCCGGTCCTCGGCGGGCTCTATGCGATGGGCCAGCCCTTCTGGCAGCCCGCAGGACCGAACGGCTTCTCGGACCTCGCTGACGCCTGGGCTTCGCCCGAGGGGATGCGCATGCGCATGGATATCGCCAACACCGCGGCGATCAAGGGCGCCGATTATTTCGATCCGCCGGAGTTCATCGAAGCCCGGCTCGGCCCGCTTCTTTCGGATGAGACGCGCGCCGCCGTCGCGCGAGCCGAAAGCCGGGCGCAGGGGCTCGCCATTGCCTTCATGTCCCCCGAGTTCCAGAGGCGATGATCATGCTTTGCGAAACCATGACAGCTTCACGTCGCGCCGTGCTCGGCGCCTCCGGCGCCCTGTTCGCCTGGGCTTTCATGCCGCGATGGGCGCAAGCGGCGCGCGTGCGTGACGCGCGTTTCGTCACTATCATCCTGCGTGGCGCACTCGATGGATTGACGGCGGTGCCCCCGCTGGGTGACCCGGATTACGAAGTGCTGCGGCAGAGCATCGCCTTGCACGCGCAAGGAACGAATGCGGCCTTGCCGCTCGACGGTTTCTTCGCGCTTCACCCGTCCATGCCCAATTTTGCAAGGCTCTTTCGCGCGGGCCAGGCTTGCGTCGTGCATGCGAGCGCCACGGCCTATCGCGACCGCTCGCACTTCGACGGACAGGACGTGCTGGAGTCAGGTTACGAGACCCCGGGCAGGGTCGATTCCGGCTGGCTCAACCGCATGCTCATCGGCTTGCCGAGGGGAGAGAAAGTCGCCCCTGGCGCTTCCGAGAAAGTGATCGGTCTTGCGGTCGGCGCCAACGCGCCGCTCGTTATCCGCGGACGCGCGCCCCTGCTCGGCTGGGCACCAGCCGTGCTGGCGCAAGCCAGCGACGACCTCGCAATGCGCTTGATGGATCTCTACAGCCAGCGCGATCCGCTCCTGGCGCATGCGCTCGGCGAGGGGATTGCGACGGGCAAGATCGCCACCGGCATCGATGTCGGGCCGCGAGGCGGGCCCGGTGATCCCGAAGGCATGAAGCATCTCGCGGCGGGCGCGGCCAAGCTGCTTGCGCAGCCGGATGGGCCGCGCGTCGCCGCGCTCGCGTTCGAGGGTTGGGATACGCATGCGCAGGAGATCGGACGCCTGGCCCGTCTCTTGACTGGGCTCGACGGGGCCTTCGCGGCCTTCGAGCAGGAGCTCGGCCCCTTGTGGAAGGACACCGCCATCCTCGTCGCCACGGAGTTCGGCAGGACGGCTCGCGTCAACGGCACGGACGGCACCGACCATGGCACCGGCACGACAGCTTTCCTCGTGGGCGGCGCCGTCAAGGGTGGGCGGGTGATCGCCGATTGGCCTGGTCTCAAGGAAGCCCAGCTCCGCGATGGGCGCGACCTTGCGGCGACGACCGATCTGCGCGCCATCGCCAAAGGCATCGCGGTCGATCTTCTCGACGCCTCGCCGGCGCTTCTCGCCCGCGATGTGTTCCCTGGCTCCGACAAAGTCGCGCCGGCGAAAGACCTGATCGCTTGAGGTCCTGGCCCCGATCGCCAAAGCCTCTCCTCAAAATCAGCGGGCCCCACCGACAAGTCGGCAGGGCCCTGACCGCGGCTAGCTGGGGGGCAGACTGGCCCACGGCTGATGTGACGCTACCACTCGTTGCGCGCGCGCCCAATTACTCGTCCGAGGTAAGTCCGCTGGGTGCCCGTGGCACGATCATCAAGCGCGGGTGAACGCGCTGCCGGGCGACGGGGAGCCGGCGTCAAGCGTAAGCCCGTCGCTTCGGCGCTCTTCGTATGCGATCGATGTTCGGCTCGTCCGCGCTTACGAAATGCTCGATGAATTCGACGCCGAGCTTGTCCACATCACGCCAAAGCACCCGGCATTTGCGGCTGCCTCGGGCGCGGGAAATCCGCAGCATGAATTCGTCGGGGAGGTTGTCGATGATCACCCCGGCGATCTTCGCGCCGCCACTCGAGAGATCCCTGACGACGCAAGGGTAGCCCCATTCGCCTGCGCAATCATAGACGAGGGCCGAGGCGTTCCAATCGACCCGAAAGCTCTTTCGACGTTCCCGCACCATGGCTGATCTTCGCTGCCGGTTTCACATGACAATGACCGGCAGCTCTAAAAGATTACCTAACCGATAGTCGAGGATGTGATAAATTGGCGAACTCACGATCGGAACGGGAACGAGAATGAGCCC
>DASZIL010000150.1:0-9005 GCA_035949255.1 Beijerinckiaceae bacterium | reverse complement strand
GTTCTTCGACAAATCCGTCGGCGTGTCGAGGGATTCGGGCAAGGCCTTGCGCGGCATCGTTACTTGATGCGCCGTTCCAAGGTGGCGCGCCATGGCCGCATTGCGCGGCTTGGACTCGCGTCGGGGATTCGAGATGCGATTCGTCTTCAAAAGCTTGCGCATGAACTTAAGCTTTCCTGCTCGAGCCTATCTTTTGAGGGATTTGGGGTCGACATCAGCGGCCGGCGCCTTTCAAGAGCGCGCATCCCGCTCATGGTTAACCCGCCAACCGTTCCCTCGGTTGCATGCCCAGCCCTCATCCCCGCAAAAAACTTAGCCCTTTTCGAAAAGACATGATTTCGATCAACCGAGATCAAGTCGAAGAATGTGATACCGTCATGAATAGTGTGTCGTCCAGTGTGACCGTCCAGCTTTATCCTATCGCATATCTTACTTACTTAAGCCGCTCAATGATCAAATCTTGGCTCACTGACTGAACGTAATTCTTCCAGAAAAACCGGTTTCCACTTTTCCGGATCATGTTCATGGGCGTCGCACTCCCGGCGTGATCCGCATGGGAGCGCCGGACGCAGGCGGCGCCCCCTGGCGCTCGCTTCCACCGCGCTCCCTCAGCTTCGAGATTGCGGGAGAAAGCGCGAAGACCTTCTCACAAGCCACGGCGTTCTTCAGATATTGCCCACCCTCGAGCCGCGCCTTGTCGCGATGCTGGCGCAGATCGAAAAGCGCGCTACGCATGTCCGAGATCGCGTCGCGGCACACCCCGACGATCGCCGCATAGCGAGGCATGTCGAGCCCCGCCTTCCTCGCCACCGCCTCATCCGTCAGCGCGGCCCATTGGCTGTATCTCGTGCCGCCCTCGATCAGGATGAGGGAAAGCTTGGCGGTCAACAACGTCTCTTGAGGGTCGGCCAGCATCTCGGCGAGGAAATCCTCCTCGCCGGCGTAATATTTGAACTCGCCGAGGAGGCCCGCGGAATATTCGGCGTACCAGTTCCGTGCGCAGTCCTCGTCCTGCTCCTGACACTGACCAGGATCGAATTTCTGAAGCTCGACCGCGTAGGCCTGCCTCGTCTTTCCGCCGAACGGCAGGACCGCGATGCCGAGCCCCAGCATGATGCACGCAACTCGCCGATGCATCGCGCCTTATAGC
The DNA here is from genome assembly GCA_035949255.1 of Beijerinckiaceae bacterium. Classification (GTDB taxonomy): domain Bacteria; phylum Pseudomonadota; class Alphaproteobacteria; order Rhizobiales; family Beijerinckiaceae; genus GAS188. Next base: position 7,855 of record DASZIL010000150.1, on the reverse strand, counting down.
GCGATGCGGAGCGCCAAGACATATTGGAACCGACACATCAGACCGACGAAGCGCGACCGGCGAGCCCTTCAACCGCATGCCCCGCGTGCGGGAAGGAGGCACGCCGGGCGCAAAGCTTACGCGGCTTTTTGGCGTGTCGCGGCGCTGATCGCCTCAAAGATCGCGAGCGGCGTCGCCGGCATGTCGATATGGCGGATGCCATAGGCGCGGTCGAGCGCATCGACGACGGCGTTCATCACCGTGCCCGCTCCCGCGATGGTGCCGGCTTCGCCCGCGCCTTTGACGCCGAGCGCGTTCGTGGTGCAGGGCACGTTGCGCGTCTCGAAGGCGAAGCTCGGCGCGTCCTCGGCGCGGGGCACCGCGTAATCCATGAAGGAGGCGGTGACGAGCTGGCCGTCCTCGCCGTAAACGGTACGCTCGAGGAGCGCCTGGCCGATGCCTTGCGTGATGCCGCCATGGACCTGCCCGGCAAGAAGGAGCGGGTTGAGCACCACGCCGAAATCATCGACGATGGTGTAAGCGAGGATTTTCGTCTGGCCGGTCGCCGGATCGATCTCGACCTCGCAGATATGCGTGCCGTTCGGGTATGTGCCTTCGGGCGGGAGATAATTCCCGTCGGCCGAAACATCGCTCGGCTTGACGCCGGGAAGAGAGGCGATCTGGGCAAAGCCGAGCGCCTTGTCGGTTCCCACCACCCTCACCGTCCCGTCCGCCACCTCGAGATCGCCCGGCGCCGCCTCGAGCGCCTGGGCGGCGAGCCTCTTGAGCTTGTCGACCAGCAAGGTCGCCGCGGCCGCGACGGCCGCGCCGCCGACGGGGATCGAGCGCGAGCCGCCCGTGCCGCCGCCCGTCTTCACCTGGTCCGAATCTCCCTGGACGAGGCCGATCTTCTCGAGCGGCAGATCGAGATGCTGCGAGGCAATCTGGGCATAGGCGGTGGCGTGGCCCTGCCCGTTCGACTGCGTGCCGACGAGGATGGTCGCCGAACCGTCCTTCTCGATGCGCACCACGGCGTCCTCGGCCGCACCGAAGGCGCAGATCTCGATGTAGCTCGCAAGCCCGATGCCGCGGATCATGCCGCGCTTCTTGGATTGGCGTAGCCGCTCCTTGAAGCTCGCCCAGCCGGCGACCTCCAGGGCGCGGTTGAGATGGCCCTCGAACTCGCCCGAATCGTAAACGCGGCCCATCGCCGTCGTGTAGGGCATCTGTTTCGGCTTGATGAAGTTGCGCGCCCTGATCTTGTCCGGCGAGAGGCCCGTCTCACGCGCCGCGAGATCGACGAGGCGCTCGATGAGGTAAGCGGCTTCCGGCCGCCCGGCGCCGCGATAGGCATCGACAGGAAGCGTGTTGGAGTAGAGGCCGCGGAAGCGGAAGTAAGTGCCCGGGATGTCGTAGAGGCCGGGCGCCATCAGCCCCGCAAGCGAGGGAATGAAGGGCGCGAAGGCGGAAAGATAAGCGCCCATGTCGGAGAGAACGTCTATCTTGAGGCCGAGGATGCGGCCCTTCGCGTCGAGCGCGAGCTCGGCCTCGGTGATGTGATCGCGCCCTTGCGCATCGCCGATGAAGTGCTCACCGCGCTCGCCGACCCAGGCGACCACGCGGCCCAAGCGCTTCGCCGCCTCGGCGGCGAGCGGGTATTCGCGATAGCAGAAGGCCTTGGTGCCGAAGCCGCCACCGACATCGCCCGTCGTGACATGCACCTTCTCCTTCGGCACCTTGAACACCGCATCCGAGAGCACGTCGCGAATGCCGTGCACGCCCTGGCTGCCGAGGCTGAGGTGAAAGCGCTCGGAGCGGGGATTGTAGCTCGCGACGACGGCGCGCGTTTCCATGTAGTTCGTGACGAGACGGTTGTTCACGATCCTGAGCTTCGTCACATGATTCGCCTTGGCGAAGCCGGCCTCGGCCTTCTCCTTCGAGCCCATCTCGGCGTCGAAGACGATATTGCCCTTGCGCTCCGGCCAGACGAGCGGCGCTCCGGGCTTCATCGCGGCCGTGATGCCGTTGACCGCCGGCAGGTTCTCGTATTCGACGACGATGGCTTCGGCCGCGTCGCGCGCCTGGGCAAGCGTCTCGGCGACGACGAACGCCACCATGTCGCCGACATGGCGCACCACATCCTTGGCGAGAAGCGGATAGGGCACGTGCTGCATCGGCGAACCGTCGGCATTGGCGACGGGAGCAAGGCACGGCAATCCGCCGAGATGGGAGATGTCGGCCGCCGTCAGCACGAGCAGCACGCCCGGCATGGCGCGCGCTGCGCCGACATCGGTGATGCGGAAACGCGCGTGCGCATGGGGCGAGCGCAGCACGAAGGCCCGCGCCGCATTCTGCGGGATCTTGTCGCTCGTGTACTCGCCTTGCCCGGTGATCAGGCGCTGATCCTCGACGCGTCTTGCGGGTTGGCCGATGCCGAATTTCATGGGACGCATGATGAAGGCTCGCTTTCAAGATGAAGGATATCCGCTCGCGCCGTCCGCGGTTCGCACGGCGATGCTTAGGGCAATCGAACGGGCTGAACTAGGGTCGGAAGGCTGTTTGCGTCAATCTGGCGCGTTCCACGAAACACGGCAAGGTAGGCTTTCCGCTTCTCTCGCGACGCGGATCCTAATCGCGCTTCGCGCAACTCTGGACCGGAAGCGTGAAGGCGCTCCTTCTCCCGCGCTTTCGCGCGGGAGACAGGTGGCTAACGATCGGCGCTAGGGGCGCCGGCGCCTCACCTATCGTCGGCGCCTCACCTAAAAGCGGACGCGCAACCCGCCCGAGACGGAATGCTCCTGCAAGCGTTGGCTGAGCTTGCCGTCGTAATCGAGGAAGACTTTGGCGTCGGACGAGAGCTCGAGGCTCAGGCCGGCGCCGATGAGCGCGGCGTCGCGGCCGAAGTTGATGCCGGTTGCCGAGAAGGTGCTTCCGGAAACGGCGACGAGCGAGGCTGAGAGCGTTTGCGACTCGTCGAGAAATTCATGGCTCCAGCCGAGGCGAAGCTCGGGCACGAGGACGGCCTGATCACCGAAACTTATTCGTGTCGTGGCGCGAGCGCCGAGCGTCGTCGCGAAAGAGTTGCCGTCGGCTGCGTTCACCGAAAGCGCGCCGAAACCGCCCGTCTCGCTGAAGCCGTCGATATGGGCGTGCACATAATCGAGCGCGGCGTAAGGGGTGACGAAGACGTTCGCGCCCGCGGCCGCGAGCGCCCAATGGTAGCCGGCCTCGGCATGGCCGGCGTAGCTCTGACCAGAGGGTGAGGATGTCGCGTCACCCGGAAGGCCGAAGGGCGTGAGGAGCCGCGAGGCCGAGAAATCGTTGAAGCTCACAACCGCGCTTCCCAGGGTGTACCACGGCCCGCCCGCCCAGCCCGCGTAAGCCGCGCCTTGATACGAACTCACATTGGTGCGCGAGCCGTCCTTGAAGCTCGCGGACGACGCCACATAGGTCGCAGCTATACCCGCGACGATGCCGTTGTCGAAGCGCCAATCGACGCCGCCGATGAGCGGTGCGGCGCGGTTCACGTCGTAGCCCGGGGCCGCACCCGTGCCCGACGCGCTGCCGAACTGATCGGCGCCGCGCACCCAGAGATTGGGGTGGCCGATGGGTGTCACGCTCGCCGCGCTCGTGTTCCCGGCGCCGCCCGCCGCACCTTCGCCAAGCGCGCCGCCGCTCGCGACGAGCCGGTCCTGCACGGCTTGGCCGAGCACTTGCGGCGCGTCGAGGCCGAGCCGAAGGCTTTGCGTCAGGTCCTGCGCGCTCGCCGCGAGGCCCGATGGGCTCAAGGCCAAGGTGGCGTCGAGTGAATTCGGTGTTGTCGTATCGGGCGAAAGGCTCACCCGGAAGAGCGAGATCGGCGTGGTGACGCTCGCGAAGTTGCCTGAGAGCGGCGGGTCCGCCGTGACGATATTCCGGTAGACCGTCGTCCCTTGCGCCGCCAAGGCGAAAAGGCTGTTGGTTTGTGGTGCCAATTCCAACGTGCCGCCGCGAAGATTGATCGCGCCGGCGCTCAGGCTCGCGAAGCTTCCCGCCACCGTGCTTTGCGTCACGCCAAGAACAAGCGTTCCCCCGGTTTGCGTATACGTCCCGAAGCCGGTGATGCTTTGCGTCGGCGAGAGCACGATGCGCCCGCCGGTAAGGTTCAGCACGTCGGCCTTCGCGTTCCCCGAGCCGATGACGCTGCCGACGAGCGCGCCGCCCGCCTGGTTCACCACGGTTGCGCCGCCGACCTCCTGCGAAAGATCGATCGCGGCGGTGTTCCCCGTGATCGTGCCGGTGTTCGTGATGCCGCCCGGAACCGGCACCACGATCGCGATCCCGGTGCCGACGGCCCCGCTGGTGCCGAGCGCGCTGACCGTCCCGGAATTGACGATCGCGCCCGTGAAGACGCCGGTATGGACAATGGCCTTGGTCGCCGTGCCGACCGTAATGCCGATCGCCCTTTCTCCCGCGCCGGATGCGCTCACCTGAATGGTGCCGGCATTGAGCACGCTCCCGATGATCGTGCCCGGCGTCGCGACCCCGCCGTTCTTCTCGACCGAATTCCCGAAACCGATGATGATGCCCACCCCCGACGCCGGAATACTCCCGGTCGACGTGCCGGAGACGCTGACCGCGATCATCCCATTGTTGACGACATTGCCGATGAGGGTGCCGCCGGCGGCGCTGGATTTCGCGGCCGTGGCGCTCCCGCCGCCCGCGAAAGCCGTGATGGCCTGGGCATTGGCGGCGGTGGCGGTGCTGGTGGAGTTGGCGACGATCGTGCCGTTATTGACGATACCGCCCCGGAATACGCCCCCGGTGCTTCGCGCCGCCGATGACTGGGCGACACCGCCATTGGCCGAGATCGAGATGCCGCTCGCGAAGGGCAGGATTTGGGCGACGGCCTTGGCGCTGACGCTGACGAGACCGGCATTGGTGATGCTCGTGGTGACGAGCGCTCCGCCTCCCGCCGCATCGCTGACGCCGCCGTTGGCGTTGGCGGCGATTCCGGTCGCATCGACAATATTTGTCGTCGCAGGCGCGAACACGCCGATCGCGTTGCCGGAACCCGACGCGGTTGCGGTGATCGTCCCGGAATTGAGGATCGCGCTGGTGAGCGTGCCGCCCATTCCGCGCCCTACCCCTCCACCAGCCGAAAAGCCCACTGCCCCCGCCGTAGCAAAATTTGGGCCGCTACCGTTCTCGCTCGCGACGACTGAGGCGGTGATCGTCCCGGCATTGGTGATGTTTCCGGTGAAATTCCCGCCTCGGGCCACGACCTGCGTGGCGCTCACCGGGCTGGAGCCGCCGTTTGCCGACACGAAGAGGCCAAAGACGCTCGTGGAGGCCGAGGTGACACCACTATTCGCCGGCGCCGTGACGGTGGTGTCGCCGGCAGCGCTCACCATGATGCTGCCGGAGTTCGTGATGTTGCCGTTGATGCTCCCGCCGCCGGCCGCCGTCATGCTCGCGTTGGCAACTCCACCGGAAGCCGTGGCGATAAGTCCGGTGGCGGAGGCGTTTGATCGTGCCGCCGAAACTGCGGTGGCGGTGAGCGCCGCCATGTGGGAGAGGCTCGCGGTGATGGTGCCGGCATTGGTGATGCCGCCACTGATGCTGCCGCCCGCCGCCGTCGCCCCCACGATGGTAACGGAGCCGCCTCCAGCGGTAACGGAAAGGCCGTTCGCGTTGTTAGCGGCACTGGCAAAACCCCGGCCGGAGACGGAGAAGGCGCTCGTCACAGCGAGCGTCGCCCCGATCGTGGCGGTATTGGTGATCGTCGAGGTGATCTGCCCGCCGGTCGGGGAGTTGGAACCACCGCTCGCGGTGATCGCCTCTCCGTTAACCGCGACGGTGGGAAGAAAGATGCCGACTCCGGTGAAGGATAGTAGCGCCGTCCCCTGGGAAAGGATCATCCCGCCATTGTCGATCGCGCCGGTGAAGACGCCGCCGGTCACGAGGTTCAGCCCGTTGGCTTGGAGCCCTGGATTGGCCGCATTACCGGGAAGGGTTCCCGTGGCGTTGATGGACCCCGTATTAGTGATACCGCCGGAGACGGTGCCGCCAGAGATCAGGATGCCGGCGGCGGTCTGACCGCCCTTCGCGTCGATCGTGCCTGAGTTCACGATTCCGCCACCGACCGTGCTGTTCGCCACGAACAACGCCGCCGTCGTGCCGTTCGGGGTTGCCTTCCCCGGAGCGATCGTCCCCGCATTGGTCACCGCGCCCGTAACGGTCGAGCCGGTGATGACGATCGAGGTGGTCGCCTGGCCGGCGGGGTTGGTGGCGGTCGCGACGCCGGCGTTGGTGAAGCTCTGCCCGGCGTGCGCCGGCGCCCCGAGAAGCAGCGCCGCAAGCGAGGTGGTGGCGAGAAGGGAGGCGTGAGACGCGGGAACGCGAAGCCTAGGGGAGCGCAAGAAAGCTGTCGGCACGCAAGGCCCCCATTTTCGGGCGAGAAGAGACGTTTTTGAGTCTAATTTGTGTTAGCCTCTTGTTAGCAAGCGCCGAGGGGCCAGTAAAGCTGCTAATTCGAATTCGGTGACAGCTTACCAATTCCCCTTTTGGCGCCCATCAAGGCAATGGATCAATTGGGGAATGGTAAGCCGTCATCGAATTATTCACCCCGTCTCCACCGCTTCCCTTGCCGCGGTGTCACGCACATCGACGAGAAGGATCGGGCGCGAGGCGAGAGAATTCGGTGACGGCTTACGAATTCCCTTTTTGACGCTCATCTCTGTCAATGGATCAATAAGGGAAATGGTAAGCTGTCACCGAATTCCAGCGATTTGGCGCTGGCCATTTCACCCCGTCTCCACCGCTTCCCCTGCCGCGGTCCATTCGAGCATCGAGCCTGGGAAATGCGCGTCATAAAAGAAGCCCGCCGCGCGCGAGGCCGCGATCGCCTTCAAGGTGCGCACGCCCGAGCGGCAGCTGAACACCACCGTCTGGCCGGGCTGTGGCGCGATTGCGCCCGGATCGAAGGTCGAGAGCGGGACATTCACCGCGCCCGGAATATGCGCCTGCGCATACTCATGGGGTTCGCGCACGTCGACGAGAAGGATCGAGCGCGAGGCGAGGCCGTCCTTTACCTCGTCGAGCGTAAAATCGCGTTGATCGCTCATCGGAAGTTCCCTCAATCGAACAAGCTCGAAACGCTCTCTTCCTTCGCGGTGCGGGCGATCGCTTCGCCGATCAGCGGGGCGATCGGCAGCGTGCGGATGTTGGGAGCGCTCTTCTGCTCGGGCGTCGGAGCGATGGTGTCGCTTACGACGAGCTCGCGCAACCGCGATTTCATGATGCGGTCGACCGCGCCGCCGGAGAGCACGCCATGGGTGATGTAGGCGAGCACGTCCTTCGCGCCTTGCGCGATCAGCGCATCGGCGGCGTTGCACAAGGTGCCGCCCGAATCGACGATGTCGTCGACCAGGATGCAAGACGTTCCCTCGACCGAGCCGATGATGTTCATCACCTCCGATTCGCCGGCCCGCTCGCGGCGCTTGTCGACGATCGCGAGCGGCGCGCCGATGCGCTTGGCGAGGGCGCGCGCCCGCACCACACCGCCGACATCCGGCGAGACCACCGTGAGGTTGCTGAGGTCCATCCGCTCCTTGATGTCGCGCACCATGACGGGCGCGGAGAACAAATTGTCGAGCGGGATGTCGAAGAAACCCTGGATCTGCCCGGCATGGAGATCGACCGTGAGCACCCGGTCGGCGCCCGCGCGCGTGATGAGATTGGCGACGAGCTTGGCCGAGATCGGCGTGCGGCCCGTCGAGCGCCGGTCCTGCCGCGCATAGCCGAAATAGGGCATCACGGCGGTGATGCGCTTGGCCGAGGAGCGGCGCAGCGCATCGATGATGATGAGCAGCTCCATCAAATGGTCATTCGCCGG
>DASZIL010000149.1:0-38959 GCA_035949255.1 Beijerinckiaceae bacterium | reverse complement strand
AGGCGCCGTTCCACCTGCGCCCGGAACTCGCGCACGCGCTCGCGCACGAAGCGCGCATCGAATTCGTCATACCGGTACATGCTGCCTGCCTTGTGCCTCGCCTCCGCCTTGCGCCTGCTTGCCGAGATCGGCCCTGACGCTCGGCCCGAGCGTGCGAAGCCGCTCGCGGAAATGGCGCGGCTGTGGGCCGTTCTCGCCGAGAACGACATCGACGAGGTAAGCGTCCACGACCTTGTTGCGGTTCATCTCGGCATGGCCTTCGGCCTCGAGCGCGTCGGCGGCTTCCGCGTTGCCGGCGATCAAGGCCTCGCGCGAATCGGGGGACCAGCCGTTCGCGGTGCGGAACACCACCTCGCCCTCGACGAGGTCGTTGGCCATCAAGATCACGGGGAGAGGGGGCCTTTTTGGGAGCGCCATCACGCATTCTCCCGTCTCTGCCGGCAAAGACCGCGAGACTTTAGGTCGAAAAAGAGCGCTGTCACGATGTACATCCCCGGCCCTCCATCGTCCTCGCTTCACGCGCCCGTTCCGCGGAAAATGGATCGCGCGGAAAGCATTGCTCCGGCCAACACCGTTCGTTATAACGGAACGATGCCGACGTTTAATAGAACTCGAAACGTAGGCTGCGGCGACGCGTGATTCAATTCGGCGGGAGTAGGTGGAATTGCCAAATTTCTCCCCCGTTCGGAGATGAATTTTCTCCCGTCGTTCGGATCGATATTGCCGTAAACTTTTGATTTATCAGCAAGAATCGGTCATTTTCTCGAGTGAATTGCGGTTTGGCCTTTGGACGGTCGGGTCCGTTCGCCGGGGCCAGGCCGAGAAGGAGCCGGAGGTCCTTTCATGACCAGCCCATCCCCGCTTGCGTTCGCGACACGCGCCGTGCACGGCGGCGCCGAGCCCGACCCGTCGACCGGCGCGCGGGCCATGCCGATCTTCCAGACGAACGGCTTCGTCTTCGAGGATCAGGCGCATGGCGCCGATGTCTTCGCGATGCGCCGGCAGGGTTTCTCCTATTCGCGCGGCTCGAATCCGACGGTCGCCGCGCTCGAGCGGCGCATCGCCTCGCTCGAAGGCGGCACGGCCGGCGTGGCGGTCGCCTCCGGACAATCCGCCTGGCTCGTGGCGCTGCTCACGCTTTGCGCCACGGGCGAGGAATATGTGGGCTCGAGCCAGGTGTTCGGCGGCTCGCTCGGCTTGATGAAGCGCCTCGACAAGCGGCTCAACGTCAAATGTGCCTTCGCCGAGCCGACGCCAGAGCGCATCGCCGCCGCGATCACTCAGCGCACACGCGCGATCGTGATCGAGGCCGTCGTGAACCCGACCGGCGAGGTGGTCGATCTCGACGGCATCGCCGAGGTGGCGAAGGCGCATAAACTCCCCTTCGTCGTCGATTCGACCTTGGCGTCACCGGCCTTGTTGCGCCCGATCGAGCATGGCGCCGACATCGTCATCCATTCGGCCTCGAAATTTCTGGTCGGCAACGGCACGACCATCGGCGGCCTCATCGTCGATGCCGGCACCTTCCCCTGGCAGAACGACGCGCGCTTTCCGCTCATCGCCGGGCCTTGGGAGGATTACGAGAACATCGTCCCGGCGGAACGCTTCCCGAAAAATGCTTTCGCCACCGCTTGCCGCCTCCTTGGCTTGCGCGAGCTCGGCCCGGGCATGCAGGCGACGACCGCCTTCTTCATCCTCACCGGCATCGAGACGCTGCCCTTGCGGATGCGGCGCCATTGCGAGAATGCCGAGGCCGTGGCGAATTTCCTGAGCACCCACGAAGCGGTGGCGAGCGTGAGCTATCCGGGCGTGCCGAGCCACCCGAACCACAATCTCGCGCGCCGCTATTGTCCCGATGGGCTCGGCTCGATTTTCATGATCACGCTTAAAAGCGCCGAGAAGGCCAAGGACGTGCTCACGCGCGTCAATCTCTTCTCGCATCTCGTCAACATCGGCGAGACGCGCTCGCTCATCGCGCATCCGGCAAGCACGACGCATCGCTCCTTGAGCGCGCGCGAACGCGCCTCCTTCGGCATCACCGACGCGACGCTTCGATTATCGATCGGCATCGAGGACGCACCCGACCTCATCGCCGACCTCGCCCAAGCGCTCGCCTGAGGGCGTTCCCTTCTCCCAGAGGGGGAAGGGGGCGCTCGCTTTCGCCGGCCTCTTATCTAGCCGCCGAAAGCGCCGCCAGCTCCTCGGGCAAGGCATAGGCCCATTGCGTGATGCTGCCGGCGCCGAGGCACACGACGAAATCGCCGGGCTTCGCGGTCTTGAGCACGAAGGGCGCGATCTCGGCCGGCCCCTCGATCGCGAGAGCGCGGCGATGCCCGCGCGCCTTGATCTGCGTGACGAGCGCGTGGTGATCGACGCCGTCGATCGGCTCCTCGCCCGCCGCGTAAACAGGCGCGACGAGAACCGCGTCGGCATCGTTCATGCAAGTCGCGAACTCGCCCATGAGCTTGTCGAGTCGCGTGTAGCGATGCGGCTGCACGATGGCAATCACCTGGCCCTTCGTGGCCGAGCGCGCGGCGCGCAGGACCGCGGCGATCTCGACCGGATGATGGCCGTAGTCATCGATCACGGTGATGCCGTTCCACTCGCCGGTGCGCGTGAAGCGCCGCTTGACGCCGCCGAAGCGCGCGAGTGCCGCGCGCAAGCGCTCGGGCGCGATCTTGAGCTCATGGGCGACCGCGATGGCGGCGCAAGCATTGAGCGCATTGTGATGGCCCGGCATCGGCATGACGAGGTCATCGATGCGAAGCTTCTTGCCGGTCTTGCGGTCGCGGATGACGACGCAAAAATACGTCAGGCCGTCCTTGAAGGCGACATCGCTCAAGCGCACATCGGCTTGCGGATTCTCGCCATAGGTGATCACGCGCCGATCGGTGATGTGCCCCACGAGTTCCTGCACCGCCGGATGGTCAAGGCACATCACGGCAAAGCCGTAGAAGGGCACGTTCTCGACGAAGGAACGGAATGCCTGCTTGATGGCGTCATAGGTCTCGAAGTAGTCGAGATGCTCGGGGTCGATATTGGTGACGATCGCGATATCGGCTGGCAGCTTGAGGAAAGTGCCGTCCGATTCATCGGCTTCGACCACCATGAACTCGCCCGCCCCCATGCGCGCGTTGGTGCCGTAGGCATTGATGATGCCGCCGTTGATCACGGTCGGATCGAGGCCTCCCGCGTCGAGCAGGGCCGCGACGAGCGAGGTCGTCGTCGTCTTGCCATGCGTGCCGGCGATCGCGACGCAGGTCTTGAAGCGCATGAGCTCGGCGAGCATCTCGGCGCGGCGCACCACCGGCAGGCGCTTCTCGCGCGCGGCGACGAGCTCGGGATTGTCGCGCTTGATCGCCGTCGAAACGACGACGACCGCCGCATCCGCGAGGTTCCTGGCCTCGTGGCCCACCGCCACCGGAATGCCCTTGTCGCGCAAGCGCTTCACATTGACGCTGTCGGCGGCGTCCGAGCCCTGCACCTTGTAGCCGAGATTGACGAGCACCTCGGCGATGCCGGACATGCCGATGCCGCCGATGCCGATGAAGTGAATGGGGCCGAGCTCGTTCGGTAACCTCATGGGCACATCCCTATCATCTTTCGATCAAGCGAACTCGCTGAGCGCCGGCGTCGACGGCAGCCGGGCGGTTTTCGCGACGAGATCGGCGAGGCGTTCGGCGGCGTCGGGAATGCTGGCCTTACGCGCGAGCGCCGCCATCTCGGCAAGACGCGATGGCGCGAAGAGGATTTGCGAGAGCATATCGGCAAGCGCGTCGGGCTTGAATTGCGCCTGGCCAAGCATCGTCGCGGCGCCGATGTCGGCGAGCGATCTCGCGTTCCCGGCCTGATCCTGATCGAGCGAGCCCGGCAAGGGGACGAGAATCGAGGGGCGCCCGATCACGGAGATTTCGGCCACGGTCGAGGCTCCGGCGCGCGCAATCACGAGCTGGCTCCGCGCCATGTGGAAGGGCAGGTCGCGAAAGAAGGGGGCGAGTTCCGCTTCGACGCCGGCTTGCGCGTAAGCGGCGCGCACGCGCGCGAAATCCTCTTGCCGCATCTGCTGCACGATATGGAGCCTTGCCCGCTCGGGGGCCGTGAGGCGCGCGATCGCGGCCGGCACGACATCGGACATGATGCGCGCGCCCTGGCTGCCGCCGAAGACGAGAAGACGCAACACGCCCCCTTCGCGCGGCGGCTCAAAAGGGGTGTCCGCCGCCTCTACCACGGCGGGCCGCACCGGGTTGCCGACGTGACGCGATTTGGCGAGAAGCGCCGGACCGCTGCCCCCGATCGCGGCGAAGCCCGTCGCGATCACGTCGACCCGCTTCGCGAGAAAGCGATTGGCGCGGCCGAGCACGGCGTTCTGCTCGTGCAAGATGCTCGGCACTCTCAACAGGCCGGCGGCAAGAAGCGGGGCGACCGTCGGATAGCCGCCGAAGCCCACGACCGCGGCAGGCTTGAGCCGCTTCACGAGGGCGAGCGCCTTGAGCGTGCCGAGGCCGAGCGTGAGTCCCGCTCTGGCCTTGTCGAGCCCGCCTTTTCCGTAAGGGGTCGCCGCCGGCAAGGCGTGGACGCGCCTTGCGGGAAAATCCTTGGCGAAGGCTTCGCCGCGCCGATCGGTCACGAGCTCGACGTCGCTGCCTCGGTGCTGGAGCGCTTCCGCAAGCGCTTCTGCCGGAAAGAGGTGCCCGCCGGTGCCGCCCGCCGCGATGAGGATCAAGGGCGCCATACGTCAGGTCGGGCTCGCCGCAAGCGGCACCGGCGGCCTCCACAGATCGGACATTTCGGCGCGTGGCCTGCGGCGCGTCACGGCGATGAGGAAGCCGAGCGCGACGCCGAGCGAGATCAGCGAAGATCCTCCATAGGAGATGAAGGGAAGCGTCATGCCCTTGGCGGGGATGAGCTGCACATTCACCGCCATGTTGATCACCGATTGCACGCCGAAGAGGGCGATCAAGCCGGCGCAGGCGAGGCGGCAGAAAGGCTCCTCGCAGCGCTGCGCGGCGTAAAGCGCGCGCATGACGATCAGCATGAAAAGCAAGACGAGCGCGATGCAGGCGATGATGCCGAATTCCTCGCCGGCAACGGCGAAGGGAAAATCGGCATGGGCATCGGGAAGGATGCGTTTCACCACGCCTTCGCCCGGCCCGCGTCCGAGCCAGCCGCCCGAAAGGAACGAGTCCATCGCGGTGTCGACCTGGAACGTGTCGCCAGCCCCCTTGTTGAGGAAGCGGTCGATGCGCGCCGTCACATGCGGCACGAACAGATAGGCGAGCGTCACGCCCGCGGCACCGAGGCCGCCGAGGCCCGCGACCCAGAAGATATGCAAGCCCGCGATGAAGAAGATGGTCGCCCAGACGACCGAGATCAGCATGGTCTGGCCGATGTCCGGCTGCAGAATGAGCGGGATGAGCGTGGCGGGAAGGAGCGCGAGGCCGAGGACCGCCGCCGGCACTCCCTTGCGCTGCGCAGCCTCGGAGAACAGCCAGGCCGTCAGGATGACGAAGGCGGGCTTGGCGAATTCGGAGGGCTGGATGCCGATGCCCGCGATGCTGATCCAGCGCCGCGCGCCTTTGACCTCCGCGCCATAAACCAGCGTGGCGCAGACGAGCGCCATGGAGACGAGGTAGAGCAGGAGCGCGGTGCGGCGCACGGCGCGCGGCGAGGAGAGCGAGACGACGAAGGCCACCGCGATGGTCACGGCGAGGTAGCCGATCTGGCGATTGACGAAATGAAAGGTGGGCAGGCCAAGGCGCGCCGCGACCGGCGGGCTTGCCGCCATGTCGATCACGATGCCGGCGACGAAGAGGATGCCGAAGCCGGCGATGAGCCAAAGGTCGATGGTCCACCACCAATTGGTGAGCGCGCCCTTCTCGATGCGTGAGGCCATGGCTCAGCTCTCCTTGCGGCTGCGGCTGCGGGTGCGGCTGACGGCGCGCGGACGAACGGCCTTCGCGCTCGTCTTGCGCGTCGCGGAATATTTCGCTTCGGCCAGGCGGGAGGGGCCGGAGCTTCCCGGCGCTGCTTGTCGCCGCGAGCGGGCCTTGCCTGAAAGAGACGAGGCGGCGCGTCCGGCGCGCGTCTCTTCGATGATGCGGCGGGCGAGCTCGCGAAAGCGATCGCCACGGGCCTCGAAATTCTGGAACTGATCGTAAGAGGCGCAAGCCGGCGAGAGCAGGACGACCGGCTCCTTCACGCCCGACGCCGCGGCGTCGCGCGCGGCGCGCGCCATGGCGACCTCGAGCGTGCCGCAGCGAAGCTTCGGCACATTGCCCGAAGCGAGCGTCGCCGCGAATTCCCGCGCCGCCTCACCGATCAGATAGGCTTTCTCGACGCGGCGGAAGAGAGGGCGGAGGCTTTCGATGCCGCCTTCCTTCGACCGCCCGCCCAATATCCAGAAGATGCCGCCGGAAAAAGAGGCGAGCGCCTTCTCGGCGGAATCGGCATTCGTCGCCTTGGAGTCATTGATGAACAAGGTGCGCCCGGCACGGCCGACCTCTTCCATGCGGTGCGGCAGGCCAGGAAAGCTGCGCAACGCGGCCTCCATGAAGCCCCTCTCGCCGAAATTCGGCCAAGTCTCCTTCGATGAAGCCTCCTTCGATGAAGCCTCCTTCGATGAAGTCTCCTTCGATAAAGGCTCCCTCGATGAAGTCTCCTTCGGTGAAGGCTCCTTCGCGACCGTGCCGTCGCGGAGCTTCGTCGACAGGAATCTGCTCGTCGCGAGGATCGCGGCGAGCGCATTGTCGGCATTATGCTTGCCGCGCAAGGTGGGAATGCCCTTGAGGTCGTAGACCGGGCGCCAATCCCCGCCGCGCATGAAACCGAGCTCGGAACGCAGCGCGCAGCCATTGTTGAGCCCGCCGAAAGCGTTCATGGCGGCGAGATGATCGGGCGCGAGCACGCCGGAAAGCCCGCGAAAGATGGCGCGGCTCGGCTCATCGGCGAAATTGATGAGGGCGTATTCGGCTCGCGCCACGAGCCTTTCCTTGATGGCGGCGTAATTTTCCATCGTGCCGTGCCGATCGAGGTGGTCGGGCGTGATGTTGAGAAGCACGCCCAGTGTCGGCGCGAGGGAGGGTGCAAGGTCGATCTGGAAGGACGAGCATTCGATCACATGGAAGCGCTCGGGCGCGGGCGGCTTGAGCGCCAGGATCGGCGTGCCGATGTTGCCGCCCAACTGCACATCTTGGCCGGCGCGGCGCAGAATATGGGCGATCAGCGCCGTGGTGGTCGATTTGCCGTTCGTGCCCGTGATGGCGATGAAAGGCGAGCCGGGCGCGATCTTGGCGCGCTCGCGGCAGAAGAGCTCGATGTCGCCGATCACCTCGACGCTCGCCGCCTTGGCGAACTCGACCGTCCAATGGGGCTTCGGATGGGTGAGCGGCACGCCTGGCGCGAGCACGAGAGCCGCGAAGCGCCGCCATTGCGCGTCGCGCAAATCCTCGAGCGCGAAGCCCTCGCGGCGCGCCTCCTCGACCCTGTCTGGCGCATCATCCCACAAGATCGGCGTGGCGCCGCCGGCGGCGAGCGCGCGCGCCGTCGCGAGGCCCGAACCGCCGAGGCCGAAGATCGCAACCCGCTTGCCGCGCATGGAGGTGACCGGCGTCATCGTTCACCTCAGCTTCAGGCTCGCGAGCCCGACGAGCGCGAGCACGACCGACACGATCCAGAAACGGATCACCACTTGCGGCTCCGTCCAGCCGAGCTGCTCGAAATGGTGATGGATCGGCGCCATCCTGAAGATGCGCTTGCCGGTCATCTTGAAAGAGGCGACCTGCACGATCACCGAAAGGGCTTCGAGCACGAACAAGCCGCCCACGATCGCGAGCACGATCTCATGCTTCGTCACGATCGCGATGGCGCCGAGCAAGCCGCCGAGCGCGAGCGAGCCGGTGTCGCCCATGAAGATCTGGGCGGGCGGCGCATTGAACCAGAGGAAGCCGAGCCCTGCGCCGAACAAGGCGCCGCAAATCACCATCAGCTCGCCCGCGCCCGGCACATGGTTGATCTGCAGATAATTGGCGAAGATCACATTGCCGGTGAGATAGGCGATGAGTCCGAAGGCCGCGGCCGCGATCATCACCGGCACGATGGCGAGCCCGTCGAGGCCGTCGGTGAGGTTCACGGCGTTTCCCGCGCCGACCACGACGAAGCTCGCGACGAGCGGGAAGGCGATACCGAGCGGGATCAGCACGTCCTTGAGGAAGGGAACGCCGAAGGAGGAGGAGAGCGGGCCCGGCGTCACATGCATGGCGAGCGAGGTGGCGACGAGCGCGATTGCCGTCTCGATGGCAAGGCGCAACCGGCCCGGGAAGCCCTTGTGCGACTGACGGGTCACTTTTAGGAAATCATCGTAGAAGCCGACGGCCGCATAGCCGGAGGTCACGCCGAGCACGATCCAGACGAAGGGGTTGCGCAGATCCGCCCAGAGCAAGGTGGCGACGAAGAGGCCCGAGAGGATCATCAGCCCACCCATCGTGGGCGTGCCTTTCTTGGTGATGAGATGCGATTTCGGGCCGTCGTCGCGAATCGGCTGTCCCTTGCCCTGCTTGAGACGCAAGGTGTCGATGATGGCGGGGCCGAACATGAAGACGAAGAGCAGCGCCGTCGCCGTCGCGCCCGCCGTGCGGAAGGTGATGTAGCGGAAGACGTTGAGGAGCGTGAAATAGGGCGAGAAATCCGCGAGCAGCTTCAGCATGGGGGCCTCGACATTTCCTCAGGAGACCCGTGACGCGTGCGCAAGGCCTGCACGATGCGTCCCATGCGGCTGCCGAGCGATCCTTTCACGGCGACGATGTCGCCGGCCTGCACGGCTTCCACTACCGCCGGCTCCAGTTCGGCGGAGGTGGCTGCATAGTGGCCTCTGCGGCTCGAGGGAAGAGCCTCGAAGAGATGGCGCATCATCGGGCCCGAGGCGTGCACGAGATCGATCCGCGCATGCGCGATCGGCTCGACGAGCTCGGCGTGGAAGCGCGGGGCTTCGGGGCCGAGCTCCAGCATATCGCCGAGCACGGCGACGCGCCGCCCGCCCCGGCCGGGCGAGAGGCGCGCGAGATTGGCGAGCATGGCGCGCATCGAGGCCGGGTTGGCGTTGTAGCTCTCGTCGATCAAGAGCGCTTCGCCTCCGGGCGGATGCAGCGCGATGCGTGCGCCGCGCCCCTCGGGCGGCGCGAGCGCGGCGAGCGCCGCGCCCGCGGCCTCGACATCGGCGCCGAGCGCCTGCACGCCGGCGAGGACGCCGAGCATGTTCATGGCGATGTGCCGGCCCGGCATGCCGATGCGGCAAGAGAGGCGCTTGCCGAAGATGTCGATCACGGCATCCGAGCCGCGCTCGTCTTCCTCGAGCGAGACGAGGCGAATGTCGGCCTTTTCCGAAGTGCCGAAAGCGACGATGCGCCCGGCGGGGCTCGCCAGCGCATGGGCTTTCAGCCTCTCCGATTGCGCGTTGTCGATATTGATGATCGCGGTGCCGCCCGGCTCGAGACCTGAGAAAATCTCGGCCTTGGCGTCGGCGATCGCGGCGACCGAAGGGAAGAATTCGAGATGCACCGGCTCGACCGTGGTGACGAGTGCCGCGTGCGGACGCGCCATGGCCGCGAGCGGCCTGATCTCGCCCGGTGCGTTCATGCCGATCTCGCTCACGGCGAAGGCGGCGTCTTGCGGAAGGCGCGCCAAGGTGAGCGGCACGCCCCAGTGGTTGTTGTAGGAGGCGACGGGCGCGTGCGTCTTTTTCTGCGCGCCGAGCACCTGGCGCAGCGCCTCCTTGGTGCCGGTCTTGCCGACCGAGCCGGTGACCGCGATGAGCCGCGCCTTCGTGCGCGCCCGCGCGGCGCGGCCGAGGCGACGCAAGGCCTCGAAAGGGTCCTCCACGACGAAAAGGCGATGCGTCGAGGGCATCGCGAAGCTCTTGGCGATCGAGACGACCGCGGTCGCACCCTTCTCCATCGCCTGATCCACGAAATCATGCCCGTCGCGATTTTCGCCCTTGATGGCGAAGAAAAGATCGCCCGGGGCGAGCCTGCGCGTGTCGATCGAGACGCCGTGGATCGGCGCCGCGCCCGTGCCGCGCGGAGCGGCGCCGATGGCGGCCGCCGCTTCCTCGAGGCTCCACAAGGCCGGGCTCATGCGGCGAGCCCCTTGATCGCGGCCGCGACCGCGTCGTGATCCGAGAACGGCAAGGTGCGCTCACCGATGATCTGCCCCGTCTCATGGCCTTTTCCGGCGACGAGCACGACATCGCCCCGCCCCATGGCGCGCACGGCCGCGCCGATCGCCTCGGCGCGGTCACCGATCTCGACGGCGCCCGGCGCGCCGGCGAGGATGGCGCGACGGATGTCCGCCGGCACCTCGGAGCGCGGGTTGTCGTCGGTTACGATCACGCGATCGGCGGCGTCCGCCGCGATCTTGCCCATCAGCGGGCGCTTGCCGGGGTCGCGGTCACCGCCGCAACCGAAGACGACGGTGAGCCGGCCGCTGGTGAAGGGCCGCAAGGCTGCGATCGCATTCGCGAGCGCCTCGGGCTTGTGCGAGTAATCGACGAAGACGAGGCCGCCCTTGGCTTCGCCTGCAAGCTCGAGTCGTCCCGGCACGCCCTTGAGGGCGGGGAGCGTCGCGAGCACCTGATCGGCTTTCTCATGCGCCGCGATGGCGATCCCCGCCGCGGTGAGCGCGTTCTCGACCTGGAATTCGCCGGGGAGCGACAGCTCGACTTCGCGGCGCGCACCCTTGATCTCGAGCGAGAGCCGCTGGCGGAAGCCATCGCGTCTCACCTCGAGAAGCCGAATGTCCCGGCCCGAACGGCCGACCGTGATCGGCGTCACGTTCAACGCCGCGAGCCCGGCGAGCAAGCGATCGGACCAGGCCCCGTCGGCATTGACGACGATGGGCCGGCCTCGCGGCAGAAGCTCGCGGAAGAGGCGAAGCTTTGCCTCGAAATAGGCCTCCATGTCCGCGTGGTAATCGAGATGGTCGCGCCCGAGATTGGTGAAGGCGGCGGCCGAGAGGCGCACGGCCTCGAGCCTTTTCTGCTCGATCCCGTGCGAGGAGGCTTCCATCGCAAGATGCGTGATGCCTTCACGCGCGAGCTCGTCGAGCGTGCGATGCAGGAGGATCGGATCGGGCGTCGTCAGCGAGCCATAAACCGCATGTCCGGGCTTGATCACGCCGAGCGTGCCGAGGCTCGCGGCCTTATGCCCGAGCGCCGTGAAGATCTGTCGCGTGAAATCGGAGACGGAAGTCTTGCCGGCGGTCCCGGTGACGGCGACGGTCGTCTCCGGCGCGCCCGGATAAAAGCGCGCCGCGGCGGCCGCCAACGCGGCTCTCGCATCCGCGACGATGATCGTGGGCGCGCCGAGCGGTTCGTCCGGCTCCCTTTCGGCGACGATCGCCGCGGCGCCTGCCCTGATGGCGCGTTCGGCGTAAGCGAGGCCGTCCGCATGCGTTCCCGCCACGGCGAAGAAGAGATCGCCCGGCTTCACGGCGCGGCTGTCGAAAGCGAGCCCGGCGATAGGCAGGCCCGCCGCTCCCGCCGGAAGGCGGGCGCCGTCCAAGAGCTCGGCGAGCATCATTGCCGACCCCGCTTCTCTGCGCTCCCGCGAGCGAACAGGGAGACACGGGCGGCCTCGCTCGTCTCGACGTTCCTCCATCCGATCACGGTTTCGTTCCCGCTCCCGCTTGCGCCAGGCGTGGGAATGGCAGCTGAGGCTGGTCGAATCGTGGCGGAATTCCGAGAATCGGGGCAATGCGGTCGATGACGCGCCCTGTCACGGCGCCCGCATTCCAAGCGGCGGTCGCAAAACCATGCGTCTCGGACGTCCCTTGCGGCTCATCATAAACGACGAGGAACAGGTATTTCGGCTTGTCGGCAGGGAGGATGGCCGTGAAGGTGGTGAAGTTCTTCGTGTTCGAATAGCGCCCGTGGATGACCTTTTGCGCCGTGCCGGTCTTGGCGCCCACGAAATAGCCCGGCACATCGGCCGGGCGCCCTGTGCCCTTCTCGGCATTGAGCCGAAGGATGTAGCGCATGGCTTCGCTGGTCTCGGGCTTCACCAGCTGGCTCGACTGCGCGAGCGCTTCCGCCTCGCTGCGCCGCAGGAAGGTCGGCGTCTCGAGATGGCCACCGTTGACGAGCGCGCAAACCGCCATCGCGGCTTGCAAGGGAGCGACCGCGATACCCTGGCCGAAGGCGATGGTGACAGTGTTCAGCTCACCCCAATGCTTCGGATAAAGGGGCTCGGCGCTCTCGAGCTCGGTGCGCATGCGATCGAGCTGGCCCGCCTTCTTCAAGAAGGCCCTGTGACCTTCGACGCCGACGGTCAACGCCTCCTTGGCGGTGCCGATGTTCGACGAATGGAGGAAGATCTCCGGCACGGTGAGCACGCGATTGGTCGCGTGATAGTCATGGATGGTGAACTTGCCGTAGCGGAGGTTCGAGCGGGTATCGAAGGTCGAGTTCAAGGTGATCTTGCCGGCATCGAGCGCCATCGCGGTGGTGAGCGCCTTGTAGGTCGAGCCCATCTCGAAAACGCCGACCGTCATGCGGTTGATGTTGTTGGGGTCGAGCGCGTCGGCCGGCTTGTTCGGGTCGAAATCCGGCAGGGACACCATGGCGATGACCTCGCCGGTGCGCACATCCATGATGGCGGCGCCGGCGGCCTTCGCCTTGTAGCGCTCCATGCCTTTTTGCAGCTCGTTGCGCAACGCGTGCTGGGCGTGCAAGTCGAGCGACAATTGCACCGGCTTGAGGCTCTCGGCGGTCATCGGCAAGCCCGCGTCGCGCAGGGCGTCGAGCCCATGCGCGTCGATATATTTCTCGATGCCGGCGATGCCGATGTTGTCCGTATTGACGGCACCGAGAATATGGGCGGCGGCGACACCATTCGGATAGATGCGTCGCTTCTCGTCGAGGAAGCCGACGCCCGGCAGGCCGAGATGATAGATCTCGTCGCGCTGTGCCTGGGTGATGTCGCGCTTCACCCAGACGAAGCCCTTGCGCTTCGAGAATTTCTCGCGCAGCGCCTTGGCGTCGAGATCGGGCAGCACCGAGGTGATGAGCTCGACCGCTTCGTCCTTGTCGACCAGCTTGTTGGGCTCGGCGAAGACCGAGACCGCTTGCAGGTCGGTCGCGAGGATCTCGCCGTTGCGGTCGAGGATGTCGGGCCTCGGGTTCGAGGCGACGACGTCCGATGCGTGATGCGCGCCGCCCTTCTCCTCTCCCGAGAAGCCGATGGCGACGAGGCGCAAGGCGATCACGAGGTAGGTGAGGCCGAAGGCAAGGCCGACGAGCACGATGCGCGCCACGCTCTTGTCGAGATGCATGCGCAAGAGGCGACGCGCGAGACCGCGCACCCCTTGCCCCTCGACAGGAGGCTCTTGCGGGCCTTTCCGCTCTTGCGTCCCGCTCATGGCTTGCGGCTCCCTGTCGGCGTGCTTCCCGCCGAGCCGCCTCGCGACGGCGTCATGGTCGGTTCGCCGAGGCCGAGCGCGTCGAGCTTGCGGCCGATCTCGTCGCCCTCGGCCTGCTTGCGCGGCAAATCCGCCGGCGACACGGCGGTGTGGCGCACGTAGAGCGGCACAAGGTCGAGATATTTGTCGGCGAGGATTTGCAGGCGCCCGGGCGCCGACATGGCCTGCCATTCGCCCCGCAGCGTCGCGATCGCGAGCTTCTCGGCGTCGACTTGCCGCACGAGCTTCGCGACTTCCTCGGTGTCGTAGAGCGTGTCGTATTTGATGCGGTAGGCATAAAGCGCCGAGCCGATCAGGCAGCAGATGGCGGCGACGTTGAGAAGCCTGATCATTTGCGCCTCCGTCGCCTTGCGGATTCTTGGCCGGGCCAAGCTTCCGCGAAACCCTCGGGCAAGGGCGAATCACCGCGTGTGCCGAAGCGGAGCTTGGCCGAGCGGGCGCGCGGATTGCGGGCAAGCTCCGCCTCGCCGGGCATGATCGGCCCGAAGATCGGCGCGAAGGCGCGAAACGCGTGTGGCACTGTCGGCAGGTGGCGCGATATGGGCTGCTCGCGCCCGGTATTCCCCTGGAAGAAACGCTTGGCGATACGGTCCTCGAGCGAATGGAAGGTCACGACCGCGAGCCGGCCGCCCGGCTTGAGCACCGAGGCCGCGCCGATAAGCCCGCGCAGCAGCTCGCCGAGTTCGTCATTGACCGCGATGCGCAACGCCTGAAAGCTGCGGGTCGCCGGATCGATGCCGTCGCGGGGCTGAGGCACCGCCGCGGCGATGATGCGGCGAAGCTCGCGCGTGGTGCGGATGGGCGCCTCTTCCCTCGCGGCCACGACGGCGCGCGCGATACGCCCGGCGTGCCTTTCCTCGCCGAAGAGCCGCAAGAGATCGGCAAGCGAGGCGGCGTCCGAGGTCGCGACGAGATCGGCGGCCGAGGGCCCCTCGCGGCTCATGCGCATGTCGAGCGGGCCCTCATGGCGAAAGGAGAAGCCGCGTTCCGGCCGGTCGATCTGCATCGAGGACACGCCAATGTCGAAGACGACGCCGTCGGCCCTCTCGAATCCATGCTCGCGCGCCACGCGAGCAGTCTCGCCGAAGCACGCTTGCACGAGGGTCAGCCGCCCAGTCGCGCGCTCGACCAGCGCTTGGCCTTCGCGGATGGCTTCGGGGTCGCGGTCGAGCGCGAGAACGCGGGTCGTCGAGTTTGCGGAAAGGAGGGCGCGGCTATAGCCGCCGGCGCCGAATGTGGCGTCGATATAGCTGCCGCCTTTCCCGGCCTCCAAGGCCTCCAACACCTCGGGGAGGAGGACGGGAAGGTGGAACGGATGATCGGCCTCAGGGCCCAATTCTTCGCCTCGCGCCAAAGCCGCGGGATGTCTCGCGCCGAGCTCCCGCCGTGCCCTCTGGCCTCGCGGCCGAACGCGCAATCTCACCGACCTTGCGTTCATGCGCCCCAAGGCAGCGCTTTTCGTCGAGGCGCTGTTCGCCACTTGGGCCTTCGGCACCGAAGCGCGGGGATGGGCAAGCATGGCTTTCGCTCGGATTTATGGGAAGGCGCCGTCGAGCGGCCATAAGGATCGAATTCTCCTGGCTCCGATATCAACTCCTTAATGTTAAGGAACGGTTTCATCGGGCGTTGCGCACGCACTCGTGAAACGGCTTTTCGGCCGGAGTGAAGGCGCCAGCCGGCCTGTAAGCCGGGTTCTGTAAGGCCAACGCCCTCGCGGGCGCCGGCGTGACGGCCATTCCTCTAGGGCGGTCGTCGCCGACCGCCTCGAGCAACCAACCCGGATGACAAGACCTGAAGACAGGCCCGAGCCCTTGCGGGCTCCGCCATCCCTATTCGGTTTTGCTCCCGGCGGGGCTTGCCATGCCGCTGCCGTTGCCGGCCGCGCGGTGCGCTCTTACCGCACCCTTTCACCCTTACCCCGTCCTCTTGCCTTGCGGCGGCGAGGGCGAGGCGGTTTGCTTTCTGTGGCGCTTTCCCTGGGGTTACCCCCGCCGGACGTTATCCGGCGCCGTGTCTCCATGGAGCCCGGACTTTCCTCCGTGCGCGAGCACGGCGGCCGTCCAGCCGACTGGCGATTGATCGGATATGGGCATCGTGCCCGAGCGTCAACAGAGGGCGCGGGACGGGGTTCGCCGAGAAGTTGCGGAGTCGGCGCAAGAGTTGTCGAGGCGCCGGCCATTGACAAGCGCGCGCAATCGCTCACATTGAGGCTGTCCGAGGGGTGCCGCGAGAATTGCGGCTGAGACGGAAGCCCTGGAACTCTCCACTCGATGGATTTTCCAGGTGACCGAACCCTTCGAACCTGATCCGGGTCATGCCGGCGAAGGGACTGGACGTTTGCAGCCCCCTTTAAGCCGGTCATCGATGCGCCAAGCGCGCGGGGAGATTGCTGCGATGACCATCCATATCGACAAGCCTGCCGGTGCGCCGGCGACCGTGACCACCGGACCCATCCAGGGCTCGCGGCGCGTCTTTTCGAGCCCTTCCGGGCGGCCGGATATCGCGGTGCCTTTCCGCGAGGTCATGCTGTCCGATCCGGCCGAGAAGCCGGTTCGGCTCTACGACACCTCGGGCCCCTATACGGAAGAGGCGGCGACGATCGACCTCGGCAAGGGCGCGCCACGCGTGCGCGAGCCCTGGATCGAGAAGCGCGGCTACGCGCGCGTCGAGGGTCGGGCCGTGAAACCCGAGGACAACGGCGTCCTCGACGCGACGCGTCTCGTGCCGGCCTGTCCGGCGGAGCGGCCCGTGCGCCGCGGCGCGGAAGGCCAGAAGGTCACGCAATATGAGTTCGCGCGCGCCGGCATCATCACCGAGGAGATGATCTACGTCGCGCACCGCGAAAATCTCGGCCGGCAAGCGGCGGCCGAAGGCGCCGCGGAGGCGCTCGCGCAAGGCGAGAGCTTCGGCGCCGATATCCCGGCCTTCATCACGCCGGAATTCGTCCGCGACGAGGTGGCGCGGGGCCGCGCCATCATCCCGGCGAACATCAACCATCCCGAGATCGAGCCGATGGCGATCGGCCGCAATTTCCTGGTGAAGATTAACGCCAATATCGGCAATTCCGCGGTGAGCTCGTCGGCCGCCGAGGAGGTCGAGAAAATGGTGTGGGCGACGCGCTGGGGCGCCGACACCGTGATGGATCTCTCCACCGGACGGAACATCCACAATATTCGCGGCTGGATCATCCGCAACTCCGCGGTGCCGATCGGCACGGTGCCGATCTACCAGGCGCTCGAGAAGGTCGATGGCGATCCGCTCAAGCTCGATTGGGAAATGTTCAAGGACACGCTCATCGAGCAGGCCGAGCAAGGCGTCGATTATTTCACGATCCACGCCGGCGTGCGCCTCGCCCATGTGCCGCTCACGGCAAGGCGCGTCACGGGCATCGTCTCGCGCGGCGGCTCGATCATGGCCCGCTGGTGCCTCGCCGGTCACCGCGAGAGCTTCCTCTATGAGCGCTTCGACGAGATTTGCGACATCATGCGCCGCTATGACGTCTCCTTCTCGCTGGGCGACGGACTGCGCCCGGGCTCGATCGCGGACGCCAATGACGCGGCGCAATTCGCCGAGCTCGAGACCTTGGGCGAGCTCACCAAGATCGCCTGGGCCAAGGGCTGCCAGGTGATGATCGAGGGCCCGGGCCATGTGCCCATGCACAAGATCAAGGTGAACATGGAAAAGCAGCTTCGCGAATGCGGCGAGGCTCCCTTCTACACGCTCGGCCCCCTCACCACCGACATCGCGCCAGGCTATGATCACATCACCTCGGCGATCGGTGCGGCGCAGATCGGCTGGTACGGCACCGCCATGCTCTGCTATGTGACGCCGAAGGAGCATCTCGGGCTGCCGAACCGCGACGATGTGAAGACGGGCGTCATCACCTATCGGATCGCGGCGCATGCGGCCGATCTCGCCAAGGGGCATCCGGCCGCGCAGGTGCGGGACGACGCCATCTCGCGCTCGCGCTTCGATTTCCGTTGGGAGGATCAGTTCAACCTTTCGCTCGATCCCGACACGGCACGCGCCTTCCATGACGAGACCTTGCCGAAGGAGGCCCATAAGGTCGCGCATTTCTGCTCGATGTGCGGGCCGAAATTCTGCTCGATGAAAATCACCCAGGATCTGCGCAAGGAGGCGGCCGCGCTCCTCGGCGCCGAAGCCGGAAAGGTGAGCGAGGCCGAAGCCGCGGCCGGCATGGCGGCGAAGTCGAAGGAGTTCCTCGAGGCCGGCGGCAAGCTTTATCTCGACCGTCCGCAGGCGGCCGAATAGAACGTGGAGCGAAGCGGCGTGCTCGTGCTCGAGCGCGCCGCGAGCGGAAAGCACCGATAGCGTGGCTCACGCGCCGCTCCTCGTCGTCGATGATCTCCATGCCGGCTATCAGAGCGGCGTCGATATCCTGCAAGGGCTTTCGTTGAGTGTCGCCGAAGGCGGCCTCACGCTCGTCATCGGCCCGAACGGCGCGGGCAAATCCACCTTGCTCAAGACGATCTTCGGTTTCCTCAAGCCGCACCGCGGACACATCAGCCTACGTGAAGAGGAAATCACCGGCCGCGCGCCGCACGCCTTGAAGCGGCTCGGCGTGAGTTACATGCCGCAGGAGATCAACACCTTCCCGCTCTTGTCGGTCGAGGAGAATTTGCGCATGGGCGCCTGGACCTTCCGGCGCGACAAGCGGCGGCTTCAGGCGCGGCTGCAACGCATCTACGAGGTTTTTCCGGTGCTCGCCGAGAGGCGCAAGGCGACGGCCGGCGATCTGTCGGGCGGTCAGGGCCGCATGCTGTCGATCGCCCGCGAGATGATGGCCGAGCCGCGCCTCCTGCTCATTGACGAGCCCACGGCCGGGCTTGCCCCGGCGCTCGTGGACCAGGTCTACGATCTCCTGGCGCAAGCGCGGCGCGAGCTCGGAGCGACGATCCTTCTCGTCGACCAGAATATCGAGGACGCGGTCGGGAAGGCCGATCACGTCTACATGCTCAATCTCGGACGCCTCAAGGCGCAGGGCCCGGCGGCGGAATTCACCCCATCACGCACTCGCGAGCTGATCCAGGAGTGCCTTCTCGGATGAAGGAAACGGCGCCCAAAGGCTTCGCCTGGCGTCGCCCGGCAGCGATCACGGCGGCGGTCGGCGTCGCGCTCCTCGCCATTGCGCCTTTCGCCTCCGACTATGCGCTCCATGTGCTGATCACGAGCCTCTACTACACGATCCTGGCGGCGAGCTGGAATTTGCTCGCGGGCTTCACGGGTCAGTTCTCGCTCGCCCAACAGGCCTTCGCGGCCATCGGCGCCTATACCTCGGGGCTCCTTACCACGATCTTCGATCTACCGCCCGTCGCCGGCATCCTATGCGGCACGGCCTTGTCGGCCCTTCTCGGCTTTTGCCTCGGGCGCCTCGTGTTGCGCATGCGCGCCATCTACCTCGCCATCGCCACTTGGGCTTTCGCCGAGACGGTGCACATCCTCCTCACCGCCGCCTACTCGCTGACGCGAGGCGAGCTCGGCCTCACCGTGCCACCGCTCGTCGAAGGGATTTCGACACGCGGCTCCTATGTCGTCTTCGTGCTGGTGACGCTCGCTTGCGTGGCTTTGATGTACGCGATGCTGCGTTCGCCGCTCGGCATCTTCATGCGCGCCATTCGCGACGATGAATTGCGCGCCGAAAGCCTCGGCATCGACGCCACGCGCGTCAAGACATTGGTATTCACGGCCTCGAGTGCTTTCGCCGGCCTCGCGGGTGCGCTTTACGCCCATTACGTCGTGGTGCTCTCGCCGCAGATCGCCGATTTCAGCGAGATGGCGAAGCTCGTCATCATGACCGTGGTGGGCGGGCTCGGCACTTTCGCCGGCCCGCTGATCGGCGCCGCGCCGATCCAGATCCTCAACAGCTATCTGGCGAAATACGGCGAGTGGGACATGGTGATCTATGCGCTCGTGGTGATCGTGCTGATGCGCGCGAACCGGGGCGGGCTCGTGGAGCTCTTGGCAAGGTTGAAGCCGGGGGCGCGCTTGCTTACTCGCTGAAGCGGCGCCGTACTTGTCGGACTGAGGCTTCCCGACTTTCTTGCCGCGGACCCTCTTTGTTGCACCCGCGATCCGGCTACTTTAAGCTTGAAACAATTCGCCCGCTGACGAGGTTTCCCCATGACAAACGCGCTTTCGCGGAGATCGCTCTTGGGTAAGTCGCTCTTGGGCGCGACGGCGCTCGGCTTCCTCGGCGCTCGTTCGCTCGCGACAAGCCTTGAGGCGCGTGCCGCCGAGGCCGACGGGGTCACCATCGGCTGGCCGCAAGATGTGCCGAGCTGGGACCCGAACCAGCGCTTCGTCCCCGACGCGCAGCCGATCTTCAAGATGGTATTCGACCAACCGCTCGATCAGGACCCGAAGCTCAAGCTGATCCCGAATGTGGTGAAATCCTGGGAGCTCGCTCCCGACGCCAGAAGCCTGCCGATCGAGCTTCGCGACGATGTCGTCTTCCACAACGGCGACAAGATGACGACCGCGGATTTCCGCTACACTTTCTTCGAGCGCATCAAGGCGGGCCACAAGGTCGACATCGCGAATTCCTGGCGCAAGGTCAGCGACATCGAGATCGTTTCGCCGACGAAGGCGGTGATGCGTTTCGATTCGCCCGCGCCGACCGCGCCGCAATGGCTCGCCTTTCTCGGCAGCTATGTGGTGCCGAAGGACTATATGGAGAAAACCGGCGTCGACGGCTTTCGCGACAAGCCAATCGGCTCCGGACCCTATCGGCTCGCCGAATATCAGCTCAATGCGCGCATCGTGCTCGAGCGCAACGATGCCTATTGGGGGCCGAAGCCGAAGATGCGCCGCGTCACCTTCGAGATCATCAAGGATCCGTCGGCGCGCGTCGCCGCGATCCAATCCGGAGAGGTCGATCTCACCATCTCGGTGCCGGTGCGCGAGGTGCAGCGCCTCAAGAGCGAGCCCAATCTCGAAGGCGAGCTCAACCCGATCACGCGCGTCATCCTGCTCCAGGTGCGCAACGACCTCGGCTTCGCCGATGAGAATGTGCGGCTTGCGGCCCATCACGCGATCGACAAGAAGGCGCTCTCGCAAGCCTTCTACGGCGGGGCCGCCGTGCCGCTCTCGGTGCCGGCGACACCGGGCACCGCCGCCTATCTCGACGATTACCACTTCAGCTTTGATCCCGAGCTCGCAAAGCAGCTCTTGGCGAAATCCGGCTATTCGGCCGAGAAACCGGCGAAATTCACCTTCGCCTCGACCAATGGCAATTTCCCCTCCGATTACGACATCGCGCGCGCCCTCGTGCAGATGTGGAAGAAGGTCGGCATCGAGGCCGATCTCGAGGTCATCGAATACGCGAAATATTTCGAGCTCAATCGCGGCGCCAAGCTTCCGGAGGCCACGCTCTATAGTTTCGACAATGCGACGGGGGATCCCGAGATCTTCGCCGGTTATCTCTTGAACCCGAAGATGCCGTTCTCGGCATGGAAAGGCATGGAGATCGGCCAGCGCGCGATCGATCTGTTCAATGTCGCGAATTACGACGAGCGCGTCGCGGGCTACAAGGCGCTGAACAAGGACGCTGTCGAAAGCGGTGCTTCGATCCCGCTCTTGCAGAGCGTGCAGACCTTGTTGCGCAAGAAAAACCTCTCCTACGCCCGATATGGGAACGGCTGGGTGCGCGCCGACACCATGGTTTGGGGATGAATGAAGGTGAAAGGTGAGAAGTGAAAAGTGAGGAGTGAGGAGTGAGGAGTGAGGTGATCCTTTTCACTCTTCACTCTTCACTCTTCCCTCTCGACTAGACAAGGCCGTTCAGCCGACATGATCGTTCAGCTTCTCGGCCTTTTCGCCAGGCGGCTTCTCGTCGCGATCCCGATCCTCCTCGTCGTCTCCGCTCTCGTCTTCGTCGTGCTGCGCGTTCTTCCGGTCGACCCGGCCGCGATGTCGATGCCACCGAACGCCACCAAGGCCGAGATCGAGATGAAGCGGCAGGAGATGGGGCTCGATCGCCCCCTTCCGGAGCAATACGCGATCTGGCTCGGCCAGACCTTGAAAGGCGATCTCGGCACCTCGATCCATTTTCGCCGCGCCGTCTCCTCACTGATCGCCGAGACCTTGCCGGCGACGATCGAGCTTGCGGCGCTCGCCATGCTGATCGCCGCGGTGCTCGGCTTCGCCGGGGGGCTCTTGCTCTTTCATCTGCGCGGCACCTTGCGGGGTGAAGCCGCCGACCTCGGCTCGACCGTGCTGATGTCGGCGCCGGACTTTCTCTGGGGCCTGATGTTCATCCTTGCCTTTGGCGTCGTCTGGCCGCTCTTGCCCTTCACCGGCCGGCTCGCCTCGAGCTTCGCCCGGCCGGTTCATACGGGTTTTCTCATCCTCGACACGCTGATCGAGGGGCGCCCCGACATGTTCCTCGATGCTCTCAAGCACATGGTGTTGCCCGCAACCGCGCTCGGCCTTGCTTTCTCGGTGCCGATCATGCGCGTCCTGCGCTCGAGCCTCTATGAGATCGACCATGCCGATTACATTCGCCAGGCGCGGCTTCGCGGCGTGTCCGAAGGGCGCATTCTCTTGCGCCATGCGCTGAAGAACGCGATTTTGCCGACATTGACCTTGATGGGCGTGCAGTTCGGCTTCCTGTTCGGTGGGACGCTCCTCATCGAGGTGATCTACTCCTATCCAGGCCTCGGCAATCTCATGGTCGATGCGGTGCGCAACGCCGATTTGCCGATCATCCAGGCGGTCGCGCTCGCTTATGCGGCCGTCGTCCTCCTCATCAACATGATCGTCGATGGGCTCTATCTCGTGCTCAATCCGCGCTTGAGGACCGCTTGATGGGCAAGCGCTTCTTGAAGAAGGAGCTCGCCTTCCTACGCTCCGGGCGCGTGATCGTGGGCGTGGCGCTCGTCGGCATCGTGGTGTCCTGCGCGCTCTTCGCGCCTTTTCTCGCTCCGCATGATCCAGAAGAGCAAAACCTGATCACGACGCTCCTTCCGCCGGCATGGTCGGCGGGCGGCGACCCGGCCTATCTTCTCGGCACCGATTCGCTCGGACGCGACGTTCTCTCGCGCCTGTTGTACGGCGCGCGCGTCGCCATGACGGTCGCGGTCGCCGCGTCCTTCGGCGCGATGCTCATCGGATCGACGCTCGCGCATCTTGCCGGCTATTTCGGCGGCAAGGTCGATTGGCTGATCGGACGCGCCGTCGATGTGTGGATGTCCTTCCCGCCCGTGGTCCTGTCGCTCGTGCTGATGACCGGGCTCGGTGCGGGCATCTCGAGCGTCATCCTCGCCATCGTGCTCGTCGACTGGACGCGCTTTTGCCGCGTGCTGCGCGCCGAGGTGCTGGTGACGCGCCGGCAGGATTATGTGGCGGCCGCGCGGCTCGTCGGCTTCAGCCATTGGCGCACGCTCACACGTGAGATTCTCCCGGCCACCATGCCGCTCCTCATCACGCTCCTCAGCATCGAGATGGGAATCGCGGTGATCGTCGAGGCGATCCTCTCCTTCGTCGGCATGAGCGTCGGGGCGAACCAATCGGCCTGGGGGCAGATGATCGCCGACGCGCGCCAGACCCTCTACGAATCCGGCTGGAATCTCGTGCTGCCGATGCTCGCGATTTTCGTCACCGTGCTCGGCTTCAACCTTCTGGGCGATGGGCTCCGACGCACCCTCGATCCCCGCTTGCTGCAGGCGCGCGAGCTGTGACCTCGAGCGTCCTTGCGGCCGAAAATCTCGCGGTCGAATCGCGACTTCACGATGGGCGCCGCCTGCCGGTTCTTTCCGGCATCTCCTTCGCGCTCGAGGCGGGCAAGGTGCTCGGCCTCGTCGGCGAATCGGGAGCCGGCAAGTCGATGATCGGCCGTGCCGTCGCGCAACTCCTCCCTCCCGGCTTTTCGGTCGCCGGCGGAAGCCTCGCGTTCGCGGGCCGCGATCTCGTGCGCATGGGGGTGCAAGCGCGACGCCAGTTGCTTGGGCGCGAGATCGCCTTCATCCCGCAGGAGCCGCTCAGCGCCTTGAACCCGGTGATGACGATCGGCGCGCAATTCGGGGAGCATCTCGCGCGCCTCGGCATCACGTCCCAAATGCGGCGGCGCGAAGAGGCGCGCGCCATGCTCGAAGCCGTGCATCTGCCCCGCGCGGCCGAGCTCTTGCGCCAATTCCCGCATGAGCTTTCTGGCGGCATGTGCCAACGCGTGCTCATCGCCATGGCTTTCGCCAGCCGGCCGAAGCTCGTCATCGCGGATGAGCCGACGACGGCGCTCGACGCCACCATCCAGGCGCGCATCATCGGTTTGATGGGCGAGATGCGCGACGCCTATGGGGCGGCCCTCATGTTCATCACCCATGATCTGCGGCTCGCTGCAGAGTTCTGCGATGAGATCGTGGTGCTTTACGCGGGGCGCGCTGTCGAGAAAGGCGAAGCGCGCAAGCTTCTGTCCTCGCCTCTCCATCCCTACACGCGTTGCCTGCAGCTTGCCGTTCCCTCGCTTTCCGCGCCCGAACGCGAGCTCTTCACCCTGCCCGGAGAGATGCCGGGGCTCGCGCGGCTCGGCGCGCTCGAAGGGTGCCGTTTCGCCCCACGCTGCCCGAATGTCGGCGAGATCTGCCGCAAGGAGGAGCCGAAGCTGCTCGCCGTCGCGCCGAGCCGCGAGGCGGCGTGCTTTCGCACCGAATTGACGCTTGCCATCGAGACCTTGAACCAGGCGGCGCCCGCAAGCCCGAAGCGCACCGCGCCGCTGCTTCGCGTCGACGGCCTCAAGAAGCGTTACGTCTCGCGGCGCGGCCTCTTCGGCAGCACGGACGTTCTCGCGATCGACGATGTGAGCTTCGCGGTCGCCGAGAATGAGTTCGTCGGCGTCGTCGGGGAAAGCGGCAGCGGCAAATCCACGCTCGCCAAGCTCATCATCGGGCTCGAACGACCAAGCTCGGGCCGCATCGAGCTTTGCGGACAGGATGCCTTCGACCGGAGCGAGGCGGCGCGCCGGCGTCGCATCGAGACCGCGCAAATGGTTTTCCAGGACCCGCAATCGGCCCTCAACCCGCGCCGGCGCGCAGCCAGCATCGTGACGCAGGTGCTCGAGGCCGCGGCGCCGCGCCTGTCCCTGAACGAGCGTCAGCAGCGGGCCGAGGAGCTTCTCGCCGAGGTCGGGCTTTCGGCGGAGCTCGGCGGACGCTACCCCTCCCAGCTTTCGGGCGGCCAGAAGCAGCGGGTGAATATCGCACGCGCGCTTTGCGCGGCGCCGAAGCTGCTCATCGCCGATGAGATCGTTTCAGGCCTCGACGTCTCGGTGCAGGCGCAGCTCATCGCGCTCTTGCACCGCTTGCGGCGCGAGCTTTCCTTCGCCTTGCTTTTCATTTCGCATGATCTCGCGGTGGTGCGAAAGCTTTGCGAGCGCGTACTCGTCATGTGGCGCGGCAAGGTCGTGGAAGAGGGTCTGACGGCACAAGTGTTCGCCACGCCACAACACCCGTATACGCGCGAGCTGGTTGGGGCGAGTAATACAGGGCGAATAGCGAATAGCGAGTAGTGAGTAGTGAGTAGTGAGATTAAGCGGGAAGCTAAGATCTTGTCTATTTCACTCTTCACTCTTCACTCTTCACTCTATTCGCTACTCGCTACTCACCACTTGCTCTTGCAAGCGCAGCAAGCGCACGGCGGAGCGCCGCGAGATCCGCGGCGGGAATGCCGGCGAGCTTCTCGGCCTCGAAGGCGCGCGCTCGCGTGACGATGCCGCCGAGGCGGGCGCGTCCCTCCGCCGTGATGTCGATGACGCCGGGCGGGCGCATCGCCGCGAGACCGCCGGAGAGGAGCGCGGCGACCGCATCCTCGGCGGTTGCCTGGCCGACATAGGAGAGGCGCGACAAGGTTTCGATCGAGGAGCCCGGATGGGCTGCGAGGCAGGCGAGAATCCGGCTCTGGTTGATGGTCAGCCTCTCAGCCTCGCGGTGCCGTTCGAAGGCACCCGAAAGCTGCTCATAGGCGCGGAACATGAGCGGCAGGAGAAAATCGTCGAGCGGGTGCGGGTCGCCGGTCTCGACAAGCGTGCGGCGCGCCACATCGATCGCGGGATGGTCGACCGAAAGCCCGTAGCGGCCATGCGCGAAGACAAGCACCTCGCGGTCGAAGCGGGCGAAACGGTCGACACGGCCGATCAGGATCACATGGTCGCCGCCATCATGCTCGGCTTCGCGCCGGCATTCGAATTGCGCCGCGACGTCTTTGATGAGGGGCGCGCCGCTGGCGCCGGGCCGCCATTCGACGGCCTGGAATTTGTCGGAGGTCGAGAGCGCGAAACGGGTCGAGAGCGCCACCTGATCCGCCGAGAGCACGTTCACGGCGAAATGGCTCGCCTCGCGGAAAACCGGCAGACTTTGGGCCTTGGATTCGAGCGACCACAGCACAAGGGGCGGGTCGAGTGAGACGGAGGTGAAGGAGTTCGCGGTCACTCCGACGGTTTGGTCGCCGACGCGCGCCGTGATGATGGCGACACCGGTCGCGAATTGCCCGAGCGCCCGGCGGAAAGCGCGTTGATCGTCGCGAGGGTCGCCCTCCTCGACGAGATGCACGACCTCCTTATTGGGCGCCATCGCCTTAGACGCCTCGCCTCGGCAGAGTCCTCGAGCGGGAAACCGCATGCGCCTTTCGCATCATTGACGAAGCCCCGCCTCGCGCAGGAGCGGCAGCACTTCGGCGATGAAATAGGGAAGCTCCTCCTTGAAGTTCACGAAGGACACGGTCGTGCCCGCGAACCCCGCCTGATGCATGCGCACCATCTCCTCGGCGATGTGGCGCGGCGTGCCGATGAGCGGGTAGGTGCCGGCGCCGGCGGCGAAGCGCTTGCGATGCAACCGATAGGCCTCCGCCTCATGCGAGCCCGAGAACTTTTCCTTCTGCCCCATGTAGTGATCGACGCTCGCGTGGTCCGCCATCGTGACCGCGAAGTGATGATAATAATCCTCGGCTTCGGCCTGGCCCGGCCGGCACACGACGTGGCAGGTGGTGAAGACGCCGACCTCTCGTCCTTGCGCCTTGGCGCGCGTGCGCATGTCCTCGATATGCTCGCGTCCCTTGTCGATCTCGGTGAATGTGGTGAAGAGGAAATCGGCGGCCTTGGCGGCGAAATCGCGCCCGGGCGGCGAGAACGCCGCGTTCAGCGTGACCGGGCGCGGCTTTTGCAGCGGTCGCGGCTTGCCGGAGACGTTCTTGAGCTTGTAGAACGCGCCGTTGAAATCGAAGGGCTTCTCCTCGCTATAGACGCGCGACAGGATCTCGAACCACTCGAGCCCTTGCTCGTAGCGCTTGTCGATCAGGTCGAGCCCGAACATGGCGAACTCTTCCGGATTCCAGCCGCACACGATGTTGAGGCCGGCGCGCCCGTTCGAGGCGTGATCGACGGTGGCGAGGGCTTTCGCCGCGAACACCGGATGCGCCATCGGCACATGCACGGTCGAGAAGAGCGCGATGTTACGCGTGACGCCGGCGAGGCCGGCCGCGAAGGTCAAGGTCTCATAGGACCACTCGCGGTTGTTCACCTCGCCGCCGAAGCCCTTCCAACGGGCGATCGGCAAGATGAACTCGATGCCGGCATCATCCGCCATTCGCGCGACCGCGACGATGTCGGGCCAGAGCGCGAGCCAGCGCTCGGGCACGCGGGTGAGCGCCAGCCCGCCGTCGGCGTTGAGGGAGAAAATGCCGAGCTTGAATGCGTTCGGGCCGCGCATCGGGTGCATGGAGGTGCCCACCTTCAAGCTTCAGCCGGGACGCGTGAGCCGGCTATAACGACCGTCAGGGCAAGGGTGATCGCGTCCGTCATGAGCGCTCCTGATCAGGGTGGGGAGATGTTTCAAGCTTAAAATAGCCGCGCGCAGCGCGCAATGAGGCACGGAGCCGCCACAGCGCGCATACGGGGTGTCTCCTTCTCCCCGCTTGCGGGAGAAGGTGCCGAGCTCTTGCGAGGCGGATGAGGGCCTTGGGGCACTCGACCACGCCAAGACTGCACTGCCCTCAGGCACGCGCGAGTTCGTCAACGTATCCCCGGCGACCCCTCATCCGCCCTCACTGCGTGAGAGCGCCTTCTCCCGCGCGAAGAGCGCGGGAGAAGGAAGCGGCCGGCGAGGCCTCCTAAAGGCGCTTCAAGGGATGAGCTTCCAATTGCCTTTTTCGAGCTTGACCATCACGCGCGAACGCTCGTCCGTGCCGAAGGTCTTGCCGAGATGGAAATTATACACCGCGTGCGTGCCGACGAGCTCCTTGGTCGAGGTCATGGCGTCGCGCATGGCGACGCGAAACTCCGGCGTGCCGGGCTTGGCGCCGCTCGCGAGCGCGCGCTTTGCCGAATCGGCGATGATCAGCCACGTGTCATAGCCATACGCCCCGAAGGCGTCGGTCGAGGGTTCGCCGTTCACCTTCTTGTAGAGGGCGAGGAAATCGAGCGCGACCTTCTTGATCGGATTGGCGTCCGGCAATTGGTCGGCGACCACCATCGGGCCGGTCGGCGCGATCACGCCTTCGACGGCCGGGCCGCCGACGCGCACGAATTCGCTGTTGATGATCGCATGCGTCGAATATTCCGGACCGGTGTAGCCTCGATCATAGAGCGCGATGTGCGGCAAGGCGCCGGGCGTTCCGGAGCCGCCGGTGAGCACGGCATCGGGATGGGCCGCCATCACCTTCAGGATCTGCGCGGTGACGCTCGTGTCGGCTCGCGCATAGCGCTCATTGGTCAGGATTTCGATGCCGGCGGGCTCGGCCGCCTTCTTCAAGGCGTTGTAGACGAGGTCGCCCCAGACATCGCTGAAGCCGATGTAGGCGACGGTCTTGATGCCCGCTTTCTTCATCGCTTCGACATCGGCCGCGACCATCAGCAGAGGCTCTTGCGGTACGGTGATCGACCATTGGGCGCCTTCACCTGGCACCACCACATTGGCCATGACGATGAAGGGCACCTTCTCCTCGGCCGCGACGGCGGCCGCCGCAAGCGAGGGCGGCCCTCCCGCCGAGCCGCAGAGAATATCGACCTTGTCTTCCTCGATGAGCTTGCGGGCGGCGCGCGCCGCGGCGGAAGGGTCGAAGCCGTCATCGATCTGGATGTAGGTGAGCTTTTCGCCGCCGACCTCGCCGATCGCGGCGTGGCCGGTGGCCATGCCTTTCGAATAGGGGATGCCGATCGAGGAGGTGGCCCCCGTCATGGAGGTGATGAAGCCGATCTTGATCTCGGCACGCGCGGCTTGGGAGAATCCAAGGCACAAGCTTGCGGCAAAAAGAGCCGCGCCAATCCTCGAGCGCCGTTTCGACATCAAAACCTCCCTACGAGAAAAAGTCCGCCCCGCGCGGCCCGCGATGTTTTGCTTACGGAAGCCGGGTTTTAGCCGGCCGACGTGTTCGATTGTCCGGGGCAGCTCCCAGCGTCTTGTGCTGACGCGTTCCGCGCCCCTCCACCAAACGGCTGCTAATGCTGAGCTCGACGCGTCCGCGCTGGGTACCCCCCTCCCCCCACGAAGTGGTGGGGAGGGTACGGGTGGGGGGCAAAGCCGCTTCGACAAGGATGATCATTAGCCTCGCCTTGAGATAACGCCTACGCAAAGTAAGGCGACCTTCGCGCCTATCTCGACCGCCCCCCACCCGTACCCTCCCCGCCGCGACATTCGTCGCGGGGGGAGGGGGGCATAAGCGCTGGCCCTTTTCCTAAAGACGCCCTTCGCGTGCTCGCATCAAGCTCTAGTTTGAACAGGATGCGTCTAAATGGGAAGATTTTTCAAGAATGGGAACGCGTGGGAAAAACAAGACGATGGAGCGAGAAGCCCGAGCCTTCACTCGCTCTTCGAGAGCCGATGCCGGTCGTTCACTCGGTACCGCTCAACAAAGCGCGCCGGCCGCGATCCGCCCGCGGCGCCGCTCGGCTTCGGCTCACCTGCCGAAAATGCCCTTGAAGAATTGCGCCATGGAGTTGCGCCTCTTCTTGCGGGCGAGCTCGACCTCGTCCTTCACCCAGGCGACCTGCACCACGCGGCGTTCGCCCGCGAAGGGCGGGTGGCCGTGCCAGGAATTGTCGGCGCGCAGGAAGGCGAACATGGTGCCCATGGTCGGCGGCACTTCGAGCTTATAGGGCTCGAAGCCGTCCGGGCCATAAAGCACGCGCAAGCGGCCCGCACCGTCATCCTGCCAGGCGTCGTTCATATAGACGAGAAGCGTCATCACCTTGGCGGTGCCGTCGGTGTGCGAGCGGCCGTCCTTTGCCTGGCTGATCTTGCGGATCGTCGTGAGGCGCGGATAGGGGTGCAGGTCAATCCCCATGCGCTGCGACATGACCTCGGAGAGCTCGGGGCTCTCGAGCTCGTCGATGAGCTGCTTGAACTTGCCGTGAAGCTCCACCTCGTCGACGGTGAGGAAGCCCGGCTTCGTGATGTTCGGGAACTCGGCGCGCAAGGCCGGCACGGCCTCGGCGTTGAGCACATTGTCGACGAGCATGTGGGTGTAGGGGTCGCGCGACACCGTCGCGCGCCTGATGGTCTCGACATCGATCACCGGGTCCTTGAACGCAGCCGCATAGGGGAAGCGCGCCGTCGTGGCGCTCGATGCGGATTGGGTCATGGCCATGGCGCGGGCCTCCTCTCGTGATGACGCGGGCGCTTGCCCGCCAAATTTCTCGTGTTCGGCTCAGCTTCGCGTGCTGACGCTTTCATGCGCGGCCTTGAGCTTCGAGCCCATGAAGTGGCGCGCATTCTCCTTGAAGGCCGTGAAGCGGTCCGTCACCCAGTTGAGCTGGATGGCGCGCCGCGGCCCTTCGAAGGGCAGATGGCCATGCCAGGAGCGGTCCGAGCGCTTGAAGACGAGAAGCGTGCCTTCGACCGGGGAAATCTCCTTGGCGTAATTCTCGATGTCGGTGCCGTTGCGAAGGAGACGCAGGTTGCCGCCTTCCTTGTCCCAGGAGTTGTTGAGGTAGATGAGGACGGTGATGATCTTGCTTTCCGAATCGGTGTGCATCCCCCCGTCGCGTGCCCGGGTGAAGCCGCGAATGGTTGCCATCAACGGCTTGCCGGCAAGCTCAACCTCGAATTTCTCGGCGATGATGTCGCGGAAGCGATCGCCGTGAAATTCCTCGAGCATGGCGCCAAAGGCTCCTTTGAGCTCAACAGCGCTCGGCGGGTGCAGGCCCGGCCCCGGAAGCTCAGGGAAATCGGCGACCACCCTGGGAAACTGCTCAGGGAAGACGAAGCGCTCGACCACGACATGCTCGAAAGGGTCGCGTTCGAGGGGAGCAGCCTGGAGCTTGTCGAAGTCGAGGATCATGTGTGCTTAACCTTAAGCCGGATCGAAGCGAACCGGCCATGCCTTGGGATTCTGTCACAAACGGGGCGCTGCCGCCAGCCTTCGGAGCCATTGGGACCTATCGGCGATATCGGGAAACCGGCGATCCCTCGGCCAGAGGACACGCGATTGTCAAGGCGCTGGCCCTGGACCTTGCTCCGGCACGCCTGCTAAGGCGAAACCGGCCTCGTTGCCGAACACGCGCCTTGAATCCGCCGTTTCGAAAGGGGATTCACGCCACCTTGCCGCTGCGACACTATGTGAACTGGTCTGACGAGTGAGTCGAAGCTGATGACCGCCCCAAACCCGGGGACAGTGACGAGCGGGTCCCCCCGGGCCTGATTTCGACGGGGCCGAGGCGGCAAATCGATCCACCAGGAGAGAAGCCCGATGCGCGCATTGATGAAATCACTTGGCGATGTCTGGCGCCTCGCCCTTCCCTATTTCACGACCCGCGACATCGGCGAGGCGCGGGTGTGGCCTTTGCCTCGCTACCGGGCGCAGGAACGCTGGATCGGGCTTTCCCTCCTCATCGCGGTCGTCGGCATCGAGCTGGGGCAGGTGGCGATCAATGTACGCCTTTCCTATTTCGGCCGGGACTGGTTCAACGCCATCCAGGAAAAGAACGCGGCCGAGTTCTGGAAACAGCTCCTTTTTGTTTTCAGCCCGTTGGCGGCGATCTTCATCGCGAGCGCCATTCTGCAGCTCGTGATGCGCGCCTACCTCACCATCCGCTGGCGGCGCTGGATGACCGAGAAGACGATGAGCAATTGGCTCGACGGCTCGGCCCATTACCGCATGCAGCTCACCGGCAGCTCGACCGACAACCCGGATCAGCGCATCTCCGAGGACATCAATGATTTCACCACGACCACCTTCGCGCTCGGGCTGGGCATCTTGTCGAAAGCGACCTCGCTCGTCTCCTTCTCGGTGATCTTGTGGACGCTTTCGTCGGGCTTCACTTTTCCGGGCACCGATATGCGCGTGCCGGGCTTCCTGTTCTGGATCGCGCTCGTCTACGCCGTGCTCGCCACCGGGCTCACCCATTTGATCGGGCGCCCGCTGATCAGCCTTTACTTCCAGCAGCAGCGCTACGAGGCCGATTTCCGCTTCTCGCTCGCACGCTTGCGCGAATATGGCGAGCAGGTCGCGCTTCTCGGCGGCGAGGCGACGGAACATTTGGGCCTGAGCCGGCGCTTCGGCGCGCTGATCGGCAACTTCCTGTCCATTGTCGATTGCCGCAAGAAGGTCGTGGCCTTCACGGCGAGCTATTCGCAAGCCAATGTCGTCCTGCCCTTCAT
The DNA here is from genome assembly GCA_035949255.1 of Beijerinckiaceae bacterium. GTDB lineage: Bacteria > Pseudomonadota > Alphaproteobacteria > Rhizobiales > Beijerinckiaceae > GAS188. Next base: position 6,890 of record DASZIL010000149.1, on the reverse strand, counting down.
TTTCATCGCGCCCTATTATTTCGCCGGCAAGGTGATGCTCGGCGTGATGACGCAGACGGCGGGCGCCTTCTCGAATGTGCAGGAAGCGCTCTCCTTCTTCATCGACAGCTACACCACGATCGCCCAATACAAATCCGTCGTCGATCGTCTCACAGGCTTTGCGGCCTCGGCCGCGAAAGCGCGCGCGCTCAGCACGGTGAAGCCCCATATCGAGGTCGCGCCCGACGGCGGCGATGATCTCACCATCCAGGATCTCGAGGTCGCCTTGCCGAAGGGCGGCAAGGTGGTGCGCATCAAGGGCGCCCGCTTGCGCCGCGGTGAAAGCGTGCTCGTCAACGGGCCTTCGGGTGCGGGAAAATCGACGCTGTTTCGCGCCATCTCGGGCATTTGGCCGTTCGGGCACGGTTCGATCGAGGTGCCGCGAGGCGCGCAGGTGATGCTTTTGCCGCAGCGCCCCTATGTGCCGATCGGCACCTTGCGCGCCGCGCTCACTTACCCGGCGCCGGCCGACGCCTTCCCGGACGCGCTCGTGCGCTCGACCCTCGAGGCGGTGCAGTTATCCGCCTTCGCCGATCGCCTCGACGAAGAGGCGCATTGGGGACAGACCTTGTCGCTGGGCGAGCAACAACGGTTGGCGCTCGGCCGCGCGCTTTTGGCGAAGCCCGACTGGCTCTTCCTCGATGAAGCGACCTCTGCGCTTGACGAGCCGCTCGAGGAGGCGATGTACCGGCTTCTTCCTGAAAGGCTTCCCGGCGTCACGATCGTTTCGATCGGCCATCGCCACACCCTGCAGGCCTTCCACAAGCGCCGCATCGAGCTCAGGCCTTCGGCGGACGGCGTGTCGGAGCCGGAGGACGTGCGCGTCGCTGGCCTCGCGGCGGAATAGGCTTCTTCCGCAGGCCGCGACTCTGATTTTTTCGTGCCTCAGGCACGGGAAAGTTAGACCAACGCGACTTCCCACGTCGCCACCAAGGCTAGTCCGGGGGATTTAGAAAGACTCCTCCAGATGGCAGGCCGCGAGGTGCCCCGCGCCGCGCGGCGTCAGCACCGGCGTCTCGACCCGGCAACGGTCGAAGGCGTAAGGGCAGCGTGGGTGGAATGCGCAACCTTTCGGCGGATCGAGCGGAGAGGGAACGTCACCCTCGAGCACGATGCGCTCGCGCTTCGCGCGCGGATCGGCCACGGGCGCGGCCGCCATCAGGGCTTGCGTGTAAGGGTGTTGCGGGGCGCTGAAGATGCGGTCCTTGTCGCCGATCTCGACAATGCGGCCGAGATACATCACGGCGACGCGGTGGGCGATGTGCTCGACGACGCCGAGATCATGCGAGATGAAGAGATAGGCAAGGCCGAGCGCCTCGCGAAGGTCGACGAGCAAGTTCAAGACTTGCGCCTGCACCGAGACATCGAGCGCCGAGACGGGCTCGTCGGCGACGATGAGATCGGGCGAGAGCGCGAGCGCGCGGGCGATGCCGATCCGCTGGCGCTGACCGCCCGAGAACTCGAAGGGGAATTTGTCGGCGGCTTCGGGCCGCAACCCGACCCTCGCGAAGAGATCGGCGACCTTGTCCCTTCGTTCCTGCGCCGAGAAGAGGCCATAATTCTCCAAGGGCTCGCCCACGATCGTCGCGGCCTTGAGGCGCGGATTGAGCGAGGCGAATGGGTCCTGGAAAATCATCTGCACGTGTTTGCGAAATTCTCGCAAGGCCTCTCCACGCGCCTGCGTCACCTCCACGCCGTCGATGCGGATCACGCCGGCGCTCGGCTCGATAAGCCGCAAGATCAGCTTGCCGACGGTGGATTTGCCGCAGCCGGATTCGCCGACGAGGCACAGCGTCTCGCCACGCGCGAGCGCGAAGCTCACGCCGTCGACGGCCCGCAAGCGCGGTTCGGCGCGCCTCAGCAAGCCGCCGCCCGTCGCGAAATATTTCGCGAGACCCTCGACCTCGAGAAGCGGTTTGGCTGCGTCGGTGGAATCGGGAGCGGCGCTCATGCGGCGGCGCGCTCGGCCACGAAACAGGCGACGCCGTGGCCGGGTGCGATCTCGGTGAAGCGCGGCGCCTCGCGGCGGCAACGCTCTTCGGCGAGCGCGCAGCGCGGCGCGAAGGCACAACCCCTGATCTCTTCGCGCAGCGACGGCACGAGCCCGCGAATCTCGGCGAGCCGCCGCACGGCGGCGGCGCTTCCCCGCCGCGGCGTCGCCGCCATCAGCCCTTGCGTATAGGGATGGGCCGGATGATCGAAGAGGGCCTCGACGGAAGCCTCCTCGACCTTGCGCCCGGCATACATGACGATGACGCGCTGGCAGGTCTCGGCCACGACACCGAGATCATGGGTGATGAGGACGACCGCGGCGCCGGTGCGCGCCTTGAGCTCGATGAGGAGCTTCAGGATCTGCGCCTGGATGGTGACGTCGAGCGCGGTCGTCGGCTCGTCGGCGATCAGGAGGCGCGGGTCGCAGGCGAGCGCCATCGCGATCATCACCCGCTGGCGCATGCCGCCGGAGAATTGGTGCGGATAATCGTCGAGGCGCTTCTCGGCATCCGGAATGTGCACGAGGCGCAGCATGCGTGCGGCCTTCTCGCGCGCCGCGCGCCGATTGGCGCCGGTGTGGATGCGCAGCGCCTCGGCGATCTGCTCGCCGACGCGCAGGAGCGGGTTGAGGCTCGTCATCGGCTCCTGGAAGATCATGGCGATGCGGTTGCCTCTGACCTGACGCATCGCCTTCTCGTCGAGGGCGGCGAGGTCTTGTCCTTCGAAGAGGATCGAGCCCTCGACGATGCGTGCGACCTTCTCCGGCAAGAGCCGCATCACCGACAAGGCCGTGACGCTCTTGCCGCAACCGGATTCGCCGACGATGCCGAGCGTCTCGCCGGCGGCGACATCGAAGCTCACGCCGTCGACCGCGCGCGTCACGCCGTCGGCATTGAAGAAATGCGTCTTGAGATTTCGAACGCTGAGAAGCTTCTCGCTCACTTCGCTCTCACAGGCGTCGCGCGAGGCGCGGGTCGAGGTGGTCGCGCAAGCCGTCACCCACGAGGTTGACGGCGAGCACCACGAGCGCGAGCGCGAGCCCCGGCGAGAAGATCGTCCAGGGCGCGCGGGCGAGGTAGAGTCGCGAGGAGGCGATCATATTGCCCCAGCTCGGAATCTCGGGCGGCGAGCCCGCGCCGAGAAAGGAGAGCGTCGCTTCGACCAGAATGGCGGAGGCGCAGATATAGGTCGCCTGCACGATGAGCGGCGGGATCGTCGAGGGCAGGATGTGGCGTAGGATGATCTTCGGCAGACGCGCCCCGCCCGCGATCGCCGCTTCCACGAAAGGCTGCTCGCGCACGCCGAGCACCACCGAGCGCACGAGGCGCACCACGCGCGGCACCTCCGGAATGGTGATGGCGATCACCACGGTCGTGACGCTGGCGCGCGTGAGCGACACGAGCGCAATCGCGAGAAGGATCGCCGGTATCGCCATCAGCGCGTCCATCAACCGCATCAGCGGCGCGTCGGCCTTGCGGATCGAGCCGGCGATGAGCCCGATGGCGAGGCCGATCGCGACGGACAAGGCCGCCACCAGGAAGCCGACGAGAAGCGAGACGCGAGCGCCGTGGATGGTGCGCGCCAAGACGTCGCGTCCGAGCGCATCGGTGCCGAGGAGGAAGCCGTTTCCGGGCGGCGAAAGTCTGCGGGCCGGCGTCATCGTCAAGGGATCGCCCGGAAGCCAAGGCGCGGCGAGCGCGAGCCCAACGAAAGCGGCGAGAATGACGGCGCCCACGACAAGCGAGGGGTGGCGCCTCACGAAACCACGGCGGCGGAGGCCGACCGGAGCGGTCGCCGCGAGCTCGCGCGCCGTGAATGCGGACGCCTCGGTCAATACCGGATCCTCGGATCGATGAGCGTGTAGGAAATATCGACCACGAGGTTGATCACCACGTAGACGGCCGAGAACACCAGGATCACGCCTTGAACAATGGGGTAGTCGCGTTTCGAGATGGCATCGACCACGAGCCGCCCGACACCTGGAATGTTGTAGACCGTCTCGGTGATCACCACGCCGCCGATCAGCAGGGCGACCCCGATGCCGATCACCGTGATGATCGGCACGCCGGCGTTCCTTAGCGCATGCTTCAGCAGCATCGGGCCGGTCGACACCCCCTTGGCCTTGGCGGTGCGGATGTAATCCTCGGCGAGCACCTCGAGCATGGTGGCCCGCGTGATGCGCGCGATGAGCGCCACATAGGCGAGGCCGAGCGTCAGCGCCGGCAACACGAGATGGCGCGCCCAATCGGCGAGGCTCTCGCCGATCGGCGTATAGCCTTGCACCGGAAACCACTTCAGCGTGACGGCGAAGACGTAGATCATCAGATAGCCGACCACGAAGGCCGGCGCCGAGAAGCCCGCGACCGCGAGGATCATCGAGGCACGGTCGATCGAGCTTCCCGCTCTCCAGGCGGCGAGCACGCCGAGCACGAGCGCAACCGGCACCGCGAAGGCGAGCGTTGCGAGCGCAAGCGAGAGCGTCGGCTCGAGGCGCTGCCCGATCAGCGTGGCGACCGGCGTGTTGGAGAAGATCGAGACGCCGAGGTCGCCCGACAGCACCGCCGTGCTCCAGCGTAGAAATTGAATCGGAAGCGCCTCGTCGAGGCCGAGATGCGCACGGATCGACGCGATCTGATCGGGTGTCGCATTGTCGCCGGCGATGATCGCGGCGGGATCTCCCGGCGCGAGATGAAGGAGAAGGAACACGCACACGCCGACGAGCGCCATGACGACGATGAGGGAGGCGAGGCGGTGGGCCACATAGGCGATCATCGGGTCATTCTTCGAGAGCCAACGGGCCTTCTCACGGCCTCATCCCGTCACGTCTTCTCGATGTTCCAGAAGGGAATGAGCTCGGGCATTCCGATCACCCCCTTGACATTGGCGCGCATGGCGGCGGGCTGGAGATAAAGCCCCATGTAGACGTGGGGCACGAAGTTCCAGGCATTGCGCTGGATCTCCTTCGCCACCGCCAAACGGTCTTGCGGCTGAGCCTTCGCCCATTTGTCGCGCAGCTTCTCGTGCAGCTCGTCGGAGGGCCAGCCGAACCAACCCTTCTCGCCGTTCGCCTGATGGCCGACGAGGGTGATCGGGTTGCCGAAGGCGGCTCCGGAGGCGGAGGTCACGAAAATATTCCAGCCGCCCTTTTCCGGCGGCTCGCGCACGGCGCGCCGCGTGACCACGCCGCCCCAATCGGAGGCGGCGAGCTCGGCATTCACCCCGATCTCGCGGAGCCATTGGGCGAGAAGCTGATCGGCGGTGTTGAAGACCGCGAAATTCGTGGGCTGGAGGATGACGACCGGGCGACCGTCGTAGCCTGACTCCTTGAAAAGCTGCGCGGCCTTCTCCTTGTTCGGCGCCTCCTTGAACCACTCCGTGTTCTCGTCATTCTCCATCGGCGTGCCGCAACCGAAATAGGAGGCGCAAGCGCGGTAGTATTTCGGGTTGCCGAAGGCCGCCTTCATCACGTCGTTCTGGTTCACGAGATAGAGCATGGCCTGGCGCGCCTTCACATTGTTGAAGGGCGGATAGAGCCAGTTCATCCGGCACCAGACGATCTGGCCCGATTTGTTCAAGACCTCGACATGGATGTTCTTGTCCGCCTCGAGCTGATCGATGAGGTCGATCGGCGGCAGCTCGTAGAAGTCGATCTCGCCATTCTGCAAGGCCGCGATGGCCGTCTGGTCATCGGCGACATTGTCCCAGATCACGCGGTCGAGCTTCGCGATCTTGCCACCCGCCATGCCGGAGGCAGGCTCGGAGCGCGGCTGATATTTCGGGTTGCGGTCATAGACGTAAGAGGCGCCCTGCTTCGTCTCCTTGGTGTTGAAGATGAAGGGGCCGGAGCCGACGTATTCCGTGATCTGCTGCATCGGATCGGTCTCGGCGTCCTTCTTGCGCATGATGTAGAGGACGGGCGTTCCGGCCTTGGCGAAGGCGTCGAGGATCAGCGGGTAAGGCTCGCTGAAGGCGACGGCGAAGCTCTTGTCGTCCTTGGCGCTGATATCCTTCACGCGCAAAAACATGTGCTGTCCGGCGCCGTCGCGCACGGCCCAACGGCGGATCGAGGCGACGCAATCGGCGGCCGTGACCGGCGAGCCGTCGTGAAAGCCGAGGCCGTCGCGAAGCTTGAATGTCCAGGTAAGCTGATCGTCCGAGGTGCCGAAACTCTCGACCATCTGCGGCTGCGGCTTGTCGTTGGCGTCGACGCCGAACAGCGTGTCGTAGATGAGGGCGCCGTGATAGGAAGAGATGTTCGCGGTCGTCCAGATCGGGTCGAAGGAGCGCAAATCTCCCTGCATTACCGCCTTGAGCGTCTTCGCCGCCGCGGGCGTCTCGTTCGCCCGACCTATCGCCGGCGCCGCGATGAGCGTCGCCGCCGCCACGCTTCCCTGGACGAAGCGCCGACGTGTCGTTCCCATCTTCATCCTCCCATTCTCGCTTCCGCGAGGATTAATTCACGGAAGGAATGAGGCGGCAAGCGGGAAAATGGCAATAAACATAAGCCAAGGCCGCGTCTTGGCTCAAAGGACGAAGCGGCCTTCCGGCCTCGGATCGAGCGGCCACAGCGGGCGCTTGACCTTGGTGAAGGGGTGGCTGCGGCAATTGATCGGCACATTGCCCTTGCCTTCGGCGTAGAGAACCTCCTTGGCGATCGGGCCGAAGGCGTCGCGGAAGTGATTCGCCGATTTCACCACGATGATGCGCTTTTGCGACGGATCGATGCCGACATTGGTGAAGAGCTCGCGGCCGAGCGCCTGGTTGCGATGGGCGACGAGCACCACCTCGACGCCATCGATGCGGATCGCCGCGCAATCGCCGAGCTTGGTCTTGGCCGCGCCGAAGGATTGCATGGCGTC
>DASZIL010000148.1:0-29204 GCA_035949255.1 Beijerinckiaceae bacterium | reverse complement strand
GCCTTCCGATCCCGAGCTTCCAAAGCTTTACCTTCGGCGAGACGCCATCCTTCGACGAGGTGACGGCGAAGCTCGGCCGGCCGGTCTTCCTGAAGCCCGCGCGCCTCGGCTCCTCGGTCGGCGTCGGCAAGGCAGGGACGGAAGAGGAATTCACGGCCGCGGTCGCCGAGGCCTTCCGACATGACCGCAAGATCCTCGTCGAGGAATATGTGCGCGGCCGCGAGATCGAATGCGGGGTGCTCGAGGAGGAAGACGGCTCGCTTCTGGTTTCGCTTCCCGGCGAGATCGTGCCGACGAACCGTCACGCCTTCTACAGCTATGAGGCCAAATATCTCGACGAGGAGGGCGCGGAAATCAAGGTGCCGGCCGAGTTGCCGCCTCGGGTTCGCCAGGCCGTGCGCGATCTTTCGGCCGAGGCCTTCCGGGCGCTTTCCTGCGAGGGGTTGGCGCGCATCGATTTCTTCCTGCGGGAGGATGGCGAGCTCTTGCTCAACGAGGTGAACACGCTGCCCGGCTTCACCAAGATCAGCATGTATCCCAAGGTGCTCGAGGCGAGCGGGGTGAGCTATTCCGAGCTCGTCGACCGTCTCATCCGCCACGCGCTTGCCCGTGCCCAGAAGCGCGAGGCGCCACGAATATGAGGCGCGGCCACTCGTGCGCGAACCATGGCGAGCTCGGCGTCGCACGCTGGACAAGCGCGCATGGCGATGCGATGCGTCGGACATGAGGCGCGGCGACGAACGCGGCCATCGACGAGCTTGCGGGAGGATAACATGAGAGGATTTTGGGCGAAGCTGCTGTTGGGGATCGGGCTCGTCGCGGCGGCGACCTCGGGCTTGAGCGAAAGGGCGAGCGCGGCCGGCATCAAGATCGGCGTTGTCATCTCCCAAACCGGGCCTGGCGCCTCTCTCGGCGTTCCGCAGGCGAAGACGGTGCCGCTTCTCCCCAAGGAGATCGCCGGCCAAAGCGTCGAATACATCGTGCTCGATGACGGCAGCGACGCCACCAAGGCGGTCGCCAATGCCCGCAAGCTGATCACGGATGATCAGGTGGATGCCTTGATCGGCGGCTCGATCACGCCCGCCTCGATCGCGCTCGTCGAGGTCGCGGCGGAGACGAAGACGCCGTTCATCTCGCTCGCCGGCTCCTCGCTCGTCGTCTCGCCGATGGACGAGAAGAAGAAATGGGTGTTCAAATCGCCGCAGAACGACGCCTTGATGGCGGCCGCCATCGCCGATCACATGGCGAAGAACGGCGTCAAATCGGTGGGCTTCATCGGCTTCTCCGACGCTTACGGCGATGGCTGGTTGAACGTGATCACGCCCCTTCTCGAGCAGAAGGGCATAAAGCTTGTCGCCGCCGAGAAATATGCGCGCGCCGACACCAGCGTCACCGGGCAGATCCTGAAGATCCTGGCGGCGAAGCCCGATGTAGTGCTGATCGCGGGCGCCGGCACGCCGGCCGCGCTCCCGGCGAAGACCTTGCGCGAGCGCGGCTTCACCGGCGTCGTCTACCAGACGCATGGAGCCGGCAATAACGACTTCCTGCGCGTCGGCGGAAAGGACGTCGAAGGCACGATCATGCCGGCAGGCCCGGTGCTCGTCGCGGCGCAGCTTCCCGACAGCAACCCCTCGAAGAAGAAGGCGTTGGAATATGTGAGCGCCTATGAGGCGGCGAATGGGAAGGATTCCGTCTCGACCTTCGGCGCCCATATCTTCGATGCGGACATCTTGTTGCAAAACGCTGCGCCCGTCGCGCTGAAGGCGGGCAAGCCCGGCACGCCGGAGTTTCGCGCTGGCCTTCGCGACGCTCTCGAAGGCTTGAAGGAGGTCGTCTATTCGCATGGCGTCGCGACGATGACGCCGACCGACCATGTGGGCCAGGACGCGCGTTCGCGCGTCATGGTCACGGTCGAGAATGGGCATTGGAAGCTTCTTCAGTGAGCCTCGCGCGAGGTCCGGCGCGGCTGTCTTCGTCCGTTGTGAGGGGACAGCCGGGAACGCAGACCTCGCGCATCGGCGCGAGACGAGCGATGCCCTGCTGACCGATCGGCCGAAATCTCCACCGCATGGACATTTCGATCTTTCTCATCCTGGTTCAGGACGGCCTCACCTCGGGCGCCATCTACGCCCTCCTCGCCGTCTCTCTCGTTCTTGTCTTCACCGTGACGCGGGTGATCTTCATTCCCCAAGGCGAGTTCGTGGCCTTCGGCGCTCTCACCATGGCGACGCTCGAGGCCGGCGAATTTCCGCGCACCGCCGTCATGCTTCTCTGCCTCGGCCTCCTCGCGGCGATCGCCGGATATTTCGCCGAACGGCGGGTGATCACGAGGCGCGGCCTCGCGTGGCTGATGCTCGAGACGATCGCGCTTCCCGTCGCGATCCTCGCGCTCGCGCTCTGGCTCGCGCCGAGGAAGCCTGGCCTTTTTCCCGACATGCTGCTCTCGCTCGCGATCGTCACGCCGATGGGTCCCTACATCCACCGCATCGCCTTTCGGCCGCTCGCCGAAGCCTCGACGCTGGTGCTGCTCATCGCCGCCGTCGGCGTGCATCTGACGCTCACCGGCTTCGGCCTCGTCTTCTTCGGGCCTGAGGGTTCGCGCACCACGAGCTTTTCGAACGGATCGCTCGCGCTCGGCCCCGTGACGGTGAGCGGCCAATCGCTCTTCGTGCTCGGCGCCTCGATCGCGATCGCCTTAACGCTCTATCTCGTCTTCGAGCTCAGCTTGATCGGCAAGGCCTTGAAGGGAACGGCCGTGAACCGGCTCGGCGCGCGTCTCGTCGGCATCGAGCCCAGCTTGTGCGGGCGCATCGCCTTCGGCGTGGCCGCCTTCATCGGCGCTCTCTCGGGACTTTTGATCGGCCCCATCACCACCGTCTATTACGATTCCGGCTTTCTCATCGGCCTCAAAGGCTTCGTCGCGGCGATCGTCGCGGGTCTCGTGAGCTATCCGGGCGCGGCCGCCGCGGCGCTCGTCATCGGCATCCTGGAATCGCTCGCCTCCTTCCAGGCGAGCGCCTTCAAGGAGGTGATCGTCTTCACGGCGATCATCCCGGTGCTGTTGTGGCGCTCGCTGGTTCGGGCAAGGGTCGGGCAGGAGGAGTGAGCATGCCGCGCCATCTCGCGCCCGCCGCCGCCTTCCTCGTCGCGCTCGCCGTGCCGCTCCTTCCCGGCGTGCCCCCCTTCTGGGTCACCTTGCTCGACTACATCGGACTTTACGCGATCGTGGCGATCGGCCTCGTGGTGCTCACCGGCATCGGCGGCATGACCTCTTTCGGGCAGGCGATGTTCGTGGGCTTCGGCGCCTATGCGACGGCGATCCTCACGACGCGCTACGGCCTCTCGCCCTGGCTGAGCCTGCCGATCGCGATCATCGTCACGGGGGTCGCGGCGACGCTCATCGGCGCGATCACACTCAACCTCTCCGGACATTACCTGCCCGTCGGCACGATGGCCTGGAACATCAGCTTCTACTATGTGGCCGGCAATCTCGATTTCTTCCGCCGCTATGACGGGATCTCGGGCATCCCGCCGCTCACCATCTTCGGCGTCTCGCTTCTCGACAGCGCGCGGCTTTATTACCTCATCCTCATCGTCGTCGCGCTCGCCATGATCGCAACGCGGAACCTCCTCGATTCCCGTATCGGCCGGGCGATTCGCGCGCTCAACACGGGCGCCGTCGCGGCGGAAGCCTTCGGCGTCGATATTTTCCGCATCCGCATCTTCGTGTTCGTCTATGCCGCCGTGCTCGCCGCGATCTCGGGCTTTCTCTACGCGCATATGCAGCGGGCCGTGAATCCGTCGCCCTTCAATATCGAGGCCAGCATCGAATATCTCCTGATGGTCGTGGTCGGCGGAGCGGGCCATGTGCCGGGCGCGCTCTTGGGCGCCGGCATCGTCACCGTCATCAAGGACCAGCTGCAAAACCTGTTGCCGAAGCTTTTCGGCCTCGAAGGCAATTACGAGATCATCGTCTTCGGCGTGATTCTCGTCCTCATGCTGCAGGTGGCCCCGGAAGGATTATGGCCACTCGTCGCGGCGCCCTTCCGACGCGCGGCGAAGCGCTCGCCCGAGGTCGAGAAGAGCGAGGAGCAAATGAGCGAGGCGCTCTTGCGTCGCGCGCCGCCTCCGCGGGGCGGCAAGCTTCTCGAAGCGATGGGGCTGCGCAAGAGCTTCGGCGGCCTCGTGGCGGTGGACGATATCGACCTCGACATTCGTTGCGGCGAGATCGTCTCGCTCATCGGCCCGAATGGGGCGGGCAAGACGACGACCTTCAACCTCATCACCGGTGTCGACCGGCCGAGCGCCGGCCGCGTGCGCTTCAATGAGCGCGACATCACCGGCATGCCGGCGCGCCTCGTGGCGCGGCTCGGCCTCGCGCGCAGCTTTCAGCATGCGCGCCTCATCCCCGGCATGAGCGTCATCGACAATGTCGCGATCGGTGCTCATTTGCGCGGGCGCGCGGGGCCGTTTCGCGCCCTCATGCGGCTCGACAGGGAGGAAGAGGCAAGGCTCATGCGCGAGGCGCTCGTCGAGCTCGAGCGCGTCGGCCTGGCGAACGACGCCGAGAGGGCAGCGCTCAGCCTCGCGCTCGGCCGCCAGCGCATCGTCGAGATCGCCCGCGCGCTGTCCTCCGATCCGATCCTGCTTCTCCTCGACGAGCCGGCCGCGGGCTTGCGCCATCAAGAGAAGGCGGCGCTTGCGGCGCTCTTGCGCAAGCTCGCCGATGAAGGCGTCGCCATCCTCCTGGTCGAGCATGATATGGACTTCGTCATGGGCTTGTGCGAGCGCGTCATCGTCATGAATTTCGGTTCGAAGCTCGCGGAAGGCGCACCGGCGGCGATCGCGCGCAATCCGGCCGTCATCGAGGCCTATCTCGGGGCGGTCGCGTGAGCGCGGTGCTCGAGCTGCGCGATCTTGCCGTCGCTTATGGCGGCGTGCTCGCGGTGCGCGGCGTATCGCTTTCCGTGGAAGCCGGAAGCATCGCGACGGTGATCGGCGCCAATGGGGCCGGAAAATCGACGCTGCTCAATGCCATCATGGGCATCCTGCCGTCGCAAGGCCATATCGGCTTCGCGGGCGTTTCGCTCGAAGGCCTTCCGGTCGAGGCGCGCGTCGCGGCCGGTCTCGGCCTCGTGCCGGAAAAGCGCGAGCTCTTCTCGAGCATGAGCGTCGAGGACAATCTACGGCTCGGCGCCTTCCTTCGTCGCGCTGAAGGACGAAGCGCAATCGCGGCATCGCTCGAAGAGGTGTTCGCGCTTTTCCCGCGCTTGCGCGAGCGGCGGCGCCAGCTCGCCGGAACCCTTTCGGGCGGGGAGCGCCAGATGCTCGCCATGGGGCGCGCCCTCATGGGCCGGCCGAAGCTTCTCATGCTGGATGAGCCATCGCTTGGCCTCGCGCCCCTCATCGTGCGCGACATTTTCGAGATCATCGGAAGCTTGAAGCGCGCGCATGTCGCCATCCTGCTGGTGGAGCAGAATGCGCGCGCGGCTCTCCAGATCGCCGACCAGGGCTATGTGATGGAGAACGGCACGGTCGTGCTCGAAGGGAGCTGCGACGCCTTACGTTTCGACCCGCGCGTCGTCGAAACCTACCTCGGCGTCGCGCACGCGGCGGTTTGATCCTTCACGTGGGCGAGAGCATCGCGTCGAGCTCGCGATGGTCGGGAAGCTCGGCCTTGATGGCGCTTCCCTTGCGGATCACGCTGCGCTCGCTCTGCGGCCGGGCGAAAAGCTCGGTGAAGGACCGCGCCTTGAAGACCACGAGATCGGCCACCGCGCCTTGGCGCAACGCGGGTTCCCCTTCGCTCCCCATGACGGCGGCCGGTGTCGCGGTGACGGTCTTGAGCCAATCGGCGGCCGGGTGGTCGAAATGCAGGATGCGCGTCGCCTCGCGGAACACTTCGATCATGTCGAGGTCGCCATAGGCGTAAAAGGGATCGCGCGTATTGTCGCTCGCGATCATCACCGGAACGCCCGCGCGCTTGAGCTCATGCACGGCGGTGATACCGCGCCAGCGCGGCGTGCGCTCGGCCTTCACGTCGCGGTCTTGAAGATAGAGGTTGCACATCGGCAGCGACACGACAGCGATCTTGGCGCGCGCCATTTTCTCGATGACGCGTTTCGCGTAATCCTCCGGCTGAAGCGCGAGCGAGCAGCAATGGGCGCAAAGGATCTTGCCCTCGAAGCGCCGCGCGATCGCCATGTCGGCGATGGCTTCGAGCGAGCGCGACGCGGGGTCATTCGTCTCGTCGGCATGAAAGTCGAGATCGGAGCCGGTTTCTTCGGCGAGACCGAAAAGGCGCTCGAGCGCAGGGCGAAGATGCGCGCTCATGTAAGTCACGGCGCCGACCATCGCCCGATATTCGCGCACCGCAAATCGGGTCTCGCGGAAATGAGCGTCGTCGAGCGCGAGATCGACGGCGAAAAGAGGCGAGCCTTGCAGTTCGATGCGCCCGCGCCAGGCGTCGCGCAATTCGGCGAAGATCGGCCAGGAGATCGCGGTCTGCGGTGACATCGAATCGATATGCGTGCGCAGCGCCGACGTGCCATGCGCATAGGCACATTCGAGACCGAACCGCATGCGGGCGCGAAGATCGGCGGCGCTCCAATGTTCCCGATCGGCCTTGCAGGCAAGGAGCGCCGAGGCGAAGCTCCCATCCGGGTTACGCCGGCGCGGCCAGATATGCCCCTTGTCCAGGTGGGTGTGCACATCCGTGAAGGTCGGAAGGACGATCCCTCCGTCGAGATCGAAAAGCGGCGTTGCTGGTTCGATCGCCGCCCCTCCCGTCTTGATCGCTCCGATCCGCCCGTCCTCGATGAGAAGGGAAGCCGGCGCCCAACCGTCCTCATCGGGCAACAGCCCATCGGCCGCGCTCACCGAGATCGGTACGCGCGCATTCACGAGCTGGTAGCGGGTGAGGAAGGGCGGGATGCGCAGGGTCTGGCTCAACGTCACCTCAATGCATTACATCTAGAAGATCGGCGGCTTCAGCCCCTCGGCCTCGAGCGTCGCCTGCACGGCCGGGCGCTCGAGAACGCGGCTCGCATGAGCGGCGAGCTCTGGCCGATCGCGTGGCGGGTGCGGCATCTCGCGGCCCCACCTCACGAGCATGAAGAGGAAGAGATCGGCGGCCGAGAAGCGCTCACCCAAAAGCCACGGCCCCTTGCCCAATTGATCGGAAATCACTTTGAACATGCGGCCCAAGCGCGCGCCTGAAGCCTGCTTGACGCTTTCGGCCGCCGCGCGATCCGCGACATGCTGCCAAGGGTAGAACCAGGCGCGGTATTCGGCTTGCGGCGTATTGGTGAGGTGAACCATCCATTTGTAGAACTGCGCGCGTTCCGGCGTGCCGGGCCGCGGCGCGAGCCCGGCCTCGGGGTGCAGGTCGACCAGATGCAGCACGATGGCCGCCGTCTCGAAAAGCACGAGCTCTCCGTCGATCAGCACCGGGATGCGCCCGTTCGGGTTGAGCCGAAGGTAATCGGCGCTGTTCTGCGCGTCCTGGGTTCGGTCGACAAGACGCAACTCGAAGGGCGCGCCGAGCTCGCGCAGCACCATGTGCGGCAAGAGGCTGGCGTTTCCCGGATAATAATACAGCGCGTACATCGCGGTGCTTCCTTTCGGCGAGAGCTTTACGCATCCTGGGCCTCAGCGACTATCGCCTGGGTGCGACAAAATGGCCGGATGGCTGGTCCGGCTTGACAAAAGTGGATAAGTGATAAAAAATAAAAATCATCACTCATCAGGAAACAGCCGTGAGCATAAAGCCTCGCTACGAACCGGACGAAGCGCGCGAGCGCATCCTCGACGCGGCGGAATCGCTGTTCCGACGGATCGGCTATTCGAAGACGACGGTTGCCGACATCGCCGGCTCCTTGTCCATGTCGGCGGCGAATGTCTATCGCTTCTTTCCTTCGAAGAGCGCGATCAACGACGCGCTTTGTCGGCGCATGCTCGCGCAGCTCCACGTGCTCGCCGACAGCGTCGCGGCTTCTCCGGGCAAGCCCTCGCGCCGGTTGGAAGAGCTCATCGTCGCGGTTCACAGCCACAACAAGGCGCGCCTCACCCATGAGCAGGCGGTGCACGAAATGGTGGCGGTCGCCATGGAGGAGAACTGGCAGGCGATCGAGGAGCACATCGAATTCATGAAAGCGCTCTTCGCGCGCTTGATCGCCGAGGGGGTCGAGGCGGGGGAGTTCGCGGCTGGCGAGCCGGAAGCCTTGGCGGACCTCCTGGGGCTTGCCTGCTGTGGCGTCTTTCACCCCGCGATGATCGCCGACTGCTCAGAGGCGGATTCGGAAGAGAAGGTGAGAGGCCTGGCGAGGCTTCTGGTGCGCGGCCTGCGCGCGACGAATGGCGAAGTCATCCCTCTTCCAAAGTCGGGAGGCTGATCAATGCCGAACGAAGGTCGCAAGCGCGCCGGGCGCTCAGGCGCTCGTGCCACGTTCGCTGTCAGCGCGGTCGCGCTCGCGTTGGCACTTTCCGCCTGCGGCAAGCCTGCGGCGCACAGCGCAAAGTCGACGGAGCACCCCGTGCTCGTCGTGACGGCGCATTTCGCCCCCACTGTCGCGCCGCGGAACCTCGTCGGCGTCGTGAAGGCGCGGGTCGAGAGCAATCTCGGCTTTCGCGTGACCGGCAAGATCGCCCAGCGATTGGTCGATCGAGGCGCGCAGGTGAAGTCCGGCCAGCCGCTTGCCATCCTCGATCAGACGGATTGGAAGCTGCAACTGCAGCAAGCCGAGGCAGCGCTTTCGGCCGCTCGCGCTTTACGCGATCAGGCGGTCGCCGAGCGAGAGCGCGTCTCGCAGCTGCGCAACAGAGGCTGGTCCACCGCATCCGATCTCGACAAGGCGAACGCGGCCGCCGATCAGGCGGTCGGCGCCTTCGTGCAGGCCGAGCGCGCGGTGACGCTGCAGCAGAACGCGCTCTCTTATGCGACGCTCGTCGCCGATGCCGATGGCGTCGTCACCGCGACCTTGGCCGAGCCGGGGCAAGTGGTGGCGGCGGGGCAGGCGGTGGTCACGCTCGCCCGTTCGGGCGAGCCCGAGGCCGATGTCTCGGTTCCCGAAGCCCTTCTCGAGCGCGTCCGCACGGGGCGCGCGACGGTCACCTTATGGTCGCAGCCCGACAAGGTCTACGCCGCGAAACTGCGCGAGCTCACTCCGTCGGCCGATCCGGCGACGCGGACTTATCCGGCGCGTTTCACCCTCGAGGATGCAGGCGCGCAAATCGAGCTCGGCATGAGCGCCACGGTGACCATTGCGGATGCTTCGCCCTCGGTCGCCCGGCTGCCGCTCGGCGCCATTCTCGACGACGGCAAAGGCGCAAGCGTCTTCATCATCGATCCGCGGACGAAGGAGCTGGTGCGTCGCAACGTGACGGTCGCCGGCTACGACGCGCAAGACGCGATCATCTCGTCGGGCCTCTCCGAGGGCGACGCCGTGATCGCTCTCGGCGTGCAGAAGCTGCACGACGGCGATCTGGTGCGCCCTGTGAACGGCGCCGGTGCGTAAGGGATGGCACGCGATGGACAGATCCGCATTCGAGGCTGATCGCGAAGACGAGGACGGCGCAAGGTCGAGGTTCAACCTTTCGGCCTGGGCGATCGCGCACCGTTCTCTTGCCTTGTTCTTCGTGATCGCGCTCGCGCTCGGCGGCGCCTTCGCCTACACGAAGCTCGGGCGCGCCGAGGACCCGAACTTCACCATCAAGGTCGCCAACATCACCGCGACCTGGCCCGGCGCGACCTCGCGCGAAATGCAAGATCAGGTCGCCGACCCCATCGAGAAGAAGCTCCAGGAGCTTCCCTATTTCGATCGGGCGCGCACCTATGTGACGCCGGGCTTCATGGCCTTGCAGCTTTCCTTCCGCGACGACACGCCACCAAGCGCCGTGCCTGAGCTTTTCTATCAGCTCCGCAAGAAGCTCACCGACATTCGTTCCGACTTGCCGGCCGGCCTCGTCGGGCCCGAGGTCAATGACGAGTTCGGCGATGTCGACAGCCTGCTTTTCATGCTCACCGGCAAGAACGCCTCCTACCGGCAGCTCAAGGACGCCGCTGAGGATCTGAAAAAAGCGCTCTTGCGCGTGAAGAACGTCACGAAGGTCGATATCTACGGAGCGCAAGAGCAGACGATCTTCGTCGATTTCGACACCGCCAAGCTCGCGAGCCTCGGCATCGCGCCTCAGGCCGTGTTCGACAGCCTCGCGAAGCAGAATGCCGTGACGGCGGCCGGCACTTTCGAGACGAGCGGGCAACATATTCCCTTGCGCGTGACGGGTGCGCTCGACGGCGTCGAGGCCGTCAAGGCGACGCCGGTATCGGTGAACGGAGTGACCTTCGCGCTTGGCGACATCGCGACGGTGACGTCAGGCTATGCCGATCCGCCGAGCTTCCTGGTGCGCCAGAATTCGAAGGCCGCGCTCGGTGTCGGCGTGGTGATGGCGAAGGGCGCGAACATCATCTCGTTCGGCAAGGAGGTGAAGGAGGCGCTCGACGCGCATATTGCGTCGATGCCAGTCGGCATCGACGTGACGCAGATCGCCGATCAGCCGGCGGTCGTCGACCGCGCGGTGTTCGAGTTCCTGCGTTCCTTCGCCGAGGCGCTGGTGATCGTCCTCGGCGTGAGCTTCCTGTCGCTCGGCTGGCGAACCGGCATCGTGGTCGCGACCTCGGTGCCGCTCGTGCTCGCCGTCGTCACCCTGGTGATGAGCGCGCTCGCGATGGATCTCAACCGCATCACGCTCGGCGCATTGATCATCGCGCTCGGCCTTCTGGTCGACGATGCGATCATCGCGGTCGAGATGATGGTGGTGAAGATGGAGCAGGGCTGGTCGCGGACGCGGGCCGCCGCCTTCGCCTGGACCTCGACCGCCTTTCCCATGCTCACGGGCACGCTCGTCACCGCCATCGGCTTCGTGCCGATCGGCTTTGCCGTCTCGGCGGTCGGCGAATATGCTGGCGGCATCTTCTGGGTGGTCGCGATCGCGCTTCTCGCGTCCTGGGTCGTGGCCGTGCTTTTCACGCCGCTCTTCGGCGTGCTGCTCTTGCCGGAGAGGAAGAAGCTCGGCGGCGCGCATGCCGATCCGGAATCGATCTACGACACGCGCGCCTACAATCTCTTGCGACGCGTCATCTCATTTTGCGTGCGCCGTCGCGGCACCGTGACGCTTGCGACGCTCGGCATTTTCGTCGTGGCCGTCGTCGCCTTCGGCCATGTGCAGCAGCAATTCTTCCCGATCTCCGATCGTCCCGAGCTCTTCTTCGAGATCCGCACGCCGGCCGGAACCTCGATCGAGGCGACGGATGCCGCCGCTCGCGAAGGCGAGACGATCATCGCCGGCGATCCCGACATCCGCGGCTACACGACCTATGTCGGGCAGGGTTCGCCGCGCTTCTGGCTCGGCCTCAACCCGCAGCTTCCCGACAGCGCCTATGCGCAAATCGTGATCCTGCCGCTGGATGTCGAGGCACGCGAGCGCGTCAAGGCGAGGATCGAGAAAGCGGTGGCGGAAGGCGCGCTTTCGGGTGCGCGCGTGCGCGTCACGCGCTTCGACTTCGGCCCTCCGGTCGATTATCCGGTCGAGTTCCGCGTGGTCGGCACCGATCCTTTGCGCTTGCGTCAAATCGCCGAGGAGGTGCGCCGGGTGATGCTCACGGACCCGCGCGTCGTCGATCCCAATCTGCAATGGAATGAGCGCGAGCCCTCGCTTCGCCTTGCCGTCGATCAGGACCGCGCCCGCGCGCTCGGCCTGACCCCGCAGGATGTGGCCCAAACGCTCAAGCTCTTCGTCAACGGCGCGACCATCACCACGGTCCGCGACGGCATCGAGAAGATCGCGGTGGTGGCGCGCGCCAGCAGTGCCGAGCGCCTCGATCCCGCGAAGGTGGCGGACCTCACCATCACGGCGCGCAACGGCCGCGCCGTGCCGTTGGCCCAGATCGCGAAGATCGAGCGCACTTCGGAGGAGCCGCTGATCTGGCGCTGGAACCGTGACATGGAGCTCGCGGTGCGCGCCCAGACCGTCGACGGCGTGCAGCCTCCCGACGTGACCAATGCGCTTCTCGCGAAGCTCAAGCCGATCGTCGATGCGCTGCCTGCCGGCTACCGCATCGACACCGGCGGCGCCGTCGAGGAATCGGGCAAAGCCAACGCCTCGATCTTCAAGCTCTTCCCCTTGATGTTCGTACTCATGCTCGGCGTGCTCATGGTGCAGCTCCAGAGCTTCTCGCGGCTCTTCCTGGTGTTCCTCACGGCACCGCTCGGCATCATCGGGGCCTCGCTCGCGCTCAATCTCGCCGACCGGCCCTTCGGCTTCGTGGCGCTGCTCGGGCTCATTGCGCTTGCCGGCATGATCATGCGCAACGCGGTGATCCTCGTCGATCAGATCGAAGCGGACGTTCGCTCCGGCCGCCATACGCGCCGCGAAGCGATCGTCGAAGCGACGGTACGTCGGGCGCGACCCGTCATCCTCACCGCGCTCGCGGCGATCCTCGCCATGATCCCGCTTTCCGAGAGCGCCTTCTGGGGCCCGATGGCGACCACCATCATGGGCGGGCTCTTCGTCGCGACATTTCTCACGCTGCTCTTCCTGCCGGCGCTCTACGCGCTCTGGTTCCGTAAGAGCCTGGACGCCGTCGCCCCTCAACCCGTTATGGCGAGAGAGCCCGCACTTGCCGCGGCGCCCCATCTCGCGGCCATCAGGATCGCGGCGGAATAGCGGGGGGAGGAAGAAGCGGGCGGCCTATTCTTCGACCGATCGCGCTTAACAAGCTTCGCCGATCAGGTTTTTGGCCCGGAAGGCTCACTGCCTGAGGGTTTGGCGCTCGGCGCCAGGCGCTCCAGGCGCTCGCGCATGCGGTCCATCTCGCGCCGCATCTCCTCGATCTCGTCGGGGCGATCGGTCTTGCCGCCCTGCGTCTCCTGCGCAGCCCCGCCTTCCGCCATGCCGAAGGGCGACAGCATGCGCAAGGCATTGGCGAAGGCAGCCATGTTCTTGCGCGTCTGCTCCTCGAGAAGCGCGAAAGGCGTCTGACCGAGCGCCTGGGTGAATTGCTCGCGCAATTTCTGCTGGTTGCTGATCAGGCTTTCGAGCGAGAAATCGAGATATTGCGGCACCAGCGCCTGCAGACTGTCCCCGTAAAGGCGGATGAGCTGGCGCATGAAGGTGATGGGCAAAAGGTTCTGCCCCTTGTTCTCCTGCTCGAAGATGATCTGGGCGAGCACCGAGCGCGTCAAATCCTCGCCCGTCTTGGCGTCGTTGACGACGAAATCCTCCCCCGCCTTCACCATCCGGGCGAGATCCTCGAGGGTGACATATTCGCTCGATCCGGTGTGGTAGAGGCGGCGGTTGGCGTATTTCTTGATGGCGACGGGGGTTTTCGCCGCCGCCGCTTCCTTCTCGGACCTGTCCTTGGCCTGCGCCGCTGGATCGTTCTTCGTCATGGGGCGCATTCAAGCATCACGGCTCGTCGACTGCAAATTCATGACGCTTTTGTCGCGCTCGGCCGTCGGGAACGCACGAGCCTCGCGGGCCGCGGGCCAGAAATCACGAGAAGCCGGTTGCGCACCGGCTCGAAATTCATCACATAAAGGGGCCGCATCAGCGATGGATCTCTCGCGGCCGGGTGCTTCGGCCGTGAATTTCGCCACGAGAACAGGCCGAATATTCGCGAGCGGCGCTTGAACGATTGGAATTTGAACTGGCGGGTTTTCAGTAAACGGACTTCCAAAACCAGGCTTTCAAGGCGCAAGATTGCGAAGATCTCAGGCTCGATGAGGGCCTTTTGAACGGGAGAGTTTCATGTCGGATAAGGACATCGTCATCGTCGCGGCGGCGCGCACGCCGGTCGGCAGCTTCAACGGCGCCTTCGGCAATTTGCCGGCCCATGAGCTCGGCGCGGTCGCCATAAAGGCCGCGCTCAAGCGCGCGAAGGTGAAGCCTGATGAGGTCGACGAGGTGATCCTCGGGCAGATCCTCAGCGCGGGCGAGGGGCAAAATCCCGCGCGTCAAGCGGCCATGAAGGCCGGGGTGCCGCAAGAGAAGACGGCCTGGGGGCTGAACCAGCTCTGCGGCTCGGGCTTGCGCGCCGTGGCGCTCGGCATGCAGCAGATCGCGAATGGCGATGCCGACATCATCGTGGCCGGCGGCCAGGAATCGATGTCGATGGCGCCGCATGCGGCCCATCTGCGCGCCGGCGTGAAGATGGGCGACACGAAATTCGTCGACACGATGCTGAAGGATGGGCTGATCGATGCTTTCCACGGCTATCACATGGGCAACACGGCCGAAAACGTCGCGGCGCGCTGGCAGATCACCCGCGAGGATCAGGACAAATTCGCCACCCACTCGCAGAACAAGGCCGAAGCCGCCCAGAAGGCCGGGCGCTTCAAGGACGAGATCGTCCCCGTGACGGTGAAGAGCCGCAAGGGCGACATCGTCGTCGAGAATGACGAATATGTCCGCCATGGCGCGACTTATGACGCCATGACCAAGCTTCGGCCCGCTTTCTCGAAAGACGGCTCGGTGACGGCCGCCAACGCCTCCGGCATCAATGATGGCGCGGCGGCCGTCGTGCTCATGACGGCCGCGAACGCCAAGAAGCGCGGCCTCAAGCCGCTCGCCAGGATCGTCTCCTGGGCGACCGCCGGCGTCGATCCCGCCGTGATGGGAACGGGCCCGATCCCGGCGTCGCGCAAGGCGCTCGAGAAGGCCGGCTGGAAGATCGGCGATCTCGACCTCGTCGAGGCGAATGAAGCCTTCGCGGCCCAGGCGCTCGCGGTGAACAAGGACCTTGGCCTCGATGCATCGAAGGTCAATGTCAACGGCGGCGCCATCGCGATCGGCCATCCGATCGGCGCATCGGGCGCACGCGTGCTGACGACGCTTCTTTATGAGATGGGCCGGCGGGACGCGAAGAAGGGGCTTGCCACCTTGTGCATCGGCGGCGGCATGGGCATCGCCATGTGCGTCGAGCGCTGAGCCGAGTCGGCTCACAACGTGCAATCCTGGTCGGCGCGAGTGCGGGCGCCGATTTTCGCTTAAGGGCGTGCGCGCGCCCAATAAGCGCTCCCAACTTGGGCCTGGGACTTATGGGCTCGAACCTATGGGCAGCGGCGCCGCTAGGCGTTGCTCCACTTGAATATCAGCCTCGGACGCATAACTTGCGACGTGCACGAACATCTCGGAACCTCGCCCAAGTATCGGTTCGAGGCCCTCATTTACCTCGTCGCAGACAAGGCCGCGCGGCTCTTTCTAAGCCGCCAATCTGAATGCTTCATCAGAATCCGAAGACTCAAACACGCGCCGCGCAGCCCTTTTTAGCAAGGCTTTATCGTCCGGACCGAATTTGCCTTCTAGTACCGCGCCGAGGAATGGAGCGTTATCGATGCGCGATACATCATCCATTTTCGAGTAAGCGAAAATCACAGAAACAGGTGTGGGCGTAACGACTGAAAATAACCCGGGACGACCGCTTAACAATTCGACTCGCGCATCGAAATGCCATTTCTTGGCGGCTCCAAGAACTTCTACGTCTTGACTTACTTTCTTCTTGCCAAAAATACGCTCCAGTCGAACCGCGAGGGCTTCCCTTCGGCGAAGATCGAACCGCTCTGCGAATTTGTCCGCCGTGCGGATCATCGCAAGCGCCGCAGCGTTCGCTACAATCACGGCAGCCCCCACGAGTCGATCAAAAGGTGCGTCAACCTCGAACAGTTCCCAATCATTGAATCGCAAATCATATTCGGCCGCGATCTTCTTCGCTTCGCGGCGACAGATATCGATGGCGCCCATCATCTCCGCTTCGCGCATGGTTGAGCCGTCATCGGTGATCGTGAACGTCGCAGGGCCGCCGAGAAGCTTAACGCCGATCATGCGCCCACTTGGAAAGGTGATAGGTGTATGAATCAAAACGTCGCAGCCCTCAATCGAGGCGCGCGCAAGCCCTCGGGCCACCTCGTCAGCCACCCGCAATTGGGCTTCAATATCGTTTCTCAGAACAGCGTGGGTGACCATGGCGGGCCTAACACTGGTTCCGTGGGGGCGACGCGCAGCAAATCAAACACACAGCGAACGAATGCTTGAAAGTCATGTGGGTCGGGCTCGAACGGAAGGCAAATTGGCAAATCATCTCTCTGCATCCGTTCCAGACCGAGTCGCGCGTTAGCTTCAAAGTCGTGGATACCTGTTTTAACCGTCAATCCCTTAACGTCGCGTGAGCCTACCCTATTGGTATGGGGATGTACAGGTCTCCAGTCCATTCTCCATGCTCGGAAATCTCTTCCCTTGAGGGTGGCCACCAGCGTTGCGCTCACGTCGCGATCTGGGCTCCGGCGCGTAGCCCTCATCTCCAACCGGACAGTGCCCTTTGTTGGCGACTGAACATCCAGAGGCAGCGTCAGACGCAGTTGATCGGGACGGCTATTCTCGTCCCAACCCACAGGATCGCCGCTCAGCTTGTCGGCAGTGACTGCTAAGCGCATCTCCGCCAAGATTTCGATCTCCTCCACGTCCCCGGCGCCTTCTAAGCCTAAGCTGCGCGGTTAGGCTGCTAGGCGCTCGAAAGGCGCCGCTTCGTGCTATGGAAGTAAGCCTCAGCAAGAACGCTAGCCATAACCAAACCTCCCTCATGTGGTCTCATAGCTGTTGTGATTGGGCTTCTCAAATGGAACTTGGGTAGGCGCGATCGAAATTGCCAAAGCTGGGCGCTTCCGATCAATAGGCTAAACGGCGCGTTCGGCGTCCCTTCTGATCTCTAGCATGGGCTGATCGAGGTCAGGGCTGGATCGAAAACACCCTCAAGGCCCGATGGCAATCACTTCTCCAGAGGGAGGGAGGGAGCCAGCTCTAATAATCTGCAAAACTGCGAGGGATCAGAGTCGCTTCACGACTAATTGAACTTCTCTGGACAAGACGCTAACTAGACTGCGGTCGAACGCAGCTACTAGTAGCCCAATGCGCTTTGTGAGAGCATGGCCCTTCGGGGCGCTTCTGGCCATGCTCATTGTGAGCACTGGCATCAACGTCGCCACGAGCAAGCCGGCGAATTTCACCGGCGGCGATGCTCCCGACTATCTCGCGAGCGCCTATCACCTCGCCCATCATCATGTGTTCGCGCGGGATGCGACCGCGAGCGAGGTATCGCCGGGCATCGGACGCGAGCCGGGCTATCCCTTCTTCCTCGCCGCGCTGATGACGCTCGATCCCGGGCTCGGCGCCTTCAGGCCCGAATGCTCGACCGATGCGGGAAGCTGCGATCTTGATCGGTTCCGCGTCGCGCCGCTCGCCAATCTCGTCCTCGTGGAGCTCAGCGGGGTCTTGCTGTTCTTCCTCGCCTTTCGCGTGACAGGCAGCCGCGGCGCCGCGCTCGTCGCCTCGGGCTACACGCTGCTCAACCTCCATATGAACCGCTTCTGGCAAGATCCGGTCTCCGACCGGCTCGCCATGTTCCTCGTCATCGCGACGATGCTGGCGCTGAGCTTCGCCTGGGGCACGAGGCGAGCTGCGCGCTGGAGCCTCTTCGCCCTCGCCCTTGCGGCGCTCACCTTGACGAAGGCGGCCTTCCTTCCCTTTTCTCTCCTGCTTGGCTTTGGCGCGACGATGTGGGTTTTCCTGCGCCCCACCGACGCCGAAAGCAAGCTTCGCATCCTCGGCATCGTCACCTTCGTCTACGCCCTCCTGGTCGGCGGCTGGGTGGTGCGCAATCTCGCCGTCTCCGGGGAATACCGCATCACCGACAATCGTGGCGGCCTCGTCCTGAGCACGCGCGAGGCGCTCGATCATATGACGCCGGCGCAATATGTCGCGTCCTTCATCTATTGGACGCGCGGTCCCGGCCCTGGCCTGGCGCGGCGGCTTTTCGGGCCCGAGGTCATCGCCCCCCTCGGTCTCGATCAGACGGATGGCTTCTATTTGAATGGCCAGGAAGGCTACAAACGGCGCGTCGACGCGCTCGCAAAGACCGAGAACATCGACGTCTATGCCGCCAGCATGAGAATCGACCATCAGGTGATCGAAGCGATTTTCGCGCATCCGCTGGCTTATGCGGCCACGACCTTGCCGGTGCTTTACAGGGGATTTTGGATCGATGAGTTCGCGCTCATCGGCGTTCCGGCCTTGATCTTCGCGACTTGGGGCGCCTGGCGCCGACGCGAGCTTCTGAGGTTGGCGCTGTTGTCCGTCGGCATCTACAACGAAGTCTTTCACGCGCTCATCACACTCAACATTCCCCGCTATCAGATCACCGCCATGCCCTCGATCGCGGTCGCGGTGGCGATCATCTTCGCGGCCCTTCTGCGCGGCTTCTCCGACAAGCTGAGCGTAATCGGCCCCGCATCCGCCGCGCCCGTACCCGCGATGGCGGGGTCCAATGTCGTCGCTCATGCCGAAGCTTCTCAGGCAGAGCTCCCTCATCCGGTGGCCGCCAGCGGCCAGAACCGCCAGGCGCGTTGAGGGGCCGCCATGCTCAACGGGTTGAAGGTCGCCGTCATCATGCCGGCCTATAATGCGGCGGGGACACTGAAGAAGACTCATGCCAGCCTGCCCAAGGAGCTGATCGACGATGTCATCTTGACCGATGATTTCTCGAGCGACGAGACGGTCGAGCTCTCGCGCTCGCTCGGCATTCATACGCTCGTCCACACGCACAACAGAGGATATGGCGGCAATCAGAAGACCTGTTACGACGCGGCGCTCGAGCGAGGCGCCGACATCGTCGTCATGCTTCATCCCGATTACCAATATTCGCCGCGTCTCGTGCCCGCCATCGCTTCGATGGTGGCCTCGGGCGAATATGATTTCGCGCTGGGCTCCCGCATCCTTGGAAAAGGGGCGCTCAAGGGCGGCATGCCGCCCTACAAATATGTGGCGAACCGATTCCTGACTTTCGTCCAGAATCTCCTGATCGGGCAGAAGATGTCCGAATATCACACCGGGTTTCGCTGCTGGAGCCGGAAAGCGCTGCTTGCCGTCTCCTATCATCGCTGCTCGGACGACTTCGTTTTCGACAATGAGATGATCTGCCAGGCCATCTTCCTCGGCTTGCGCGGCGGCGAGATTTCCTGCCCTGCCCGCTATTTCGAGGAGGCATCGTCGATCAATTTCCGCCGCAGCGTCATCTATGGGCTCGGCGTGCTCTCGACCTCGATGAAATTCCGCATGCACAAGCTGCGCATACGGAGCTGCGAGCTTTTTCGCCCGGCTCCGGTGAAAGCGGAGCCGGTGACGGCTGACCCGGTGAAGGCGATCTCATGAACGGGAGAGGCCGGAAAAGCCTGCCTTTGGAGGCGGTGCGCGGGCTCGCGGCGATCTCGGTGCTTTTGTGGCATGTGATGGTCGGCTTCTTTCCGCAGTGGTCCGGCGTGTTTCGCGACAAATGGCCGGGCGCTTCGCTCGATGGCGAGATCTGGTACGGCCTCGTCCATGGTCCGAGCGCCGTGACCTTGTTCTTCGTGCTCTCGGGCTTCGTGCTGACGAGACGCTTTCTTCTCGAAGGAGATCACCAGATCATTCTGCGCGGCGCGATCAAGCGCTGGCCTCGCCTCGCCGGCCCCGCACTCGCGGCGGCGCTCACGTCATGGTGCCTGTTCAAGCTCGGCGCCTACCGCTTCAAGGAGGGCGGCGCGATCACGGGCTCCGAATGGCTGAGCTTTTTCGCCTACGGCATTCAAGAGGGTTTCAAGCCCGGCTTCTGGGATGCGCTCGGTCAAGGTGTCTTTCTCACCTTCTTCCGCGGCAAAGCCTATTACGACAGCAATCTTTGGACGATGCGGCCCGAGCTGACAGGGAGCTTCATCGCCTTCGGGCTCGCCTTGCTCATTTCCCTCGTGCCTCGGCGCGTCGTCTCAATGCGCGCCGCGATGATCGTGATGGTGATGCTCTTTTGCTATTTCGCCTCTCCGCTCTACGCCGCCTTTCCGACAGGTGTCGCGCTCGCCGCCTTCCTGCCCAATCGATCGAGCCTTCTGCCCGGCTGGGCCGTCGCGGCGGCGATCGGGCTCGCGGTCTATCTTTTCGGCTATAGTGCCGTCGAGACCGGCGCCTTCTCGGTTCTGGCGCGCGCCTTCACTTCACGCCATGCGGCGATTAATTTCTCGGGCGTGGTGGTGATCCACATAGTCGCGAGCGCGCTGTTGATCACCGCGATCGAGCTCGCGCCGGATGGGCTGCATCGGCGGATGTCGGGCCGCGTCGCCCATCATCTCGGCGTGCTCTCCTTCCCGCTCTACCTTGTCCACATCCCCGTTCTGTGCTCGCTCGGATGCATGGCGCTCATCGCGATGACGCCGTTCTCGAGCTCGCTTACGGCCGGCATCGCGGCGAGCGGGGTGACGATCGTCGGCTCCTTGGTGGTTTCCATCCCGTTCGCGCTTTTCAATGAGCGCTGGGTGGCGTTCATCAATCGAGCGGTTGATCGAATGCTTGAGCCTTCGGCGCCCGAAGGTCTCGTGCCGACCCGTTCCGAACGGGTGCTCATCACAAGCTGAGCTCGATCGAGGACGAAGCTCACGCGTCGGGTCGCGCCGCTCGGTGAATGCAGAAGTTCAAGTCGAAGGCCAAGTCTTGCCGCGTGTAAGTCTTGCCGCAAGGTGGACTTTCCCCCGCTTGTTGTGAAACGATCATAATTGCGGCGAATACCGTCATGATCGTCGAGCGAACGAGCGGCAAGGGAGGATCGTCATGTCCAAGATTGCAATCGTCACGGGCGGCACGCGAGGCATCGGTGAAGCGATCTCGAAAGGGCTGAAACAGGCGGGCTACAAGGTGGCGGCGACCTATGCGGGCAATGATGCGGCGGCCGAGAAGTTCAAGAAGGAGACGGGCGTTGCGGTCTACAAATGGGATGTGGGCGACCCCAAGGCTTGCGCCGAAGGCATCGCCAAGGTCGAGGCCGAGCTCGGGCCGGTCGATGTGCTCGTCAACAATGCCGGCATCACGAGGGACGGCATGTTCCATCGCATGACACCGGAACAATGGTCCGCCGTCATCCGCACCAATCTCGATTCCGTGTTCAACATGACGCGGCCGGTGATCGAAGGCATGCGCGCGCGCGGCTTCGGCCGCATCATCTCGATCTCCTCGATCAACGGCCAGAAAGGGCAGGCGGGCCAGGTGAACTATTCGACCGCCAAGGCGGGCGTGATCGGCTTCACCAAGGCTCTGGCGCAAGAGAATGCGAACAAGGGCATCACCGTGAACGTGATCGCGCCCGGCTATATCGCGACCGAGATGGTGCAAGCCGTGCCGGCCGAGGTGCTCAAGACCAAGATCCTGCCGCAGATTCCCGTCGGGCGCCTCGGCGAGGCCGATGAGATCGCGGCCGCCGTCATTTACCTTGCCGGCGACAAGGGCGGCTTCATCACGGGCTCGACGCTCTCGGTGAACGGCGGCCAATATATGGCTTGAGCATCGTGTCGGTCGAAGCCCTCGCGTCACAAAGGGCCAAGGCGAGTGCCGGTGAGGTGTTCCTCGCCTTCCTCAAGCTCGGGCTCACCTCCTTCGGCGGCCCGGTCGCTCATCTCGGTTATTTCCGGGCGGAGTTCGTGGAGCGCCGGCGCTGGCTCGACGAGCCCGCTTACGCGGATCTCGTGGCGCTTTGCCAATTCCTCCCCGGCCCTTCCTCGAGCCAGGTCGGCATCGCCATCGGGCTTTCGCGGGCGGGTTATCTCGGCGCGCTCGCCGCCTGGACCGCTTTCACCACGCCTTCGGCGATCTTGCTTCTCCTCTTCGGCTTCGGCATCGGCTGGCTCGGTGGCGCGGCGGGCTCGAGCTCCTTGCACGGCTTGAAGATCGCGGCCGTCGCGGTCGTCGCGCTTGCGGTGCTGCAGATGGCGCGCTCGCTCGCGCCGGACAGAAACCGAGCGACGCTCGCGGTCGCCGCGGCGGCGCTCGCGCTCCTCCTGCCGACGACGGTTGGGCAGCTTGGCGGCATCGTCCTCGGCGCGGCCGTCGGCCTCGCCTTCCTGCGGGATGGCGCCACGGCCGAGAAGGCAACGCTGCCCCTCGTCGTCGGGCGCTCCGTCGCGCTCACCTCGCTTCTTCTCTTCTTCGCCTTGTTGATCGGCCTGCCGCTCCTCGCAAGCGTGACCGGGAGCCAGGCCGTGCGGCTCGTCGACGCCTTCTATCGCGCGGGCTCGCTCGTCTTCGGCGGGGGGCATGTGGTGCTGCCGCTCCTCCAGGCCCAGGTCGTGCCGCCAGGCTGGGTGAGCAACGATGTGTTTCTCGCAGGGTATGGCGCCGCGCAAGCCGTGCCGGGCCCGCTCTTCACCTTCTCGGCCTATCTCGGCGCCGTCATGGGGCCGCAGCCCAACGGATTGGCTGGCGCCCTCCTCTGTCTCCTCGCCATCTTCCTCCCGTCCTTTTTCCTGGTGATCGGCATCCTGCCCTTTTGGGAAGCTCTGCGCGGCAAGCCCGCCGCCGAGGCCGCGCTGAAGGGTGTGAATGCCGCCGTGGTCGGCATCCTGCTCGCGGCCTTCTACAACCCGGTCTTCACGGCCGCGATCACGAAGCCTGAGGATTTCGCGCTCGCGGTCACGGACTTCCTCTTGCTCTTCATGTGGAGGACGCCGCCTTGGCTCGTCGTGCTTTTGAGCGCCGCGGGCGGCGCGGTGCTTTCGCTCTGAGCGGCGCTTGCCGGAAGCGCTCCGCGACCACATTCACGAGATTGCATTTCCGCGCCTGCTCTGCCATACACCGCCCCTTCGAACGAACCGCCCGGCCGAAAGGGCTGCCGTGGCGGTTCCGAACGCTCCGAAGAGCAGTTCCGGCCGGACGCGCTCCTTTTAAGGGAGTCGATGTCAGGCCATTTGGAAAGGATGCGAAATGCCCAAGCTGAAGACAAAATCGGGCGCCAAGAAGCGCTTCAAGCTCACCGCGACTGGAAAAGTCGTATCCGGCCAGGCGAATAAGCGCCATGGCATGATCAAGCGGACGCAAAAGCAGATCCGCAATCAGCGCGGCACGACTGTCCTGTCGGAATCAGACGGGCGCGTGATCCGCAAATATTTTCTGCCGAACGGCATTTGAGCCGCGGCGCTTATGAATTCGGGAGCTTGAACCATGGCCCGTGTGAAACGCGGTGTGACCTCTCACGCCAAGCACAAGAAAGTCCTCAAGGCCGCGAAGGGTTATTACGGCCGTCGCAAGAACACCATCCGCGTCGCCAAGCAGGCGGTCGAGAAGGCGATGCAATATGCCTATCGCGACCGCAAGGTGCGCAAGCGCAATTTCCGCGCTTTGTGGATCCAGCGGCTGAACGCGGCCGTGCGCGAGCACGGCCTCACCTACAGCCGCTTCATCGACGGCTTGACCAAGGCCGGCGTCGGCGTCGACCGCAAGGTACTCGCCGATCTCGCGATGCATGAGCCGGCGGCCTTCAATGCCGTGGTCGAGAAGGCGAAGGCCGCACTTCCCGCGATGGAGAAGGCGGCGTAGCGCAAAGCCTTTCGTCGGGGCGGCTTCATCATCTCGAGCGGCTCCGAGCCGGGTTTCGAACTTCGCGATCTCATTCTCGCAAGGGCTGGCGCAGCGCGCCGGCACGGGCTTGCCGCGCCTCGCGCCTTTCGCGGTAACCTTGCGTTCACCCTGTTTCGATCGTGTTTGGAGGCGGTAACCGCAAGGTGAAGCTTCTCCCACAGCTTCCCTCATTCGCGCTTCGGCGCGATTTTGCGGGAATGGCTTTGATATGTGGGACGGGCGATCGAGAACGGCGGCCCGCGTACGCGGGTCGGGCGAAGAGCGAGCGAAGCTCTCGCCCCAGGCGCGCAAGCTCGGAGCGGTCAGCCCCCGCGAGGCGGCGCGTTTGGCGCGCATCGAAAGCTTGCGCGGGGGCCGCTCGGCGCCTTCGGCGAGCCTCATCCTCTTCGGCACGGCATTTATTTGCATCTCCTCGGCGGCACTCCTTCTTTTGCCCGCGCGCGGCGGCGCGACCATGCCGGAGGAGCCGAAGATCGCCTCGCACGAGCCTTCGCCAGCGCCAGGCGACGCGCCATCTTGGACGCGGCTCCCGCATCCCGCCCCGCTCTTCACGCTCGAAGCGGTCGAGCTTTCCAAGACGCAGATGAGCTATGAGGCCATGCGCTCGACGCAAGGCCAGGGCCGCGAGGACCGGCTCGTCTTCGGCGCGGCGGCACGCGCCAATGAGCCCTTCATGGAAGTTTCGGTCTTGCGTGCCGGAGCCGAGGCCGGCGATGCCGCGTCTTTTTTTGTCGATCTTTCGCGCCGCGCCGCGTCGGCAGGCGTCGCCGTCGCGAAAGCGACGCCCGGCGAGCCGTTGCCCAGCAAATTCGGTGAGATGGAGAGCGCCGAGGCGAGGCTTTCCACGAACGGCGCCGAGCGTTCCTGCCTCGCCTTCCGCCGTGCCGTTCCGGGCGAGGCCTTGCGCCTTCTCGGCTGGTATTGCCCGGCGGAAGGCGCTCGGGCGCGAGCGCCGGAGCTTTCCTGCCTCATCGAGCGGCTCGAGCTTTCCGGCACAACCGAGGACAAGCCGCTGCGCGACGCCTTTGCGGCGGCGCAAGCGCGGCGTCTCGGATGCAAGGCGCCCTCCGCGCCCGCCTCCTTGTCCGCCGGCAAGACGCCGACCGTGATCTCCGCTTCCGCGGCCAGCATGGCACCGCTTCTCGAGGCCAGACTTCCGCGCCCGCGGGGAACGAAGCCGCGCCGCCGGCGTATACCTTGAGGATCATTTCTTCGCGTGCCCCTTTGACGCGGAGGCCCGAGGGGTTCACGATGGGCTCGTCCGAGGCGAATCGCCCGGCGACTTCACAAAGGATACCTCAATGCGCGTTTCCCCGATTCTGGCCGTTGCCATTCTGGCTGCCGGTGCTTTCGGGCCGTCTTCGGCTGACGCCGCAAGCCAGCATCGCTATCGTTACCGGGCGCCCTTGCATGCGCCTTTCGTCGTTCAGGTGCCGCCGCGCAGCTTCCTCGACCCCGGCCCCGTCGTGCCGGTCGGCTCCTTATCGAACTATGTCTACGTGTCTCAATACCCCTATTTCCCGATCTACTCGTACACGAACCATTACGGCCGCCCGCCGCTTCCCGAGCAGCCCGGTCCCCCGCTTTTCGATCACCTCGATTTCGGCCCGCTCAGCGGGCCTTGAGGCTGAAATCATCCGCTCGTTCCCGCGGAAGGCGGGGACGCGGACATTCCGTCGGCGCTGCAATTCTGGTTTCCCGCTTTGGCGGGAATGAGCGGAGTTGGGGCCGCCCCTTTATGAAAGAGCGGAGGGCGCTACTTCAGCGCGCGGCGCAGCTCCCCGACTACCGCATCGCCCATGCCGGCCGTGCCGATGGCATTGGTGCCAGGGGCCGCGATATCCTTCGTGCGCAAGCCCGAGCCCAGCACATTGGCGACCGCCTTCTCGAGCGCATCCGCCGCCTCTCCCAAGCCGAAGGAATAACGCAGGCACATGGCGAGCGAGCCGATCATCGCGATCGGATTCGCGAGGCCCTTGCCGGCGATGTCGGGGGCGGAGCCATGCACCGGCTCGTAAAGCGCCTTGCGCTTCCCCGTCTTCTTGTCCTCAGCGCCCAGCGAAGCCGAAGGCAGCATGCCGAGCGAGCCGGTGAGCATCGCCGCGACGTCCGAAAGCATGTCGCCGAAGAGATTGTCGGTGACGATGACGTCGAACTGCTTCGGCCAACGGACCAATTGCATGCCGAGCGCGTCGGCGAGCTGGTGCTCGAGCGCGACATCCGCATATTCGGCCTGATGCAGGGCGGTGACGGTGTGATTCCACAGCACCCCTGACTTCATCACATTGCGCTTATCCGACGAGGTGACCTTGTTGCGCCGCTTGCGCGCGAGCTCGAAGGCGACGCGCGCGATGCGCTCGATCTCCGGCGTGGTGTAGACTTGCGTGTCGACGGCGCGCTTGTCGCCGTTCTCGAGCGTCACGATCTCCTTCGGCTCGCCGAAATAGACGCCGCCCGTGAGCTCGCGCAGGATGACGATGTCGAGCCCTTCGACCACCTCGCGCTTGAGCGAGGAGGCATCGGCGAGCGCCGGATAGCAGATGGCGGGCCGGATGTTGGCGAAAAGCCCGAGATCCTTGCGCAGCCGCAAGAGCCCGGCCTCGGGGCGCACATCATAACCCACCTTGTCCCATTTGGGGCCGCCCACGGCGCCGAAGAGAACCGCGTCCGCCTCCTGGGCGCGCCGCATCGCGCCCTCGGTGATCGCGACCTTATGCGCATCGTAGGCTGAGCCGCCGACGAGGTCGCGCTCGGTCTCGAAGGAGGCGATGCCGATCTCGCCGAGCGCGCGCAAGGTTTTTTCGGCCTCTGCCATCACCTCGGGGCCGATGCCGTCGCCCGGCAGGAGAAGAAGCTTATGGGTCATGAGAATTGTCCGTCGGAGGAGGAAGGTGATGCCATAGGGAAGCCCTGCCCGGCTGGCAAGGCTGGTGATGAAGGCCGGCTCGAAATCGTGAGCGCGAGCGGTCGGTGTGTGCAAGCGCCTATGAAAATGCGCTAGGATTTACGCCCCTTCGCCGAGCGCGCTCGCGAGGAGGCGCTCGCCCGCAAAGACCATGGACGGGTGATCTCATGACCATGCACATCCTACGCCTTGGAACGCCTCGCCTTCCGCATGAAGGGACGCGGATCGGCGCGGTGCGGCGCCCGCCCCGCGGCGTCCGCAAGGAGAGCTTCGCGAAAGAAAACTGGTTCGACATCTGGTATCCCGATCTTTCGCCGAGCCCGGAGCTCGTGTCGCGGGCGAGGTCCGCGCAAAGCGAAAAGGAATGGCGAGCCTTCGTTCGGGCTTTCCGGGCCGAGATGAACGAGCCGACGCCGAGGCGAACGCTCGACCTTCTCGCGGCGCTCTCGCATCACGGGCATTTCTCGATCGGCTGTTACTGCGAGGACGAATCGCGTTGTCATCGCTCCGTGCTTCGCGAGCTTCTCGAGGAGCGCGGCGCGAGCCTTTCCTGAATTCAGCCCGCCTCGACGAACGCCCTGATCAGCCAATGCGCGATGGCGAAGGGAGCCGGGCAGGCAACTTCCGGATGCGTGCCCGCGAGGATCGAGGCGCATTCGGCGCGGCTGAACCAGCGCGCGTCCTCGAGCTCCTCGCGATCGATGATGATCTCGTCGGTGAGCGCCTCGGCATGGCAGCCGATCATGAGCGACATCGGGAACGGCCAGGGTTGCGAGGCGAGGTAGGTCACGCGCCCGCATGTGACGCCGGCTTCCTCCTTGATTTCGCGGCGCACGGCCGCCTCGATCGTCTCGCCATGCTCGATGAAGCCAGCGAGCGCCGAATAGACGCGGCTCGCAAAACGCGCGCTGCGTCCGAGGAGACATCTGTCTCCCCTGACGGGGAGCATGATCGCCACCGGATCGGTGCGCGGGAAATGCTGCGTGTTGCAGCTTGGGCAATCGCGTCGAAAGCCCGAGACCGAGGGCCGGCTCGGCGCGCCGCAATTCGGGCAGAAGCGATGGCGCTGATGCCAGTTCATCAGCGCCTTGGCCTCGGCCAAGAGGCCGAGCTCGGGCGGCGGCACGAGGCCTTGCATCGCGATCGAGCGCAGGTCGATGGCGAGAAGCCCCTCCTGCTTGAGCGCCTCGGCGCGCTCGGCGGCAATCAACGTCGCGAACACCGGCCGTCTGCCGTCGAGCCCGAGAAAGGCGCGCTCGAGCGTCGTCTCGCGCGCCTCGATGGTCGGCAACGGAAAGAGCGCCGTGATCGCTTCGCCTTCCCGGCGCAGGACTGCGGCGTCGCCGGCAATGAGGATGGCGAGCGCGGAGGGGTCGGCCGCGCATGCGGCGACGAAGCCCGCATCCTCGCGCCGCTCGGACAGGCGCTCGATCGGGTTGACGGCATAGCCGGTGCGGGCCGAAAGCTCCGGGAAGGCGCTCGCGAGGTCGTTCATGGGACGCCCTCTCCCGCCGAGAACCCGCTGAAGACGAGGTCCGGCGCGCTGATGTTGTGGCGCGAAGGCACGAGGCGTCCCATCCACACCTTCGTCGCTTTCGCGCCGTGGAAGTTCATGATCGGCTCCTCGAGCCAGCTCTTGGCCTCGGGGCTTTGCAGCGCGATGCGCGCGACATCGGCGTTGAATTCCGTGACATACATCGAGCGCAAGGCCGCGAAGGGCTGGTTCTCGATCGACCGGTCGAAGGAGACGTCGAGCGCGATGTGATTGTCGTCGACATCGTCGAGCTTCACCTCGCCATGGCCGCCGTCCGCGAAGGTGAGGCGGAAGGTCTTCGCCGCGGGATCGAAGGTGACCTCCTTGATCTCGACGACCGGCCGCTCCTTCATGTCGACAGGCCCGAGGAAGAAGGAAGAGCCATAGGCGCTCCAGGCAAGATGGGCAGGCGGCAACGGGTGAATGCGCCAGATACCGTCGGTCGGGTAGAAGACGATGACCTGCTCGGCCTTGCCGCGCACGAAAACCCAAAGCTGCACCATGGTGAGATTGTGCTCGACCCGGTCGCCGATGCGGACCGGCACATCGCGGCGGCGCCAGTAATCCGAGAATTCATATCCGGTCACCCAGAGGAAGGGCGATTCATAGAAGGTGACGCGGCGTTCGGTCGGCGGCGGTGTCTCGTCGCCATGAGCGATGTCGCAATCCGTCCAATCGGGCTCGCGGGTTTCTCCATCGCCCTTCACGGCGCCGATATAGGCGGGATGCGCCGCCTCGATGCGAAAGCGCCGAAGGCTAGTCGAGGCGAAGGTCACGGTGACGTTGTCCTTCTCGGCGCAGCTCTCGGCCTCGCTCGCATTCGTCACATCGACCGCGAGCGGCGCTGGGCGTGTCTCGGCGCCGTGCGCCGGCCTGCCGGCGCGGAGCGTGCCGATGGCGCCCGATGCGAGAAGCACGAGAACGAGCACGCGCCATGACTTCTTCTTCGCGTAGGTTCGGATCATGGCTCGAGGATCGCTGAGGCGGCACGGATACGCATGCGCATCCGACTATCACGCGGCGCGGCGCCGGTCACCACGGGCAGGGCCCTCGTGGAGGTGACAAAACCGCGAGCGGCGGAAGGAGGACGCGGCACCGCAATGCCAAGGCCGCTCGGAAATAGCCGCCGCCGTCGTTCGCGCGTCGCCTTCCGCATTGGGCTTGCACCTGCGCCGAACGCGTCCTACGCTTGGGATCATGACGCAAACCGCCATCACCATTCGTCCGGCGGAGATCGACGATGCCCGTGGCATCGAGAGCGTGCATGATGCGGCCTGGCGCGAGGCC
>DASZIL010000147.1:0-8191 GCA_035949255.1 Beijerinckiaceae bacterium | reverse complement strand
TGGCCGACCGGGTTCAGCATGTCGATGCCGCCCCAGCCGGTGAAGAAGATGTTCCACCCGCCTTGCTCGGGCGGCTCCTTCTTGGCGCGCCGCGCAACCACCGTGCCCCAATCCATCGTCTGGTAATCGACGTTCATGCCGGATTTCATCAGCATGTCGGAGCCGACATCGCCTTCGGCCTTGAGGTTCGCGAGATCGGTGACGCCGAGGATGACGACCTTCTCGTCCTTGTAGCCCGCGCTCTTAAGCTCGCGCTTCACCTTCTCGATGTCGCGCTTGCCGTTCAGCACCTCCATGCCGGCATCGTTGGCGAGAGGGGAACCGGGGAGAAAGACGCCGACCCCGGTCTGCCACATCTCCTTGTCGGAGCCTGCGACCGCGACCATGTAGTCTTCCTGGTCGACCGCGCCGAGAAGCGCGCGCCTTATCGCCGGATTGTCGAAGGGCGGCACGAGCTGGTTCATGCGCAGAATCGCGATGGCTCCGGTCGGATCCTTGATCGCCACCGTAACCGTCTTGTCCTTGGCGAGAAGCGGCTGCAAATCGGGGGACGGCTGCTCGAGCCAATCGATCTCGCCCGTCTGCAAGGCTGAAGCCGCGGTCGAGGTATCCGGGATCGTGATCCATTCGACCCGATCGAAATTCGCGATCTTCGGGCCCGAGGTCCATTGCGGCGTGCCGTTCTCGCGCGGCTTGTAATCGGCGAAGCGCTCATAGACCGTGCGCGTGCCGACGAGACGTTCGGAGGGGACGAATTTATACGGCCCACTGCCCACCATTTCGGTCACTTGCGTGAAGGCGTCGGTCTTGGCGATGCGCTCGGGCATGATCGATGGCGGGAAGGCGGTGCATTTGCCGAGCGCGTCGGGAAGCAGCGGAAACGGCCGCTTGAGGCGGAACTGGATCGTCTTGTCGTCGGGCGCCGAGAGCTCGTCAGTCGCGGCGAGCAAGGCCTGGCCGAAGGCGTCGCGCTTACCCCAGCGCTGGATGCTGGCGACGCAATCCTTCGCGAGAACCGCGCTTCCGTCGTGAAATTTGAGGCCGGGACGGAGCACGATCTTCCATAATTTGCCGTCATTCTCGGTCGTCGCGCCTTCGGCCATTTGCGGCGTCGCGCGATAGCTGTCGTCCTGACCGTAAAGCGTGTCGAAGACGAGGAAAGCGTGATTGCGCGTCACCGTCGCCGTCGTCCACACCGGGTCGAGCACGGAAAGGTCCGCCTGCGGCGTGAATTTCATCACCCGATTTTCGGCGCCGAGCACCAGGGACGGTGCCGCGAGCGAAGGCGCGGCAAGCGATGTCGCGGCGGCGGCTTTCAGGAAATCTCGTCTGCGCAATTCATCCTCCCTGCTCGTCCATTCGATCGATCAGGTGGCGCTCGTGAAATGGCGCCTGTCGAGTCGAGCGCGACGATTTGATCAGCGGGCGAAGAAAGACGCAAGCCGAAAGCAAGGCGCGGGTCACCGGACCAAGTCCGGTGATGACGCGTGGGGCCATCGCAAAGTGCATCATGACCGGGCGTCGGCCCGGCCATCCACGTCGCGTCCTGGCCGGGCTTGGCCCGGCCATCCACGCCTTAGTTTCAAGAGCAACGCGCTAATTAGCGCGACGAGCACGCTTAGCTCCTGAGCGTCGCTCCGTGGCGGCGTGAGACCTCGGCGACGATCTTGCCGGAAACCGCCTCGATCTCGGCGTCGGTGAGCGTCTTTTCCACCGGCTGCAACGTCACCTCGACGGCGACCGATTTCTTGTCGGCGTCGAGCCCCGCGCCTTCATAAACGTCGAAGACGACGACATCGGCGATGAGCGTCCGGTCGCTGTTCTGCACCGTCTTCACGATATCGCCGGCCGCGACCGATTTCTCGACCACGAAGGCGAAATCGCGCCGCACCGGCTGGAGCTCGGACAAGGCGAGCTTGGCCCTTGCGCGCGTCGCCCTCGACTTCGGCGCGGGCAAGAGATCGAGCGTGATCTCGAAACCGACGACCGGGCCCTTGACGTCGAGGAGCTCGAGCGTCCGCGGATGAAGCTCGCCGAAAGCACCGAGCCCGATCTTCGGGCCGAACTGCAGCTTCGCCGAGCGGCCGGGATGGAACCAGGGCGGGCCGCCGGGGACGACCTGCACGCCGCCCTGCGGAATGGCGAGCGCCTCGAGAAGCGCGAAGGCATCGGCCTTGGCGTCGAAGGCATTGACGGGCGCGCTGCCCGACCAATGCCGGCCGATCCCCGCGCTGCCGGCAAGCCCGCGCCGGACGCCGGAGGCGCGCATGGTCTGGCCCGCGGGCTCGTCCGAATGGAAGACCTGACCGACCTCGAAGAGCGCGATATCCCCCCTCCCCTTGTCGGCATTTCTCTGCGCGGCCCTCAGAAGCCCGGGCAGCAAGCTCGGGCGCATGTCGGAAAGCTCGGCGGCGATCGGGTTAGCGAGCGCGAGTTCCGGCGCGCCGCCGCCGAAATGCTTCGCTTCGTCCCCGCCGATGAAGGACCAGGTGACCGCCTCCATCATGCCGCGTGAAGCGAGCGCCCGGCGCGCCAGCGACACGCGTTTTTGCGCGAGCGTGAGCACGGGCTTCAGCACCGTCGGCTCGAGGCGCGGGAAGGGCGTCGAGGGTACCCGGTCGAGCCCGCCGATGCGCGTGATCTCCTCGACGAGATCGGCCTTTCCTTCGATGTCCGGCCGCCAGGAAGGCGGGATGACTTTCGCGAAGCGATCTTCCGAGCTGAAGCTGAAGCCGAGCCGACTCAAGGTCGTGAGCGCGGCGATATCGTCGATCTCGAGGCCGGTGAGGCGCTTGGTTTCGCTCAACGGAAAATCGATCGTGCGCCGGTGGTCGGGGATCGCGCCCGCGAGCATGATTTGCGAAGCCTCCCCGCCGCAAATCTCGAGCACCATGCGGGTCGCAAGCTCGAGCCCCGGAAGAGTGAATGCCGGATCGACGCCGCGCTCGAAACGATAGCGCGCGTCCGTGTTGATGCCGAGCTTGCGGCCGGTCTCGGCGATATTGAGCGGATCCCAAAGCGCCGATTCGATGAGCACATCGGTCGTTTTCTCATCGCAGCCCGAGGCTTCTCCGCCCATGACGCCGCCGATCGATTCGACGCCTCGCTCATCGGCGATCACCACCATGCTCTCATCGAACGTATAGGCCTTGCCGTCGAGCGCGAGGAGCGTCTCGCCTTTCGCGGCGCGGCGCACCGTGAGCGCGCCGGCGACCTTCTTCGCGTCGAACACGTGCAAGGGCCGTCCGCGATCGAAGGTCATGTAATTGGTGATGTCGACGAGCGCGTTGATCGGGCGAAGGCCAATCGCCTTGAGCCGGCGCTGCATGAAGGCGGGCGAGGGACCGCATTTCACGCCGCGCACGAGGCGAAGCGCGAACGCCGGGCACAGCTTCGCATCGGCGGGTGCAAAATTGAGACGCACCGGCACGGGACAAGGAAAACCGCCCTCGACCGGCGCGATCGGGGCCTCCTTGAGCCTGCCGATCCCGGCGGCGGCGAGGTCTCGCGCGATGCCGTGAACCGAGGCGGCGTCCGGCCGGTTCGGCGTGAGGTTGATCTCGATGACCGCGTCGTCGAGCCCCGCATAGGGAGCGAAGGGCGCGCCGAGCGGCGCGTCTTGCGGCAGATCGATGATGCCGTCGTGATCATCGGAAATCTCGAGCTCGGCCTCCGAGACGAGCATGCCGTTCGATTCGACGCCGCGGATCACGCCCTTGCCGAGCGTGATCTTCTTGCCGGGGATATAGCTTCCGGGCGGAGAGAACACGCCCATCATGCCGGTGCGGGCATTGGGCGCGCCGCAGACGACCTGCACCGGAGAGCCGGCGCCGGTGTCGACGACGCAGACGCGCAGCCGATCGGCATTCGGATGAGGCTTCGCCTCGATGACGCGCGCAATGGTGAAGGGCTTGAGCGCTAAGGCCTTGTCCTCGACCGCCTCGACCTCGAGGCCGACGCTCGTCAGCACCGCCACGATCTCTTCGAGGGAAGCCTCGGTCTCGAGGTGATCCTTGAGCCAGGACAAGGTGATCTTCATGGGGACGCCTTCAGCCCACCATGCCGAGCGCCTGGAGGTAGAGATCGAGGATCTCCTCCTCCTCGCGCCTTTCGGCGACGTCGCGCTTGCGCAAGGCCACGACCTTCCGCAGGATCTTGGCGTCGAAGCCCTGGGCCTTGGCTTCGGCATAAACCTCTTTCACATCGCCCGCGATCGAGGCTTTCTCTTCCTCCAACCGCTCGATCCGCTCGACGAAGGCTTTGAGCAGATCAGGCGCAACGGCATCGGACATCTCGGCGGCTCTCCTCGGAAATGGGCGTGAGCCAGTCGCACACCCCGCCCGCCGCGGTCAACGCCTCATTCGTTCAAGGGGTGGATAGTCGTTTCGGCGAGCTCTTCGCTCACTCGCAGGAATGAGGCTGGGCAGCGCGGTACCACGGGTTGGTCCAGCCGCCGCAATTTCCGCATCCGCCAAGCAAGAAGCCGAGCGCGACGATCACCAGAGCCGCCCGCACCCTCCCCGCTCGTGAGATGCCGGGTTTGGCGCGCCGATATGACGCGCCTTGTGCGTGAGCCATTGCGTGAGCCTCCATGCTCGAGCCGCCCGAACCGTTTGAATCACTTCATCTTAGCCGCGCGAGCGAGGAGAAACCACTGCACGCGGGCATCGGCAAGCCTTTTCGGCAAGGACGAGCCATGCATCGGAGCACCGGGGCTGTCTCGAACCGCTTCGAAGGGGTAGAGATCGCGCAAGTGACCATCAAGGCGATCGTCGGCGACGACGACTCATCCGGCTGAAGGAGCAGCTTTCATGGCTTTGCATTTCGCTCGCACCGAATTTGCGCAAAGGCTCGAGCGGCTGCAAGCCGCGATGCAGGCAAACCGCCTCGACGCCATGTTCCTCTTTTCCCAGGAGAGCCTCTATTGGCTCACGGGATATGACACCTTCGGCTTCTGCTTCTTCCAATGCCTCGTCGTGAAGCTCGACGGACGCATGGCGCTTCTCACCCGCTCGGCCGATTTGCGCCAGGCGCGCCGGACCTCGCTCATCGAGGATATCCGCATCTGGAAAGACGCGAAGGACGCCGAGCCCGCCGCCGAGCTGAAGGCGCTCGCGCGAGAGCTCGGCCTTTCGGGCAAGCGCATCGGCGCCGAATATGAGACGCAGGGCCTCACGCACCGAAACGGCAAGCGCCTCGAAGCGCAATTCGACGGCTTCGCCGAGCTTATGGACGCCTCGGCCCTCGTGCCGGCGTTGCGGGCGGTGAAATCGCCGGCCGAGATCGCCTTTGTGCGCCGTGCGGCCGAATTGTCGGATGCGGCCGACACGGCCGCGGTCGCCCACCTGCGAGGCGGGGCCGATGAAGGTGAGATCATCGCCGCCATGCACGACGCCATCTTCCGGGCGGGCGGCGACTATCCGGCCAATGAGTTCATCATCGGCTCGGGAGAGGACGCGCTCCTGTGCCGTTATAAATCGGGGCGGCGCCAGCTCGATGCGCAAGACCAGCTCACGCTCGAATTCGCCGGCACTTGGCGCCATTACCACGCGGCGGCGATGCGCACCCATGTCGTGGGCGCGCCGCGCGCCTTGCATCTCCCCTATCACGCGGCCGCGCGGGAGGCGCTCCTCGCCTGCGAAGCGGAGCTGCGGCCCGGACGGACGGCGGGCGATGTCTTCGCCGCGCACGCCCGCATCCTCGACCGGCACGGCCTCTCGGCGCATCGTCTGAACGCTTGCGGCTATTCGCTCGGCGCGAAATTCACCCCCTCCTGGATGGACCCGCCCATGTTCTACGAGGGGAATGATTTCGTGCTCGTACCGGGCATGAGCATGTTTCTTCACATGATCTTGATGGATTCCGCGAGCTCGACCGCGATGTGCCTCGGGCGGACATCGCTCATCGGCGAAAGCGCCGCGGAGCCGATCAACGGCAAGAACCTCGACCTCGTGATCCGTTGAGGCTATGCTTCGCTGGTCCTGCCGGTTCAAAAGTGCAGGCGGAGGCGGCTATGAAAAGCGTTGGGACCGTCCGGCCACGCCGGATGGGGGGGTTGCGTTTAACGGCAGCGTCCGTCGCGGCGGTGCTTGCGGTTTTCGGGGTTACCGCGTGCCAGGACGTTGGCTTCGAGGCCTCCGTGCCGCCGCGCCTGGCACCTGGCGTTCCGATCGCCGTCGAGGCGATCGAGGGGCCGCCCGCCGAGGTCACCGGCGCCTTGAGCGCAGCGCTCGTGCAAGCAGCCGCCGATCATCAGGTTTCCCTCGTTGACGATGCGCAAGCGCCGCGCTTTCGCGTCAAGGGCTATGTGACGGCGGGTGTGGCGCCGGACGGCAAGACCGAGGTCGCCTATGTCTGGGACGTCTTCGATGCGTCGAACCGGCGCGCCCAGCGCGTCACCGGCACGGAGGAAGTCACGGGTGATCCCGCCGATCCTTGGGCGCGGCTCGACGACAAGGCGCTGAAGCGCATCGCCGGGAAAAGCATGAACGGGATCGCCGATTTCCTCGCGAGCGCGGCGTCGTCGCCCGCCGCCGTGGCGGCGAAGCTCACGCCGCAGGCCGTGCCCGCAGCCGCGGTCACCGGCGCCACCGTCGGCGCGGGCGCAAGACCGCTCGGCTTTGCCGCGTCGGAGTAAGCGGTCAGCGGCGAGCACGCCGGGCGCGCCCCTCCCACCACGAAGTGGTGGGGAGGGTACGGGGGGCAAAGCCGCTTCGACAACGACGATCCTTGGCCTCGTCCCGACACGACGATGGCGCGTGTAAGGCGCCCCTCGCGCGGATCTCGACCGCCCCCCACCCGTACCCTCCCCGCCGCGACATTCGTCGCGGGGGGAGGGGGGCGTGAGCGCTGGCCCCGTTTTCTAGACTCTACACGCTCACTTGCGGATGTAATGAAGCTCGCGGAACTTGCGTCTGAAGGCGGTGACGTCCGCCGCCACTCTCGCCTCGTCCTCATTGCCGACAAGAGCGCGCTGGATGAGCGCGGCAAGCTCCGGCATGTGCTCGGGCCCCATCCCCCATCGCACGATCTCGGGCGTGCCGAAACGCAGCCCGTTCATGTCGCCCTCGACCTCGGCAAGCGGCAGGCCGATGCCGCAGGCGAGGATATGGGCGCGCCGCAGCTTTTTGGAAGCCGCTTGCCCCCCGCCGAAGCGTTCCGCCTCGAGCGCGAATTGATGCGATGTCGTGCAGCCGCGCTCGCGCGCGTGAACCGGCAAGCCGCGTTCCGCAAGGCTTCTTGCGAGCGCCGAAGCGGTCTCGGCCATCATCGCCGCATAGGC
Organism: Beijerinckiaceae bacterium; assembly: GCA_035949255.1. Classification (GTDB taxonomy): domain Bacteria; phylum Pseudomonadota; class Alphaproteobacteria; order Rhizobiales; family Beijerinckiaceae; genus GAS188. Next base: position 909 of record DASZIL010000147.1, on the reverse strand, counting down.
TTTGCCGTGCTCTTTCCAATCGAGGAGCGTGATCGCGAGCGAGGCTGATTTCGCCGCGTCGAAATTGGCGGTGAGGCCGGGGAAGGCGATGGCGTCGAGTTTTTTCGCGAGGTCGGGCTCATTCGTCACGATGAGGCCGGAAGGTGGGCCGCCGAGGCTCTTATAGGTGCTCATGGTCATGAGATGCGCACCTTCCTCGAGCGGCTGTTGCCAGGCACGGCCCGCGATCATTCCCGACATATGCGCCGCGTCGAACAGAAGCCTCGCGCCGACCTGGTCGGCGACGCGACGCAGCTCGCGGATCGGATGCGGGAAAAGATTGAGGCTGCAGCCGATGGTGATGAGGGAGGGCTTCAGGGCGCGGGCCTGTTTCGCGAGCTTTTCGATGTCGACCGTATAGCCCAAGGCGTCGACCGGGGCGGAATGAATGTCGAGGCCGTAAAGCCCGGCCGCGCCCGGCCTGTGATGCGTGATGTGGCCGCCGATGCTTGCTGGCGGCACGATGATGCGGTCGCCGGGCTTCGCGGCCGCCATGAAGGCGTAGAGATTGCCCATGGCGCCGGAGGCCACGCGGATTTCCGCGAATTTCGCCCCGAAGACCTCCGCCGCGAGCTCGGCGGCGATCACCTCGATCTTCTCGATCGCTTCGAGACCCATCTCGTATTTATCGCCGGGATAGCCGAGCGAGGGCCGCGAGCCGAGACCGGAGCCGAGCGCGGCCTCGGCCTTCGGGTTCATCACATTGGTCGCGGGATTAAGGTTGACGCACTCATCCTCATGGATGCGCCGGTTCTCGTCGATGAGTGCGTGGATGTGGCCATCGACCTTATCGGCGCGCTCGCGGCTCGTCGCGTCGGCGATCCCAAGAACATAATCCTCGATCGGATCCGGCACCCAATTTCGGCGCGC
>DASZIL010000146.1:0-23018 GCA_035949255.1 Beijerinckiaceae bacterium | reverse complement strand
GTTCCGGGTGAGCGTGAGCTCAGCCTCCGGCCCGTCGAACATCAAGGCTGAAAGCTTCTCCGACAAAGCCTCGTCGCTCTCCTCGAAGACGGCGCGCGCCGCGGCGAAGTTCTCGAAAAGAGCCTTGCCCATGCCGACGCTTTGGCTGCCCTGTCCGGGGAAGATGAAGGCTGTGGTCATGAGGTGGGTCCGCACGCTGTGGAACTTCACGCCGTGCGACAGACCGCCGGCGACAGCGTGGCGGTCGGGTTCTGGGCGGGGAGGCCACGGCTGTCAAGGCGGCTTTGGCCAGCCGCCGATGTCGCTTCAATCCACGCCGCCCGTGACCGCGACGAGGATGTCGGACGAGTTGAGGAAGCGCAAGGGGTCGACCGGCTCGCCGTCGATCCGCGTCTCATAGTGAAGATGCGGTCCCGTCGAGCGCCCAGTCGAGCCGACGCGCCCGATCGGCGTTCCCGCGGTCACGAGCTCTCCCTCCGACACCAGGATGGCCGAGAGGTGGCCATAGCGCGTCGACATACCCTCGCCATGCTCGATCTCGACCATGTTGCCGTAGCCGCCGGCATAGCTTGCGTTCACGACCTTGCCCGCGGCCGTGGCTCGCACGATCGTGCCTTCCTCGGCGCGCAGATCGACGCCGGGATGAAGCGCCCAGCCCATACCGAAGGGATCTTTCCTGGCGCCGTAACCGCTCGTGATCTCGAGCCGGCCGCCGAGCGGTTGGCGCAGCGGCAGCATCGAGATCGTCCGGGACAATTCGTCATGCTCTTCGAGACGAACCTTGAGGCCGTGAAGAAGAACGTCGAAGCCCGCAACGGCGCCCTCTCTAGGCAACGGCAGGAAAGGGCCGCCGGTGTCGGAGGTCTTCATCTTCTTGCGTTGCGCAAAACGGGTAGGGTCAAGGCCCGAACGTTTGAGCGCGCCGCGCAATTGGTCGATCTCGACCGCCGCCCGGCTATTGGCATGCTCGAGCGCCTCGACCTGGAGGCGTTCCACAGTATCGAGTGAGTTGACGACCGTCTCGATGGAAACCGGCTTCGTGGCGGACACCGAAGTGGACACGGCCACGCCGTCGAAGAGGCTCGCCTGCGGACCAAGCGATCCGGCACCGCGGCGCAGCATCGGGACAGGCGGGGGCGCGGGGACCCCATGTGCGGGATCGGCGGCACCTTGCCTTTCCTCGGCGTAAGAGGAGATGTTGGCGTTATCATCGATCGGGCGCGGCTTCTGCCCGGTGAAATCGGTGGTCGCCTTCGCCGGCTCGGCAGGCTGGGGATCTGGCGCGTGGGTGCCGGCTCGCGCCGCACCCGCATTCGCGCCCTCTCCCACAAGCCAGACACGCGAGCGCTGCTTATTCGGATCGGCCGGGCTTCGCAGGAGCTGAGCCACCGTCTCGGTGCGCGTCTCGAGCTCGGCCTGCCGGGACAAGAGCTGCCGAAGGCGCCCTTCGAAGGTGAATTGCGCCGACGCCTGCCGACTGCGCGCCTCGTCGAGCTTTGCCTGATCGGCCGCGAGCCTCTCCTCATAGACGGCACGCATCCTTGCCTGATCGGCCATGAGATCGCCGACCAATGTGTCGCGAAAGATTAGGAGATAAAGCGAAAACCCGGCCCAGGCGATGAGGGCGAGCTTGAGCACGGCGCATGATCCGACGAGGGAGCGCCGCAAGGTCAAGGTCCGCGCCGCGCCATCCTTGCTGAAGGTGACGACATGAACCCGGCGCAACGCCGCATTTTTGATGCCCAGCATGAAGCTCGCGTCCCGATCCCTCGCAGGCCTTCGCGCAGCCTCGATTAGACACCGTTAAGGTTAATCGCCCGCTAATGCTTCACGTCGTGACGGGCTTTCTCAGTGTGGTCGCAAGTGCCGGGCTGGGCGCGCTTGGGCTTTATGCGGTTTGCGCAAAAGCGAGAACCTCTTGGGCGTGGCCGTCGACCTTCACCTTGCGCCAGATTCTGGCGATGCGCCCGTCTTTGCCGATGAGAAAGGTCGAACGCTCGACGCCCATATAGCTTCGCCCGTACATGGATTTCTGGGTCCACACGCCATAACTCTCCAGCGTGGCGTGGCTCTCATCGCCAAGGAGCGGGAAGGCGAGCCCATATTTGGCCTTGAACCTCGCAAGCGCCTTCACCGGATCGGGCGAGACGGCGAGGATTGCGCAATCCAGTTTGCGAAAATTATTGAGCAGGACATTGAATTCCTTGGCTTCCTTGGTGCAACCCGAAGTGTCCGCCTTCGGGTAGAAATAGAGAACGAGCGGCTTGCCCTTGAGGCTCGCGAGGCTAAGCGTTTTGCCTTCATCGCTCGGCAGTGCGAAATCCGGTGCAGAATCGCCTTCTTTCAATTGCGCCATATTCTCAACTCCCTGATGGGCCATTGGATATAATGATTGCGCGCCGAATCGCGAATTCGTTCGATCAAAACCGAAGAGCAACTCTCGCTTGCGCGGACCATCACTACCCGCCGAGTTTGGACCTTCAAGCTTGGTCGAAGCAATCGGTTGAGTCGCTTAACGGATGTCCGAATCTGCCAGAACCAGTGCTTCACCGCCGAATGTGAAGCCGAAGGCTGCGAGGCCCGCCTTGCGACGCCTCAACCTTTGCGCGGCCTTCGCGGTTTGCGGCGTGCTCCTCCTCGCGGGCATCGGCTTTGGTGGGCTCGCTTGGCGGTTGTCGCAAGGCCCGGTCTCGCTCGATGCCTTCATGCCGCGCATCACTTCCGCCCTGCGGCAGAGGTTCGCCGAAGGCTTTGCGGTCACCGTTTCGGGGGCTGAGCTCGAAGCGCGCGGTGCGCGGCCATCCGTCACCGTTCTCGGGCTTTCGATCAAGGATGCGACGGGGCGCGAAATCATCTCGGCGCCGAAAGCCGAGGTCGATTTCGACCCGATGCGGCTTTTGCGTCCCGATGCCGGGCTGCACCGCATTGCCCTCATCGGTCCGCAGTTCAAGGCCTTCATCAGCCGCCAGGGAGAAATCTCCCTTGTCACCGGCTTGTCGCCGACACCGTCGGACGACGCGCGCCCGGGGCCCGCCGAAGGGCAGGCGAGGCCCGCGCTCGACAACCCCGATGCCCCCAAGGCCGAGGGGGGCGGCACGGATCACGTGCGCCACGGGCTGGTGGCGGCTTACGACGAGCTTTTCGGCCCTCACGGCCCCTTCAAGGTCATCAATTTTGTCGGCATCGAGGATGGCCGCCTCACGGTCGATGATGAGCGCTCGAAGGATGAATTGATCTTTTCGCACGTTACAGCCTCTTTCGAGCGCGGCGCGCGGGAGCATGTGCATCTTTCGCTCAGAGGGCCTTCCGGCGAATGGTCGCTCGAGGCCGCCGTTGAGCGCGGCAGCGGCAATGAGCGCCGCCTCGTCGTCGAGCCGAAGGATGCGCCTGTCGGCGACATCCTCCTACCGGTGGTGCCCCGGCCCTTGGCGCTCGCGCCCGACATGCCGGTGTCAGGGCGGATCGAAATCGATATCGGGGGCGACGGGCGCGTCAAGAATGCGCAGGGCGAGCTGATGGCAGGCGCGGCGGCCTGGAACAAGCCGGGAGAGAAGGCGCCTTTGCTGGTCACCGATGAGATCGCTGCCGCTTTCGCTTATGACGGCACCTCGCATGTGATCGAGCTGCGCAAATTCGGTGTGCTCGCCGGCGATACCGATGTCGCGGTGAGCGGACGCATCACACCGACCTCGGATGGCGATTTCGCGTTCGAATTCTCGGGCGCGAATGGCGCCGTCGCGGGAGCGGGTCCCAATGATCAACCGATCTCGCTCGCACGCATCCACATGACGGGGACCCTCTCGCCGCGCGATGCCAGCTTGACCGTCGCGCCTCTCGAGCTCTCGGGCAAGGACATCTCCTTTGCCTTGAACGCCACCTATCGGCGTGGCCGCGCGGGAGGCTTGACGCTCGCGATGCAATCGGGGCGCATGCCGGCGCGCGCGCTTCTCGCGCTATGGCCCCCGGACGTTTCCAGAGATATTCGCAAATATCTGATCGAGCGGCTCGGGCGCGGCGTGCTCGAGCATTTCTCCTTGAGCAACAGCTTCAACGAACAATCGCTCGCCGATGCCATGGCAGACCGCCCGGTGCCGGATGAAGCGGTGAAATTGTCGGCTGATCTATCGGAGACGAACCTGCGCTTCTCAGACGAGCTTCCGCCTCTCACCTCGGCTGTCGCCCATGTCGACGGCACGGGCCATACCGTGACCGTCCTGGTTTCGAGCGCGGATGTGGACCTCGGCGACAACCGCGTGCTGTCGCTCAGCGAAGGGCGTTTCGCGGTTGCCGACACAACCAAGAAGCCCTCGCTCGCCCAGGCGAGCTTTCACGTGCAGGGCGGCGCCGACGCTTTCGTGGCGGCCATGGAGCATGATGCCTTGCGGGGTCCCGGCCAACAGCTCGCCCCCGAAAGCTTCTCAGGCATGGGCGATGCCCATGTCCAATTTCCGCTCACCTTGCGCGACGGGGTGAAGCCTCGGGACGTTCCGGTTACGATCCAAGGCAGTTTCACCAAGCTCACGGTGCAGGATGTGGGGGCGGGCCAGAAGCTCGAGAACGCCCAGCTCGGCTTCACGATTGCGGGCGGTGTGATGACCGGCAAGGGGGACGGGCGCTTCCTCGGCGTCCCGGCCACCATCGATGTGCGCAAGGAAGCAAGCGACCCGGCCCCGCAGATCAAGCTCGCGCTCACGCTCGATGACGCCGCGCGAGCCAAGCTCGGGCTGCGTGTCGGCAAGGCCCTCACCGGTCCTCTGCCGATCAAGATCGCGCCGGCTTCCGATGCAGGGCCAGCCCCTGCCTTCGATGTCGAGGCTGATTTGAGCCGAGCCACCGTCGATGGCTTCATTCCCGGCTGGACGAAGCCCGCCGGGCGCCCCGGCAAGCTCACTTTCCGTGTGGCGCCAGGGGATGATCAGACACGCTTCAGCAAGATCAATCTTTCCGCCGCGCCCGTCGCCGTGACGGGAGAGCTCGCGACCGGAAAGGACGGTGCGCTGCTTTCGGCGAAGTTCGACAGCTTCAAGATATCGCCGGGGGATGATCTGCGAGTCGATGTCGGGCGCGAGGGGAATGTCTATAAGACAGTGGTGAAAGGCACGGCGATCGATCTTCGGCCCTTCATCAAGAGCTTCATGTCGGGCGCGCAGGCCGATACGCAAGACACCGATCTCGATCTGAAGGCGGCGAACGCGATCGGTTTCGGCGAGGAGAAGGGGTCGGGCCTCGATCTTCGTCTCAGCCGGCGAGGGCAGGGGCTCACCGAGTTTCATTTCACTGGCCAGATCGGACGTGCCGATGTGAATGGCGCGCTCGATCATCAAGGGCGCCCCTTGATCACGCTTCAGACCTCGGATGCCGGCGCCTTCCTGCGCTTCACCGACCTTTATGAGCATATGATCTCAGGGAACATGGTGCTGCGTTTAACGCCGAGCGTGGGCTCCCAGGCCGGCGCCGTCGCGATCCGTGATTTCAGCTTGCGTAACGAGGAAGCGCTGGCGCGCATCTTCGCCGAGGCGCCTCCGCCCCAAGCATCGTCCGACGGCACGGGCGCGCCTCGCGCGCAGCTCTCGGCCGGAGAAGCACAATTCAACCGGATGCAGGCGAGCTTCGTGCGCAATGCGGGGCGCCTCGATGTGCGCGAAGCGCTGATCGTGGGCAATCAGGCGGGCATCACGTTGTCGGGTCTCGTCGACTTCGGGAAAAACGTGCAGAGCCTCACAGGCACTTTCGTCCCCGCTTATGGGCTCAACAATGCCTTCAGCAAGGTGCCGCTCTTCGGGCCCTTGCTCGGTGGCGGCACGAACGAGGGTCTCCTCGGCGTGAATTTCCGAGTGACCGGCTCGCTCGCCCGTCCAGACATCAGCGTCAATCCGCTCTCGGCGATGACGCCAGGCTTCCTGCGCAAGCTCTTCGACGTGGGTGCGCTCGGACCCCATGATCTCGAGCCCGACACGCAGGATTTGAGCGACCTCCATCGCAACCCGCGGTGAGCCGCACCGAACGGGCAACCGCCGTTCGACTGAGGGCATGATGACCTCAAAGGCGGTCGCGATCAGGCTCCGGGCACCGGTTTCAAGAGGACATGGCGCTTGCGCCCGAGGGACAGCTTGGCGACGCCTTCGGACGAAAGGTCTGAAGGGCGCACCATCGCACGCTCGTCCGTGATGGCGATATCGTTCAGGCGCAGGCCGCCGCCCTTGATCTGGCGACGCGCCTCACCATTCGAGGCGACCAGGCCCGCGCGGACGAACGCTGCCAGCACGCCGAGCCCCGCCTCGAATTCGGCACGCGCAATTTCGACCGTGGGGAGGCTCGACGCGAGCGTGCCTTCCTCGAAGGTCTCACGCGCGGTTTTCGCCGCCTCGCTCGCGGCCTCACCACCGTGCAGCAATCGCGTCGCTTCGCTCGCGAGCGTCTTCTTCGCTTCGTTGATCTCCGCGCCTTTCAACGCTTCGAGGCGGGCGATCTCGGGAAGCGGCAGAAGCGTGAACAGCCGCAGGAAGCGCCCGACGTCGGCGTCTTCCGTGTTGCGCCAGAACTGCCAATAATCATACGGGCTGAAGAGCTCGGCATTGAGCCACACCGCGCCCGCGGCCGTCTTGCCCATCTTGGCGCCAGACGCCGTGGTGAGAAGCGGCGTCGTGAGCGCGTAGAGCTGGGGCGTGCCCATGCGTCTGCCGAGATCGACGCCGGTGATGATGTTGCCCCATTGGTCGGAGCCGCCCATCTGCAGATTGCAGCCGACGCGGCGCGACAATTCGACGAAATCATAAGCCTGCAGGCACATGTAGTTGAACTCGATGAAGGACATCTCCTGATCGCGCTCGAGGCGAAGCTTCACTGAATCCATCGAGAGCATGCGATTGACCGAGAAGTGGCGACCCACATCACGCAAGAACTCAATGTAATTGAGCTTGGTGAGCCACTCGGCATTGTCGAGCATGACGGCGTCGCTCTTGCCGTTTTGGAAGCGCAGGAAGCGCGCGAACACCTCCTTGATGCCTTCCTTATTGGCCTCGATCTCCTCAAGCGACAGAAGCTTGCGTGACTGATCCCGTCCCGAAGGATCGCCCACCCGCGTCGTGCCTCCGCCCATCAGCGCGATCGGCTTGTTGCCGGTCTGCTGGAGCCAGTACAGCATCATGATCTGGATGAGCGAACCGATATGGAGCGAAACGGCTGTGCAATCGAAGCCGATATAGCCCACCGCCTCGCCCTTGAGGGCGAGCTCATCAAGGCCGGCAAAATCGGAGCATTGGTGGATGAAGCCCCTCTCGTCGAGCGTCCGGAGGAATTCGGATCTGAAGGACATCATGGTCTCCGCTGGGGCTCTTCCGCTAGCCGCTGGCCGGAGACGGTCCTTGAAGGGCGCTGTCGGCCGCGCCCCTCATCGATGAGCTCTCGCGCGGCGTCCAGGCACAACGCGGGAACTCAGCCTCCAAATCCTCGGTAGGTTCGTTGCGGCTGCGTAATCCCGCCCGCCGGCAAAATCAATCGCGAAGCACGGGCAGCGATGCTCAGCGGCTTTTCCGCGGCGTCTCGGCTCCGCGGTGTCGTCCCGAGGCGGCACTGAAAGCGCGGCTCATCGACGCTGTCGATTTCAACCAAGCTTATTCTGTTTTAAGCTCGGTTCTATGGAGAAAGCTGATCGTTTCTTGTAGTTCAAATCAGCAATCATTGCACTCTTGTCGAAATAATTGAGTTGTGCGTAACTTGCCGCGATGTGAGCTCGTCGTGACGACCGTTCGGGGTTGGGTCCAGAGTAGGGGTCTCTGATGATTGTTTTGTTCGGCGGCGAAGATGGCGCCATCGATACACTTCGCTTTATTGAGGAGAAACTCGGAATCGGCCTGTCCGACCTCGATATCGACCCGCGCAGTGGGGATTGGTCGAGAGGGCTTTATTCACGCCCGATGCAGTGGTCGACAGGGGTGTATCGCCTGCTCGGCCTCGAGCCGCGCAGCGTCGAGCCCAGTTATTCATTGCTCGACAGCCTGATTCATCCCGACGATCGCAAGCTGCCGAGCGACCTCGACGACGTGATGCGGGCTGTCGAGCCGCATGAGCGCGAGTTCCGGATCATTCAGCCGAAAGGGACCTTGCGATGGCTGCAAACGCAAAGCGAGGTCCTTCTCGACGAGCAAGGGGTGCCGATCAAGACAGTCTCGATTTGGACGGATGTTACGGCGCGGCGTGAAGCGAGGGAGACGATCATGGAGCACCAGCAGCGCTTCCAGGGCCTGGTTCGCGCGAGCTGTTGCCCCGTATGGCTCACGCGGCCCGATGGCGTCGTCGTCGACATCTTCGGCTGGCAGGAGCTCACGGGCCAGGCGCTCGCGGAGGCGCTCGGGATGGGCTGGCTCGCATGCATCCACCCCGAGGACCGAGAGGCTACGCTCTCCGCTTGGGTCGAATCGAATGAACGCTCGCAAGCTTATGAAGTCGAGCATCGCATCCGCATGAAGTCGGGCGAATACCGGTGGTTCAAATCGCGCTCAGCCGAGCCCGGCAAACCGAATGGCGCGATCGTCACGCGAGTCGGCGTCTCCACCGATATTCACGACGAGAAGATGTGGCCGAAGCGTTCAGACGACGGGGTTTTGACCGGCGCCCAGATCCGCGCGGCGCGCGGCATCCTCAATTGGTCCGTGCGCGATCTTTCCGAGGCGACCGCGGTCTCACCTTCGACCATCAGGCGTCTCGAGGAGACGGACGGGGTTCCCTCGGGCCCGAAGGAGAGCGCGGCGGAGATCAAGAATTCGCTGCGCAGCGCGGGCATCGAATTCTTCATCGCGCCGAGCGGCAAGCCCGGCGTGAGCCCCAACTGAAGACGCTCGGAGGTCCTCAGCCTGACCGCCGATCAGTCCCTCGCGCGGCTGCCGGCGGAGTGGTGGCCGCCGTCCGAAGACACGGCGTTTGTGGCGATCGACACCGGGATGAGCGAGGCCCGCGTATGGCGTCTCGACATTGATCTCGTGAAGCCCCGATACATCAAGATCGCGCAAGGGCAGGCGAGAGGACAATTACGCCGCGAGATCAAGCGCACCCGCTGGCTGGCGGTCCGTCACGTGAGAGTTCCGACAATCCTGCGGATCCATGAAGACACCGGCTTCATGGCGCTGTTGAGCGGTGCCGTGCCAGGCGTCGTCGCAACGCGTGCCGATTTTTCACCCGCGGGTCTCGCCGCCGCGATCGGCTTCGTGGATTGCGGTCATTGCGGTAAGGCCGACCGCTATCTCGATCTCGCCATCGCGGCGCAAGAGATCGCGGAGACTTTCGGTGGCAATGAAGCGCAAATCTTCGTGAAAGCCTATGGTGAAATGACTTGGGACAACAAGAAGGCTCGCTTCTTTTCCGATCTATACGAGTTGTTCTGAGAGTTAATTTATTTAGGCGTGTGTTTTTTTTGAATAATATTTTCGGTACAGAGTAATAACGCGTCACCGCGCAGGTGCCGACTTGGGCAACCCGCGCCACAACGCCCATTGGCGACGCCATTGGGGCAGCTCGGTCGATGAGTGGAAGGGGTCACACTCGCGCTTCTCGTTCGCATCGAGATAAGGCTTGACGAGCGCGAGCGGCAGGAAGGCGGGCTTCAAACTCTCCGGCAAATGCCTTACGGCGGCTTGCGCCTTTTCGAGATGCCGGCGCGCCTCACGACGCCACTCGGCAAGGCTTGCCAGAAGCGCAGGGGTCGCGCGACCGCTCAAGGCGTCCTCGAGCGAAGACCCATGCCGGCGCAAAATCTCGCTCGGCAAGAAAACTTGGCCGCGCGCGGCGTGAAGCGGGAAGGCACGGATCAGCCCGGTGAAGGCGTAAGCAAGCCCCGCGGGCAGGGCTGCGGCGGCGATGAGAGGGGCTGCGCCGATCACGGCGGCGGCATCGTCGCGCGCCACCTCGGAGGGCGCGTCGAGCGTTTCCGATGTATCGGCGAGGATCTCTGTAGCCATGGCGAACAGGACCGATGAGGTGTTCTCGCAATAGGCTTGGAGCGAGGGAAGATCGGGCATCGGGCTGTCGTAGAGATCGAAGCCGCGAGCATCGATGAGCGAGACGAGAGAGCGGCGCGAGAGGCTGAAGCGAACGATCGTGTCGATAAGGGCGGCGGCTACCGGATTGGCGCTCACACCTCCTCGCGCATCGCCTTCGAGGGCGTCGCGCCACCATTGGTGGCGAATCTCCCCGGGCATGGGCTCGCTCACGAGCTCGCGAACGCGGGCGATCTCGAAGGAAAAGGCGTGCAGCGCGTGGATATGGCGCCGCCGCGCTGCGGGAATGAACAGATCGGCGAGGAAGCGATCTTTGTCATTTTCTCGCAACAGGAGCTCGCAATGGGCATAGGCGCGTTCCAAGGCGGTTGCGGGCGCTTCGATCACCGCCGAGCTCGTGAGAAGGGCGCGCCCGCTTTTCGAGCGGCCTTGCCGCCTTGATGTCCTGGCGGCAAGCGGATGGCGCGCGATGCCGCCTTCATCCGGCGCGTCGGTCGAATTGGCGCTGCGCGACGTCGATGTCTTGAAGGTGCCGCTCGACCCAGCGATCGAGCGTGGTGATCGGCTCGCTCAACGAAGCGCCGAGAGCAGTGAGCGAATATTCGACGCGGGGCGGCACCTCGGGAAAGGCTCGCCTTTCCACGAACCCATTGCGCTCGAGCCGCCGCAGCGTCTGGATCAGCATCTTGTCGGAGATGCCGCCGATCCGGCGCCGCAATTGCGCCGTGCGGGCGGGGCCGTTGGCCAACATATGGACAAGCAAAAGCGCCCATTTCTCCGCGAGCACCTCGAGGACCGCTCGCGCCGGGCAAGCAGGGTCGAAGACGTTGCCCTCGGCGGCATTGGCACATTCGTTCATGATCCAAAACTTACCAGAAGGTTGGTACTTGTCTAGTGGAAAGCGATATGCGATGCGTCCGCGACGCGGCACCGACGAGCGCGTTTAGCCGTCTCGTCGCGGTCTTGCCGCTTGCACAGGAGATCTTCGATGAAGTTATACTACGCGCCCGGCGCTTGCTCGCTTTCGCCGCATATCGCATTGCGTGAAGCCGGGCTCCCTTTCACCCTGCAGAAGGTCGATCTTGCGAAGAAGACGGTCGAGACGGGTGAGGACTACAATGGTGTAAACGCCAAGGGTTCTGTGCCCACGCTCGTCCTCGACAATGGCGAAAAGCTCACCGAAGGTCCCGCGATTGTGCAATACATCGCCGATCAGAAGCCTGGGGCCGGGATCGCGCCTGCCGCTGGCACGATGGAGCGTTACAGGCTGCAGGAATGGCTGAACTACATCACCTCCGAGCTGCATAAGCCTATGGGCTCGATGTTCAACCCGGCCCAGACCGCCGAATGGAAGGAGGCCGTGAAGGCGGCTCTCTCCAAGCAGCTCGATTGGCTCGTGAAGCAGCTCGACGGCAAGGCGCATCTCATGGGCGACAAATTCACCGTCGCCGACGGCTATCTCTTCACCGTTCTCGGCTGGGCCAAGTTCGTGAACTTCGACCTCAGCAAATGGCCGTCTCTCCAGCAATACCTGGCGCGCATCGGATCGCGTCCCAAGGTGGTCGAGGCGTTGAAGGCTGAAGGCCTGATGAGCTGAAGCCTTTCGGCCGTTTTCCGGCCGCGCCAACCGGCGCGGTCGGTCCCGTCTCGCTGCTTTCATTGACTTGTCGTCGGGACTTCCCCTCGTTGGGGCTTCCATCGCTGGGACTTCCTCGTTGAGACCTCCCTCGTTGACTTGGGGCCGGCGCAAGCTCATCTAAAGGCCTGTGGCCGCTGGCCTTGAACCGGCGGATACAGGGAGAATTGCAATGTTCATTCAGACGGAAGCGACGCCCAATCCCGCGACGCTCAAATTTCTGCCCGGCCGCGACGTGCTCGGGAATCGGGTCGCCGATTTCAGGACGCCGGAGGAAGCCGCCCATTCCCCGCTCGCGCAGCGGCTTTTTGCCATTGAAGGCGTGAGGGGCGTGTTCCTCGGCAGCGATTTCATCAGCGTCACCAAGGACGATCGCGAATGGCCTCATCTCAAGCCGGCGATTCTCGGCGCGGTGATGGAGCATTTTTTGACGGGCGCTCCCGTCCTTGACGAATCCGCTGCTGCCCAGAGTCCTGCCGCATCGGAGTTTTTCGACCCGAAGGATGCCGACACCGTCGCCACGATCAAGGAATTGATCGAGACCCGCGTTCGTCCCGCCGTGGCGGGAGATGGCGGGGACATCACCTTCAAGGGATTTCGTGACGGGGTGGTCTATCTCAACATGAAGGGCTCCTGCTCGGGCTGCCCCTCCTCGACGGCGACGCTCAAGCACGGAATTGAAAATCTGTTGCGCCATTTCCTGCCCGATGTGCGCGAGGTCGAGGCCGCCTGAGCCTGCCGCATCCGTCCGTAAGCTTGCTCGCATGAGGACGGCTGGCACTCTTTGCCAGCCGCTCGGTCCCTTCCGCTTTTCATTCAGAGGAGCTCGTCGGCCATGGCTGACCCGAATTTCAAGCCTTCCCCGCACAAGCCCATCGCCAGGGAGGCGCTCGACCAGATTTTTCTCGAGGCGCGCACCCACAACAAATGGCAGGCGAAGCCCGTCCCGCAATCCTTGTTGCGACAGCTCGCAGATGTCTTGAAGATGGGGCCGACGAGCGCCAATACCTCGCCGGCGCGTTTCCTCTTCCTCGAATCGCGATCCGCCAAGGAAAGGCTGAGCCCCTTCATGTCGGAGGGCAATCGCGCCAAGACGGCAGCGGCTCCCGTGACTACGATCGTGGGCTACGACACCGAATTTCATGAAAAGCTCCCCAAGCTCTTTCCGCATGCGGATGCGAGAAGCTGGTTTGCCGGCAAACCGGAACACATCCAGGAGACGGCCTTTCGCAATTCGAGCCTGCAGGGCGCCTATCTCATCATTGCGGCGCGTGCACTGGGTCTCGACACAGGCCCGATGTCCGGCTTTGACGCGGCCGGCGTGAACAAGGAATTTTTCCCCGACGGAAAGGTAAAAGCGAATTTCATCTGCAATCTCGGCTATGGCGATCCCGAGGGGGTGATGCCGCGCTCGCCGCGTTTCACCTTTGAGGAATTCTGCACTATCCTTTGAAGAGCGGAGGCCCTCCCTCCGCGCTGATCGCAGCGGGAGAGCCTTTATTTGATTGTTCTGGCGCTCGATACCGCGCTTGCGGCTTGTTCGGTGTGTCTCTTCGACGCTCAACGCGACAAGGTCATCGCCAGCGAAAGCGCCATGCTCGGCAAGGGACACGCCGAAGCCCTCCTGCCGATGCTGGAGCGTGTCATCGCCAAGCTCGATGGCGGCTGGAGCGCCGTTGACCGCATCGGCGTGGTCGTCGGTCCCGGCAGCTATACGGGCTTGCGGGTCGGGATCGCCGCGGCACGCGCGGTCGCGCTCGCGACGGGGCGCCCCGCAATCGGCGTCACGACGCTCGCGGCGCTGGCGGCCCCGCTCGTCGGCGTCAGCGAGGACGTGCCGATCGCGGCGGCGATCGATGCAAGGCATGGCAATCTCTTCTTTCAGCTCTTCTCGCCCGACGGCCACCCGCTCGGCGAGCCCGCGGCCTTGTCGCTCACCGAGGCCGCCCAACGGATCGGCGATCGGCCGGTTCATCTGGTCGGCAGCGCCTCGCCTGCCCTCCATTCCGTCGTTTCGCAAACGGGCGGAGTGGCGAGATCGAGCCTTGCGGAGGCCGCCCCCGACATTGTTTGCGTGGCAAAGCTCGCCGCGGCCGCGGACCCGAAGGCGTCCCCGCCGGATCCCGTTTACGTCAAGCCCGCGCAAGCGCGCCCGCTCGCGGAGCAAGGCACAGCCGCAAGATAAAGCGCATGCGGCCGTGGCGACAAAAGACGACAATCGTGTTGCGCGACCTCAAGGCCGAGGACGCGCCGCGACTGGCGCGGCTTCACGCCAAGGCTTTCCATCGGGGCTGGGGTGAGGACGAATTCGAGCAGTTGATCGCGAGCTCGTCCAGCCTGGGGGAGGGGGCGGCATTCTCGGAGCGCGGAAGCCTACAAGGCTTCATCCTTTCGCGAATTGCAGCGGCGGAAGCCGAGATCTTGTCGATTGTCGTGGATTCTTCCTCGCGCCGAAAAGGCGTGGCTCGTGCACTCCTGGCCCACCACCTCGACCAGCTGCGCGGGAGGTCGGTTCGCGAGCTTTTCCTCGAAGTCGATGAAGCCAATGCGGCCGCCTTGGCCTTCTACGAAAACTTCGGCCTCAAGCCCGTCGGGCGCCGACGGGCTTATTATCCACGCGCTACGGGTGAACGCGGCGCGGCCGTGATTCTGCGCCGCACGCTCGATTGATCGTGCCGGGCCCTTCGTGAGAATGACAAAACGAGGCAAAAATCGCGATCAAGAGAGGCTCGACGCGACACGCCCTTGATGCGATAGCGTGAGGTTCAAGTGCGGATGCAGGAGCCACGGATGAACGAGGAAGGACGATCGCTCGCCGCGCGCCGGCGCGAGCGTCTCGCGCCTGATCTGCGTGAGCTGCTGCTCAAGAAGGCGCATGTTTCGCAGGAGGTGCCGCGCAAGCCGCTCGCCTGGCCGAGCGAGCGTGCCGCCGGTGGCATGAGCCGCGTGCGTTTCGTCGCGCGCTCGGCACTTTGCCTCGTCGCTATCTTGCCCTTCATGATCGTCGGCATGGGCGCGCAGGCTTTGATCTTGCGCTTCTGGCGCGACGGCGCCGGCACATTGCCGAGGGTTTTTCTATGGTGGGTCGGCAAGGTGCTGGGCCTGCGCGTAATCGTCAAAGGGGAGATCGCGCGCGCCGCCCCCGTGCTTGTCGTCTCGAACCATGTCTCCTGGATCGACATCGTCGTGCTCGGGGGGGTCGTGCCCTTGTCCTTCGTGGCGAAGTCGGAGGTTGCCGGCTGGCCGATCATCGGGACGCTCGCTCGCCTGCAGCGCTCGATCTTCGTCGATCGAACAAGACGCACGATGACCGCCGATATCGCGCGCTCGATCGGCCATCGGCTCGTCGCCGGCGACACCATCGTCCTCTTCGGTGAGGGCACAACAGGGGATGGAAATCGCGTGCTCCCCTTCCGACCCGCGCTTTTGGCCTCGGTGCGCGAGGCGATGAGCGCGAGCGGCGCTCGCGGGACCTCGATCCTGGTGCAGCCCTTGTCGATCGTCTATTCCAGTCTCGACGGCTTGCCGCTCGGTCGCGCGGATCGGCCTTCGGTTGCCTGGTATGGAGATATGTCGCTCGGCTCCCATCTCCTTCGCCTTCTGGCGATCGGCCCGGTCGACGTGACGCTGCGCTTCGGGGAAGCATTCGAGGTCACCCATGGCGATCGCAAGGCGCTGGCGAAGCGTCTCGGCGACGAGGTAAGGGCCATGGCGGCGGAAGCCACGAATGGACGACCGCACCCCGCAGCCGCTCATGCCATGAGCTCGTGACCGGCCTTGCTGTCCCGATTGGAAAGTGCCGCCCCGAGGCTGGTGATGTGTCCGAGGCCGCTATTCGCGGGTTTTGCCAGGGACGCGCGCCGGCGACCGAAAATGCCGGCCCCGTTTCACTTCGCCCGGAAAGCGATTAAATGACAGGGATGCCTGTTCCGTTCGGCTCTGGGCAAAGCCTTAAGTGATTCGCTCGAATGTGATCGTTTGGAGGTCGTGATTGCCGAAGCGCTTTTTCGTGAAGTCATACGGCTGTCAAATGAACGTCTATGACTCCGCACGCATGGGCGATCTCCTGCGATCTCGCGGCCATGTCGAGACGAGCGAGCCGGCAAAGGCTGATGTCGTCATCTTGAACACTTGCCATATCCGGGAACGGGCGACCGAGAAGATCTTCTCCGAGCTTGGCCGGGTGCGCGAGATGAAGTCCGAGCGCGCCGCTGAGGGGCGCAAGACGCAAATCGTGGTTGCCGGCTGTGTCGCCCAGGCCGAGGGGGCGGAGATCATCGCCCGCCAGCCCGCCGTCGACATCGTGGTCGGCCCGCAAGCCTATCATCATCTGCCCGCGCTTCTCGCGAGAGACGCCTCGGCGCCGGCGATCGATCTCGATCTCGCGGCCGCCGATAAATTCTCGCAACTCCCCTTGCCCGGACGCGCCGATATTCGCGCGCGCGGCGTCTCCGCCTTCGTCACGGTGCAGGAGGGTTGCGACAAATTCTGCGCCTTTTGCGTCGTGCCCTACACGCGGGGCGCGGAAATATCTCGCCCGGCCGCTGCCATCCTCAATGAGATCGAGACTCTGGCGGAGGCCGGCGTCAGAGAGGTCACGCTGATCGGGCAGAACGTCAACGCCTATCACGGCGAGGGGCCAGATGGGCGTGCCTGGTCGCTCGGGCGGCTTCTGGCGGGTGCCGCGAAACTGCAACGCGTCAAGCGGCTGCGCTATACGACGAGCCATCCTCTCGACATGGATGACGAGCTGATCGAAGCGCATCGCGATATCTGCGCGCTCATGCCTTATCTGCACTTGCCCGTGCAATCGGGCTCGGATCGCGTGCTCGCCGCCATGAACCGCCGCCATGATGCTAAGACCTATCTTCATATCATCGAGAAGGTGCGCAAGGCCCGTGCGGACATCGCGCTCTCCTCCGACTTCATCGTCGGCTTCCCCGGCGAGACACGCGAGGATTTCGAGGCGACGCTCGAGCTCGTGCGCGAGGTCAATTTCGCGAACTCCTTCTCGTTCAAATACAGCGCGCGTCCCGGCACACCGAGCGCGCAGTGGAAAGCCCAGGTCGCCGAAGAAGTGAAGGTCGAGCGCCTCGCTGCCTTGCAAGCCTTGCTCGAGGAACAGCGCCAAGCCTTCAACCATGCGATGATCGGTCGTAAGGTCGAGGTGTTGTTCGACAAGCCCGGCCGCCACCAAGGCCAGATCGCCGGCAAATCACCTTATCTGCAGCCGGTCCACGTCGAACGCCGGGAGGCGGCGATCGGCGATCTCTGTTCCGTGCAGATCACCTCAGCGGGTCCGAACAGCCTCGCTGGTCGCCTTGTCGAGGGGAAGGCCGCCGCATGAGCATGCAGGACAATACGCTCTCCCAAAAGCCGCGCCGCCGCGTTCCGGCCGAGCCGCGCGCCGGTGAGGGGACGGAGGTGAAGATTGCCTTCGACGATAACCGGCTTGCGAGCCTCGTCCTCGGGCAATTCGACGAGAATCTCGCCCATATCGAACGCCGTCTCGGCGTGCGCGCCACCGCCAATGGGAATCAGGTACAGATCAGAGGTACGCCCGACGCCGCTGAGCAGGCGCGGCGCGTGCTGAGCGTGCTCAACGGCCGCATCAAGGACGGCCAAGGCTTGTCGCTCGGCGATGTCGATGGGGCGATCGCGGAGGCGATCGCTCAAGGCTCGCTCTTTCCCGCGGCGAGCGATGCCTCGAAGGGGGCCTTCGATCAAATCGCGACGCGCAAGCGCGGGCCCGTCAAGGCGCGATCGGCTAATCAGCATACCTATCTTCAGCTTCTTAAACGTTGTGAATTGA
Organism: Beijerinckiaceae bacterium; assembly: GCA_035949255.1. Classification (GTDB taxonomy): domain Bacteria; phylum Pseudomonadota; class Alphaproteobacteria; order Rhizobiales; family Beijerinckiaceae; genus GAS188. The sequence goes on along the minus strand of DASZIL010000146.1, from coordinate 5,578 downwards.
CCTTCGCGGAGGGGCCTGCGGGAACGGGCAAGACCTGGCTTGCGGTCGGCCATGCCGTCTCGCTCCTCGAGCAAGGCGCCGTGAGCCGCATGATTTTGTCGCGACCGGCCGTCGAGGCCGGCGAGAATCTCGGCTTCCTGCCGGGCGATATGCGCGAAAAGGTCGATCCTTATCTGCGCCCCGTCTATGACGCGCTCTTTGATTTCATGGACAGCCGCCACGTGGAGCGCGGGTTGCAAACGGGCATGATCGAGATCGCTCCGCTCGCCTTCATGCGCGGGCGTACACTCACCAACGCCGTCATCCTGCTCGACGAGGCACAAAACGCGACCTCGGTTCAGATGAAGATGTTCCTGACCCGTCTCGGCGAAGGCTCACGCATGGTCGTCACCGGAGACCCGACGCAGATCGATCTGCCGGGAGGCCAGAAATCCGGGCTGATCGAGGCGATCGATCTCCTCAAACATGTCGAGGGCATCGGCCATATCGCCTTCGAGCATGGCGATGTCATTCGACACGATCTCGTGCGGCGCATCGTCCAAGCCTATGAGGAGGCCGGCAAATCGCCGCGCGGCAACCAGGCGGTCGACAAGCGCTGACGGCCCGGATGTCAAAGCTCAAAGTCGATATCCTGGTCGAGAGCCCGCTCTGGGAGCGAAATTCGGGCGTCTCGCGGAGCGTGATGCGCGCCGCAATGGCCGCCGGCGCTCATCCCAAGGTTGGGCCTGCGATCCGGGCAGGGGATGAGGTTTGCGTTACCCTCATCGATGATGAGGCGATCGCGGCTTTGAACCGAAGATGGCGAGGAAAGAACGCACCCACCAATGTGCTTTCCTTCCCGGCACCCCCGGGGCCGGTGATGGGTCATCCCCGATACCTAGGCGACATCGCGCTCGCCTTCGAAACCATCGACCGCGAGGCGAAGGCCCAAGGGATGCCGTTCGAGGACCACGTGGCTCATCTTGTCGTGCATGGCCTCCTTCATCTCCTCGGCTATGACCATCTGAGCGAGGGCGAGGCTCGGCGGATGGAGGCGCTCGAGACGAGGATCCTCGTGAGCATCGGCGTCGCTGATCCTTATGCGACAGAGGCGGCGTGAGCGGGAAATGCCGCCGCGCGGCGACGAATGGACATGAAGGGCAAACCACGACCCAGCGTTTCGGCCGCATCGACGAGCGATGGCGGCCCGGTGCGCCGGCTTGCCGGACGCGTGAAGCGCGTCCTGCGAATCGGTGCGCGCGCGAAGGAAGGGGCTGGGCAGGCGGGAGCCGTGGGAGAGGGCTCGACCGAGGCCTATTCCCAAGAGCGCGCCATGCTCAGGAATGTGCTCGCGCTTCGGCAAGCGCGCGTCGCCGATGTGATGGTGCCGCGCGCCGACATCGTCGCCGTTCCGATCACGGTCAGCCTGGGTGAGCTCTTGAACGTCTTTCGCAACGCGGCCCATTCGCGTGTGCCCGTCTATGGGGAAACTCTCGATGAGCCGAGGGGGATGGTCCATATCCGCGATTTTCTCGACTATCTCGGGGCCAAGGCTCAGGAATCCGGGGGAGCGCAGGGCAAGGGCGGTGAGCCGCTCGCCGATCTCGGCGGCGTCGATCTCGCAACCCCGCTCGAGGCGCTCGGGATCTTGCGCCCCGTTCTCTACGTTCCAGCCTCGATGCGAGCCGTCGCGCTTCTCCGCCGCATGCAGGCGACGCGTACCCATATGGCGCTCGTCATCGACGAGTATGGGGGAACGGATGGGCTTGTCTCGATCGAGGATTTGATCGAGATCGTCGTTGGCGAGATCGAGGATGAGCATGACGATGAGGAAGGGGCGCTGGTTTCGCGCCTCGACGATCGCACCCTCGTCGCCAGTGCGCGCGCCGAGCTCGCCGAAGTTTCGGCCATGCTCGGTATTGATCTGTCGCGCGGACATGCGGCGGAGGATGTCGATACGATCGGAGGCTTGATCGTGACGCTCGCCGGTCGCGTGCCCCTGCGCGGCGAGCTGATCGCCGGCCCCGGAGGCATCGAGTTCGAAGTGATGGAGGCTGATCCGAGGCGCTTGAAGCGCGTGAGAATTCATCTCCACTCGAGCGAGCGGCGCTCGCGCCGGCAAAAGGATCAGCCTTTGGAAGCGACGCAGACGCCTTCCACCGCCGGCGTTGGCGCGCCGGCATCCGAGCCTTCGCGGCCGGATCGCGGCGCCGGCGCCGCCAGCGAGCCGAACCGTCGGTGAGCTACGCGCAAGCCTCGTTGGCGGCGTCATTCGCCGACCAGGTCATGCTCGCCTGGGGATGGCGGCGGCGCCTTATCGCGCTCACGGCCGGAGCGGTCGGTGCGCTGGCCATGGCGCCGCTCGACATCTGGCCGGGCCTCGCCCTTTCCCTGCCGATCGGTGTCTGGCTGATCGACGGGGCCGCGGTCGACGGCAAGCGTCCGCGGCTCGCGACAATTCGCTCTGCCGCCGGCGCGGGCTGGTGGTTCGGTTTCGGCTATCACCTCGCGGGGCTATGGTGGCTCGGGTCGGCCTTCCTCGTGAATGGCGATGAGTTCGCCTGGGCCTTGCCGCTCGGCGTCCTCGTGTTCCCCGCGGGACTTGCCCTGTTCTTCGCGCTCGCCTTCGCGCTCGCGCGTCTCTTCTGGAGCGATGGGGCAGGGCGCATTCTCACTTTCGCGGTCGCGCTTTCAGGCTCGGAATGGTTGAGGGGGCATCTGCTCACGGGCTTTCCCTGGAACTTGCCGGGAATGGCGCTGGGCTCGAACCTTGTCCTCGCCCAGGCTGCATCGCTCATCGGCGCTTACGGGCTCACCTTCCTCGCTCTCGTCATATTCGCTTCGCCCGCGACGCTCGCGACCGAGACCACGCCTCGCGCGCGATGGGCCGCGCCCGCGATCTCCCTCCTTCTTCTCATGGCGCTCGCGGCTTTCGGCACTTGGCGCCTCGCGGGTGGCCCGCCTGGCATGATCGCCGGTGTGCGGCTTCGGATCATGCAGCCCAACCTCGCGCCCGATCAGAAATTCGTTCCGGCGAATCGTGAGGAGATCGTCTCGCGCTATATTGCCTTGAGCGACAAGGCGACTTCGCCCGAGCGTAGCGGCATCGCCGACATCACACATCTGTTCTGGCCGGAATCGGCCTTTCCCTTCATCCTCACGCGCGATCCCGAGATGCTCGCCCGCATCGCCCGCGGGCTCGGCGACAGGACGACGCTGATCACGGGCGCCATTCGCGCCCAGGAGCCCTTGCCGGGTGAGCTCAACGCGCATTTCTTCAACTCGATCTATGTGATCGGCAAGGATGGGGCCGTCCTCTCGTCGGACGATAAGGTGCATCTTGTGCCGTTCGGCGAATACCTCCCGTTGCAGGAATGGCTCGACCGGATTCACCTGCGCCAATTCGTGCGCGTGCCCGGAGGATTTACGCCAGGCGCCGAACGCCGGACGCTCGATATTCCAGGGCTTCCGGGCGCATCCCCCTTGATCTGTTACGAGGCGATCTTCCCTGGAGAGGTCTTGCCGCAGGATGGGCGCCCCGTTGGCCTCTTGGTCAATGTCACCAATGACGCCTGGTTTGGCCTGACGAGCGGCCCCTACCAGCATTTGGCGCAGGCGCGATTGAGGACCATCGAGCAGGGGCTGCCATTGGTGCGCGCCGCGAATTCCGGCATCTCGGCCGTCGTCGACCCCTTCGGGCGCGTGGTCGCCTCCTTGCCGCTCGGCGTCGAGGCGGTGCTCGATGCCGAGCTGCCCCGCGCCATTGCTCCGCCGCTTTACGCAAGGCTTGGGGATGCTCTCTTCTGGGCGCTCATGGCGGCCTCGGTTGTGGCCACCCTCAGGTTGCATCGCCGTCGGGCCTTGGCTAGACGTTAACCATAATGTCGCGCATTGGGGGAAGCAGGGTGCAATGCGGAATGGCCAAAAAGACACCGAATTCCATTGACCGCCATGTGGGGAGCCGTTTGCGGATGCGCCGCGTGCTGATGGGAATGAGCCAGGAGAAGCTCGGCGATCAACTCGGGGTGACCTTCCAGCAGGTGCAGAAATACGAAAAGGGAATGAACCGCATCGGCGCTAGCCGCTTGCAGCACGCCTCGCGCGCGCTCGAGGTGCCGATCGAGTTCTTTTTTCGTGACGCGCCGCATCTGGAGCCGAATTTGTCGGATTCTCAGAGCGAGGTCTCCGGCGACAGCAATTTCGTGGCCGAATTCCTTTCGTCCAATGAAGGTATCGAGCTGAACCAGGCCTTCGCGCGCATCAGGGATCGCAGGCTCCGCCGGCGCATCGTTGAATTGGTGAGGGCGGTCGCGGGTGAGGACGAGGGCGAGGTGGGCGCCGAGGCTCGCGGCCCCCGTTCGGAATAAAAAACGATTCCGTTCGGCAATGCTTGACCTTCCTCGGTCGTCCTGACTAAAGAACGCCCGTCCGGCGCCCGTGATTTGAGCGCGCGAGGCTAGCCCTCAGCCCTTCCCCTGCAAGTCGAGGAGAGTGCCACCGTGATGCGGAAGAACTACCTTTTCACCAGCGAGTCGGTCTCGGAAGGCCATCCCGACAAGGTCTGCGACCGCATCTCGGATGAGGTGGTCGATCTGTTTTTTCGCGAAGGCGCGAAGGCCGGGATCGATCCGGCAAGCGTGCGCGTCGCTTGCGAGACGCTCGCGACGACGAACCGGGTCATCATCGCCGGCGAGGTGCGCGGCTCCCTCGCCGACAAGAAGCTCAAGAGCAAGGTGAAATCGACCGCTCGCCGAGCCATCAAGGCGATCGGCTATGAGCAGGAGGGTTTTTCCTGGAGGAAGGCGAGGATCGAGGTTCTGCTTCACGCGCAATCGGCCGACATTGCTCAGGGCGTCGACGCCTCCGGCAACAAGGACGAGGGCGCGGGCGACCAGGGCATCATGTTCGGCTATGCCTGCCGCGAGACGCCCGAGCTGATGCCCGCCCCGATCTATTACTCTCACAAAATCCTCGAGAACCTCACCAAGGCGCGCAAGGCCAAGGAAGGCCAATGTGATAAGCTTGGTCCGGACGCCAAGAGCCAGGTGACGGTGCGTTATGTGGACGGCAAGCCCGTCGGCGTGACGCAGGTCGTGGTCTCGACCCAGCATGTGGACGCGAGCTTGTCGTCGAACGATGTGCGCAAGATCGTCGAGCCGGTGGTGCGCGCGACCTTGCCCGAGGATTGGATCACGTCCGAGACGGTCTGGCACGTCAATCCGACGGGCAAATTCGTGATCGGCGGTCCGGACGGCGATTGCGGCCTCACCGGGCGCAAGATCATCGTCGACACTTACGGCGGTGCCGCCCCGCATGGTGGCGGTGCTTTCTCTGGCAAGGATCCGACGAAGGTCGACCGCTCCGCCGCCTATGCGGCACGTTATCTCGCCAAGAACGTCGTGGCAGCGAAGCTCGCGGATCGTTGCACGATCCAGCTCGCCTATGCGATCGGCGTCGCCGAGCCGCTTTCCGTCTATGTCGATCTGCACGGAACGGGCAAGGTTGATGAAGAGAAGGTCGAGAAGGCCTTGCGCGAGGTGATGCGCCTCACGCCGCGCGGCATCCGCGAGCATCTCGGCCTCAACAAGCCGATCTATGC
>DASZIL010000145.1:0-1730 GCA_035949255.1 Beijerinckiaceae bacterium | reverse complement strand
GGTGCGCTCGCCCGCATTGACGAAGGGGATGTCCTTCGTCAGCGTGAACGGCTCGAGGCCGGAGAGCCGAAGCGCGGGCGTGATCTTCGGCACGGCGCGCGGCTCCTTGCCCTTCACCGCCTCGGCGATGGCTTCGATATGCGCAGGCGTGGTGCCGCAGCAACCGCCGACGATGTTGACGAGGCCCGAAGCCGCGAATTCGCCGAGCATGCCGGCCGTCGCTTGCGGGCTTTCGTCGTAGAGGCCGAACTCGTTCGGCAAGCCGGCGTTCGGATAGGCGCAGACCAAGGTGTCGGCGACGCGCGCGATCTCCTGGATGTGGGCGCGCATCTCCTTGGCGCCGAGCGCGCAATTGAGCCCGATGGCGAAAGGCTTGGCGTGCGCGAGCGAATGCCAGAACGCGGTCGGCGTCTGTCCCGACAAGGTGCGCCCGGAGAGATCCGTGATCGTGCCCGAGACGATGACCGGCAAGCGAAACCCGAGCGCGTCGAACACTTCCTCGATCGCGAAGAGCGCGGCCTTGGCGTTCAGCGTGTCGAAGATGGTCTCGACGAGCAAAAGATGCGCGCCGCCCTCGACGAGGGCGCGCGCCTGCTCGCCATAGGCCGCGCGCAGATCATCGAAGGAGACGGCGCGGAAGCCGGGGTCGTTGACGTCGGGCGAGATCGAAGCGGTGCGGTTCGTCGGCCCCATGGCGCCGGCGACAAAGCGCGGGCGGCCGTCCCGTTTCTCGGCGAGCGTCGCGGCTTCGCGCGCAAGGCGTGCGGCCGCGATGTTGAGCTCGGGCACGAGCGCCTGCATGCCGTAATCGGCCTGGGCGATTGAGGTCGAGGAGAAGGTGTTGGTCTCGACGATATCGGCGCCCGCCTCGAAATAGCGAAGGTGAATATCGCGCACGGCCTCGGGCTGGGTCAGCGTCAAAAGGTCATTGTTGCCCTTGAGGTCGTTCGGCCACTCCCCGAAGCGGCCCTTGCGGAAATCGCCTTCAGCGAATTTGAGCGCCTGGAGCTGCGTCCCCATCGCACCGTCGAGCACGAGGATGCGCTCCTTCGCGGCGCGCGCGAGCGCTTCGGCGACGCTCGAAGGGTCGAAACGGGTGGGCTGGAACGCCATCGGCAAAAGCCTCGAGTTCACGCGGCCGCGACCTCGATCGCGCCTTCGGCTGCCTTCGCCGGGCGAAGCCCGATCAGATGACAGACCGCATAGACGAGATCGGCGCGGTTCATGGTATAAAAATGGATGTGGGTCACGCCCCGGTCGATCAGGTCGACGACCTGCTCGGCGCACACCGCGGCGGCGACGAGGCGGCGCGTCGCCACATCCTCGTCGAGCCCCTCGAAGCGTTGCGCGATCCAGGCCGGAATGCTCGCGCCCGTGCGCTTGGCAAAGCCTGCCGTCTGCTTGAAGTTCTGCACCGGCACGATGCCGGGCACGATCGGGATGTCGATGCCCGCTGCGAGTGCCACGTCGAGGTAGCGGAAATAGAGATCGTTATCGAAGAAGAACTGGGTGATGGCGCGATCCGCCCCGGCATCGACCTTGCGCTTGAGCATCTCGATATCGGCGAACAAGGTCGCGCTTTCCGGATGGCGCTCGGGATAGGCGGCGATCGACACCTCGAAATCGCCGATCGCCTTCACGGCGGTGACGAGGTCCGTCGACCACTGGTAGCCGTCGGGATGGGGTTCGTAGCGCGTGCCCACTCCGCCCGCGGGGTCGCCCCGCAACGC
>DASZIL010000144.1:0-12916 GCA_035949255.1 Beijerinckiaceae bacterium | reverse complement strand
CCGGTGGTTCCCCCCTATGCGCGGCGCCCTTGAGCGCCTTCCGCGCCTCGTCGCTGAGCAGAAGCTCAAGGATCTCCGGCCCGCGGCGGACCGCCGCCGCAGACCGACGTGCACGCGTCATTGACTTCCGCATCCGGCCCTCCCTACCTTATCACCTGACAACCCATGCACGCGACGCGCCGAGGTGTCAAATGAACGTGACCCGACCAAGCCGGCGGGAAGCCCCGATGAGCGCAACAATGATACGCCAGCGGCCCGAAGCCTTACGCCCGACCATATCCTCATGGGCGCGCCGGTCTGCGCGAGGAGTTGTGCGGCGAGGTACGCCGGGCTTGCCCGCTGGGGCAACGTTCGCGAGCCTTGCGGCGCGGATGCGTTACTCGCGCTCGCAGGTGCAGGGCGAATGTAGGCGCCTCGACGTCAACATCCGCGATAAATTTCGCGATTCGGCACTATGAAAGGAAGTTCAGGCTTTGCAGACCTCGTGGCGATCAAGAGGGGCTTGTCGCGCGAAGAGGCGGCCTATGTCGTGGGCGTGGGCACGACCCTGTTCGACAAAATGGTCCAGGATGGGCGCATACCGAGACCAGCCAAGATCAACGACCGCGTTCTCTGGGATAGGGTTCAGCTTGACCGCGCCCTCGATCGCTTGTTTGATTCAAACGCCGACAAAGACGGCTTGGACCCGTATGCCGAGGTCCAGACGTGATCAGCCCAGAGACCAAGATGGCGAAGACAGGGCTACCGCTTTATGTCGTTCGTGACAAGCAACGCGACGGCAACCCGCGTTGGCTGTTCCGGCGCAAGGGCCTTCCCAAGGTGACTCTCCCTGGCCCTCCGCACTCGAAGGAGTTCTGGACCGCTTATGCCGCCGCTTTGAATGGCCAGCCATCGCGGAAACCCGCAAGGGGGACCACTCTCGCCGAGAACCTCAAGAAGAGCCAGGGCACCCTCGAATGGTTGTGCGCCGAGTACTACGGCTCAGGCGAATTCAAACAGCGTGACCTCACCACGCAAAAGGGCAAGCGCTGGGTGCTCGCCAAGGTGCTTGACGAGCCCCTTGTCCCGGGCAAGTCGCTTACTTTTCGAAGCTGCCCGGTCAAGAGCCTGACCCGCAAGCACATTGTCACTCTTCGCGACCGCAAGGTCGGCATGCCAAATGCGGCTAACAACCGACTACGCTACCTAAAGCAAATGTTCGTCTGGGCAGTAGACAATGGCTACATGAGCGAGAACCCGGCGGACAAGGTGAAGCGTTTATCGCCGCCGAAAGGCGGCCACCATACCTGGACGCTCGAGGAGGTCCGGCGATACGAGGCTAGGCATCTGATCGGCACCAAGGCGCGGCTGGCTCTCGCGCTCACTCTATTCACAGGTGTGCGCATTTCGGACCTGCGCGGTCTCGGCAAGCAGCACCTCACGGTGCACGTTGAAGACGGGATCAAGCAGAACTGGTTCGAAAAGCCGCAGCACAAGAACCGCAACAGTGACGCGAAATGGATCAGAGTCCCGATCCTGCCGCTTCTGCAGGACGTGATCGACGCATCCCCGATCGGCGATCTCACCTATCTCGTGAGCGAGCGCGGTGCACCCTTTTCGGCAAGCCGCATGGGCACTGCGATCAAGGGTTGGTGTCGCGAGGCGGGGCTGCCGCATTGTTCGGCGCACGGTCTTCGCAAGGCAGGAGCTACGATCGCCGCAGAAAATGGCGCTTCGGCCTTCCAATTGATGTCCATCTTCGGGTGGGAGGACGCCCAGCAAGCGGTCGGCTACACCCGCAAGATGGAACGCCAGAAGATGGCCGCCGAGGCGATGCATTTACTCGTTCCGAAGAAACAGGCGTGAAACGAAAGTGTCCCACAAGACTGCGCGTACTCAGAATGTGGGACACTTTTGGTCTAGAAATATAGCGATTTCAGGGGCCAGACGTGAATGGCGCAGCTCACCGACGATTGCTTCGCGTTCGGCGGCGCCCTCATGCCGGTCGATGCGGCCTTGAGCTTGATCGCCGAGCGCATCAAGCCGGTCGCCGAGCGAGAGGTGGTGCCGCTCTCGCGAGCCGACGGCCGCGTGGTCGCGCAGGATGTCCTGTCGCCGATCGCTCTTCCGCCCTTCGCGAACTCGGCGGTCGACGGCTATGCGGTGCGCCACGCCGACCTCGATCCGAAAGCCGCAACCGAGCTCCCGTTGCGTGGCCGCGTCGCCGCCGGCGGCTCGGCGGCTGGGCTCACTGCACAAGGGGTCGCGGTCCGCGTATTCACGGGCGCGCCTCTGCCGGCGGATGCGGACACCGTGTTCATGCAGGAGGATGCGAAGGCAACGCCGAGCCATGTCACCCTGCCGCCCGGCTTGCGGCGTGGCGCCAATCTGCGGCACGCCGGCGAGGATGTCGCGCGTGGCTCCGTCCTCCTGCCGGCCGGCCGGCGGATGAAGCCTCAGGACGTGGCGCTTGCCGCCGCGGTCGGTCTTTCCTCCGTCACGGTGCGGCGCCGGTTGAAGGTCGCGCTGTTCTCGACGGGCGATGAGCTCGCCGAGCCTGGCCAGCCCCTCGCCGAAGGCGCGATTTACGATTCAAACCGCTTGTTGCTCTCAGGCTTGCTCCAGCGTTTCGGCGCCGAGGTCTCCGATCTCGGCGTCTTGAGGGACGATCGCACCGAGCTCGCAAGGCGCCTCGCGGCGGCGGCATCCGGACATGATCTCATCCTCACGAGCGGGGGCGTTTCGACCGGCGAGGAAGATCATGTGAAGGCAGCCGTCGAAGCCATTGGCAAGCTCGTCTTCTGGCGGCTCGCCATCAAGCCGGGGCGCCCGGTGGCCATGGGGATGATCGACGGCGTTCCCTTCGCCGGTCTGCCCGGAAATCCTGTCGCGGTGTTCGTCACTTTTTGCCATGTGGTGCGCCCGCTCCTTGCCCGATTGAACGGCATGGAGCTCGCCCCTCTCGAGCGGTTCAAGGTGCATGCGGCTTTCAGCTATCGCAAGAAGCCGGGACGCCGCGAATATGCGCGCGTCACTTTACGCGCTTCGCCGGACGGCACGGTCGAGGCGGTCAAGCACCCGCAAGAGGGAGCCGGCATCCTCACCTCGCTCACCGAGACCGACGGGCTCGCCGAGCTAGCCGAGGAGGTGAGCGCGGTCGCACCGGGCGATGTCGTGGACTTCCTGCCCTATGCGATGATCTGGTGAGGAGAGTCCTGCGATCGGGACGCGGCCCTTCCCTCACAGGACCCAGGACGGCCTCGCCTTGAGCCCTTCGAACCAGCGCGCCACATTCGTGCACTCGGGCGGCATCTCGATGCGCGGCAAGCGCATGAACTCGACCGCGACGCCGGCGGTGATATCGGCGATGGTGAGCGCCTCGCCGCAGATATAGGGCGTCTTCGCGAGGTGCGCGTCGAGCTCGCGCAGCTCCTTTGCGACCCTCTCCTTATTCGCTTCGCCCCAATCTTGTATCTGCGGCACCTCGAGATCGGCCATGAACGGGTTGGTGTGGCGAAACACCATGGAGACCGAGAGGAACAGGCCAAGCTCCATGCGCCTGTTCCACATCTCGACCATTGCCTTGCCCTTCGCCCCCGTGCCGAAGAGTGGCGGTTCAGGATGCTCCTCTTCGAAATACCGGCAGATGGCGACGGACTCGGCAATCGCCGTCCCGTCATCGAGCAGCAAGGTCGGCACGCGGCGCTTGGGGTTGAGCCTGGCGTATTCGGGCCGTAGATGTTCCTTCTTGGCGATATCGACGTCGATGATCTCCGGCATCGGAACTTGCTTCTCTCGGATGAAGATCCGCGCGCGGCGCCCGTTCGGCGTGCGCTTGCCGTCAAAGAGCTTCATCACCTTCTCCTGAACAAGAGCGGCCCCTTTCGACGCTGCTTCATCGTCGATCTCGCGCGCTCCAAAATCCTTAACGGAAGGCGCCCACTGACGCAAAACCGGCTCAAATTTTAGCGAACGAGGCTTAAAGCCAATGGTCGACGCTCGAATGTCGGCGCGCGACCGGACGCCCTGACCGAAGCTTGGTGTGCTCCGTGAAGCCTCTGGCGGCGAGGTGCCCTCGCTTTTCACCGAAAAGCCTACCACAAGCTTCTGTAAAACCTCGTGAAACTCACAAACGAAGTGCCGGATCGCGAAGCAGGCCAACGGGCGCAAGATGGCACTCGCGCGCATTCTTGAACGTCATTCCAACGATGAAAGAGCCGCTCGCGAAAGCTTGGCGGCGCTCCCGAGGGGCCTCCAAGGAGCGAAAAGAGGAGCGAATGCCGCCATCTTTGTGAGCGGGGTATTAAGGTTTTCACGCGAAAGTGAAGCGATCGAAAAAACCATATCTTCATGTCGAGTTTCGAATTTCGCGTTCATGAGTGACCTGACCGCCGAACAGATTCAGCAAGGCCGAGGGTTGGACCGCAAGGCACTGGCGGCCCGCCGCCGCCTCGCCCATGAGATGCGTTCGGTGCGCGAGCGCATCGCCTCGACCTCCGGTCTCGGCCATGCCTTCGACGTCGAGCTGCTTCGTCAATTTGCGCAAGCGCAAATTAGCGCCGTGCCGCTCGAAATGATCCTGCTCGGCTCGATCTCGGCGATCGCCGTCTATTGGATCGAGCCCACCACCGTGCTTCGCTGGGTGATCACCGTTCTCGTCGGCCTCGCCATGATGGTCGCGACGGGGCGCCGGCTCCTCGCGACGCCGCTCGACACGGCGCAAAAGGTGAAGAATTGGCGCTGGTGCCTTGTGCTCGCGCAGACGCTGCTCGGCGCCTGCTGGTCACTGATCGTCGGCGACCTCCTTGCCATCGATTTTGGCCTGTCGCGCCTTTTCTTGCTTTTCGTCGTGATCATGGTGTCGGCCGTGACCGCCATGTTGGCGGAGACCGTGCCGCTCGCGGTCGTCTTCGGGCTCGTGCCGATCTCGATCCGGCTCGCGACCTTGGCCATTACCCAGGAGAGCTTGGCCGATATCGTCCTCGCGCTGATGGCAGCGGGCGCCCAGCTCTTCTTTCTTCTCTTCTCGAGCCGGCTGCATCAGACGACCGTGACGAGCCTCAAGCTGCGCGCCGAAAAGGAGGCCTTGTTGCTCGAGGTGCAGGAAGCCAAGGCAAATTCCGACGAGGCGCGCCGGCGTGCCGAGGAGGCCAATCTCGCGAAATCCCATTTCCTCGCGACGATGAGTCATGAGCTGCGCACCCCGCTTAACGCCATCCTCGGCTTTTCGGAGGTGATGAAGGGGGAAGTCTTCGGCCCGCACACCAACCCCGCCTATCGCGAATATGCGAGCGACATCCATTCGAGCGGCCATCACCTGCTCACGCTGATCAACGAGATTCTCGACCTCTCGCGTATCGAGGCCGGCCGCTACGACTTGCGCGAAGAGGCGATCAGCATCGCGCATATCATCGATGACGCGAAGCATATGCTGTCCTTGCGGGCGAAGGCCAAGAACCAGACCGTGCATGCCAAGATCGAGATGGACTTGCCGCGGCTTTGGGCCGACGAAAGGGCGACGCGCCAGATCGTGCTGAACATCCTGTCGAATGCCATCAAATTCACGCCGCCCGGCGGCGAGATTTGGATCAAGGCCGGTTGGACCGCGGGCTCCGGCCAATACATCTCCATCAAGGACTCAGGCCCCGGCATTCCCGAGGAAGAAATTCCGCTGGTGCTCTCCTCCTTCGGACGCGGTTCCCTCGCTATCAAGACGGCGGAGCAGGGCTCGGGACTTGGCCTGCCGATCGTCAAAGGATTGATCGACCTGCACGGCGGCAGCTTCACCTTGAAGGCGAAACCGCGGGAGGGCACCGAGGTGATCGTGACCTTCCCGCCCGAGCGCGTGATGGAAGCACTGCCCCCGGTCGGCAAGGAAGCGTCTTTCCCGCCTCCATTCAAGCGCGGCCAGGCGGCGTGAGAGAGCGTTGCAGGGCCGAAAGAGATCGCGCCTGAGCTATCGCCCCTTGAAATCTTGATCCGGCAAATCCGGTCCTGAACTTGGGGACCGGGCAGACCTGAGGCGAGCCGGAGCCGCGCGTAGTGTGAGAGGCGCGCCGAAATAGCGGCCAGTCGAGAAATCTCGCCTTTTCGCCGTTCGGTTAACGAAATGTAAAGCATTGCGGCATCTCGTTAATGATCGAATACATCAAAAATGCATTGAATGACGGTAAGCCCGCTCGGGATCTCAGAAATAATGTCTCGTTCGGGTTCTACTGACAGTAAATGTAAGCAGAACCGGAGTAAGGTTGATGACGAATGTCGACGCCGGCGTGCGCGAGCGGGAGCGGGTTGCCGCATTGCACAGATACGACGTGCTCGACACGCCCGCCGAGGAAGCTTTCGACCGCATCACCCGGATCGCCCACAATCTGCTTCACATGGCGATCGTCACGGTGACTTTCATCGACAGTCATCGCCAATGGTTCAAGTCCCGCCAAGGCCTGGCCTCGACCGAAACGCTGCGCGACACGGCATTCTTTGGCGAGGTCATCCGGCAGGACGAGACTTTCATCGTCGAGGACGCGCTCAACGATCCCCGCTTTGCCGCGCATCCCTCGGTCACTGGAGAGCCGCACCTGCGCTTCTTTTGCGGCATCCCCCTCAGGACGAGGGAAGGCCATGCGATCGGCACGCTTTGTGCGATCGATGTGAAGCCACGCCACCTCGAGCCGGATGAACTCGCCCTCTTCGACGATCTGGCGCATCTCGTGATGGATGAGCTCGAGCTTCGGCTGGTGGCGAGCGTCGACAGCCTGACGGGCACGTTGTCGCGGCGCACCTTGCGGCGCGAGGCGGCACGGGATTTCCTTCACGCACGCCGGCAGAAGCATGAGCTGAGCTGCATCGTTTTCGACATCGACCATTTCAAGCGCATCAACGACACCTATGGTCACGCCGTCGGCGATCACGTGCTGCAAGAGCTCGCCTGCATCTGCGAGCGGAACTTGCGCGCCACGGATTATATTGGCCGCATCGGCGGCGAGGAATTCATGATCATGTTGCCCCGCACGAATGACAAGGCGGCCTTCGATGTTGCCGAAAGACTGCGTGGCGCGATCGAACGGGCCGTCATCAACACGCGATCGGGGCCGCTGAAAATCACCGTGAGCTTCGGCGTCGCTCATTCCGACAAGAGCGTCGCCGACATCGACGCCCTGTTGCGCCGCGCCGATGTCGCTCTTTATGGCGCCAAATCGGCCGGCCGCAACCGTGCGGTCAATTTCGCGACCCAGCACCTCGATCCGGGCTTGCGCGTCGCCTGACGGGCGACATCAGACGTAGCGCTACCCACAAGGTTCGACGAGCGCAATACGACCTCACTTCATGCGTTCGAGCACCGACAGGAAGAAGCCGTCGGTTCCGCTGCGCGCGGGAGTGAGGAGCAATCCCGCTCCGTCGCGCGCCGAATAGGAGGCGAGCGCCGCGAGCTCCGGTGAAAGGCCGGCGACGAGGCGTTCGCGCGGCAAGGCCCGCCAATCCGGCCGGCGCTCGAGGAACGAGGCAACGCGTTCCTCGTTCTCCTCCGGCAGGAGCGAGCAGGTGATATAGGCGATCCGCCCTGATGGCTTCACGAAGCTCGCGGCGCGCTCGAGCACGGCCTCCTGTTCCTTGAGGCGTCGATCGAGGCTGCCCTGCCGAACACGCCATTTCGCATCCGGGTTTCGCCGCCAGGTACCGACGCCGGTGCAAGGCGCATCGACCAGAACGAGATCGGCCTTTCCTTCGAGGCCCGCGAGAGGCTCATCACCACGAAGGCGCGGCGTTCGCACCTCGACATTCCGCGCCCCCGCGCGCTTGAGCCGAGCATGGATCGGCGCCAGGCGTCGCTGATCCTCATCGGTCGCGATGATGCGGCCCTCGTTTCGCGCCAAAGCGGCGAGCGCCAGCGTCTTGCCGCCGCCGCCCGCGCACAAATCGATCGCGGTCTCGCCCGGCTTCATTCCGGCAAGGAGCGAGACGAGTTGCGAGGCCTCGTCCTGGATCTCGACGAGGCCGTCGAGGAAGGCGGGCTCGGATTGCACGGAAGGGCCGCGTCCATCCTCCCCGTGAGGAAGGCGCAACCCGAACGGTGAGAAAAGCGTCGGAGAGGGATGAAGGTGGGAAAGCGCCGCCATCGCGTCGTCGCGCGTGCCTTTCAGCGCGTTGACGCGCAGATCGAGCGGCGCGCGGCGCGCGAGCGCTTGCATCTCGGGAACCAGCGCTTCGCCGAGCTCCTTCTCGAGCGAAGGCGCGAGCCATTCGGGAAAATCTCCCGCGACCGGATCCGGCGCGCCCACGAGCCTCGACTCGGCGGCCTCGAGATTTTCGCGCTCATCGGCCGTGAGCGGCACGGGCGCGAAGCGTGATCCGTCGCAAATTTCGGCGATGCTCTTTACGCTCATGCCGCGCGCGAGACGAAGCGTGCCGAGCAGCACGGCCCGGGGCGAGGCTTCCTCAAAACGCGAAAGCCCCATGATCCAGGCGGCGGAGGCACGGCGCCTCAAGGAATCATAGACGAGGCTCGCGATCGCGGCGCGATCCTTCGACCCCGCGAAGCGGCGCGCCAATCCCCAATCCTTGAGCGCGTCGGCGGCCGGACGGCGACGGGCCACGATGTCGCCAAGAACCTCGACCGCGGCCGAAACTCGTGCCGCCGGTGTCATGACGCCCTCATGCGCTGAGCGGCGCGCACCGCTCAGCCGAGGAGCACGCGGACGGCAAAGATGATCCACATGAGAAGGAGAATGAGAAGGCCAAGCCCATAAAGGCCGCCGCGCACCCGAACCACATTCGAGCCCGTGTGGATGTAGGCATGGGCGAAGCGGCTGATGACGAAGAGCCACGACATGATGACGAAGAGAAGATCGTCCTTGCGGGCGATGATCGCGAGAATAACAAGCACGTAGAACAGGATCGGCAGTTGGAACTGGTTGTCGAAGCAGTTCGAGATCTGCTGAAGACGTGGCGGCCAGGCGCTTTCGCCCAGCGCGATCTCCTGCGACGTGATCTCCTTGCTGTTGAGGGCGCGCGTCCGCAGCGGCGCGAGCCAAAGCAACAGCCCGAATGTGAGCGCCACCTGTGCGAAGAGCGGCGCCAGGGCGGCTTGAAGGGACATGACGGCTCCGTCTCGCTAAGGCTCAGTGGTCTGTCGATTTGGCTGTGAGCGCGGGAACGCCGTGAGGAACCGGCGCTCTCGCTCACACGCTCACCCGCGCGTCGGATAATTCGGCGCCTCGCGCGTGATCATCACGTCATGCACATGGCTTTCGCGCAAGCCGGCCCCGGTGATGCGCACGAAGCGCGCATTGGCACGGAAAACCTGAAGATCGGGCGAGCCGGTGTAACCCATCGCCGCGCGCAAGCCGCCGATGAGCTGATGCACGACATTCGCCGCCGGGCCCTTGTAGGGCACCTGCCCTTCGACACCTTCCGGCACGAGCTTCATCGCATCGCGCACTTCCTGCTGAAAGTAGCGATCCGCCGAGCCTTGCGCCATGGCGCCGACCGACCCCATGCCGCGATAGGATTTGTAGGACCGGCCCTGGTAAAGGAAGACTTCGCCCGGCGTCTCATCCGTTCCGGCAAGCAGCGAGCCCACCATCGCGCAGGAAGCGCCGGCCGCGAGCGCCTTCGCGAGATCGCCCGAGAATTTGATGCCGCCATCGGCGATCACCGGCACGTCGGACGAGCGCGCCGCCTCGGCGCAATCGAGAATCGCGGAAAGCTGCGGCACGCCGACGCCCGCAACCATGCGCGTCGTGCAGATCGAGCCGGGACCGATGCCGATCTTCACCGCATCGGCGCCCGCATCGATCAGCGCCTTCGTCCCCTCGGCCGTCGCGACATTTCCGCCGATGACTTGCACCGAATTCGACAATTTCTTCACCCGCTCGACCGCGGCAAGCACGCGAGCCGAATGGCCATGGGCGGTGTCGACGACGATGACATCGACGCCGGCATCGACGAGCATCGCCGAGCGCTCGAAGCCCTCCTCCCCCGTGGAGGTCGCCGCCGCCACGAGCAGGCGTCCGGCGGCATCCTTGGCGGCGTTCGGATAGGCGACCTGCTTCTCGATGTCCTTGACCGTGATGAGGCCGATGCAGCGGTAGTGTTCGTCGACGACGAGAAGCTTCTCGATACGGAATTGATGCAAGAGGCGCTTCGCCTCGTTCTCCTCGACGCCCTCGCGAACCGTGATCAGGCGGTCCTTGGTCATGAGCTCGGCGACGGGCTGTCGCGGGTTCGTCGCGAAGCGCACGTCACGGTTGGTGAGGATGCCGACGAGCTTGCCCTTTTGCTCGGCGGGGCCGCGCTCGACGACCGGCACCCCGGAAATCCCATATTGCTTCATCAGCGCGAAAGCATCGGCGAGCGTCTCGTCGGGGAAGATGGTGATCGGGTTCGCCACCATTCCGGACTCGAACTTCTTCACTTGCCGTACCTGATCGGCCTGCGCCTGCGGCGAGAGATTGCGATGGATAACGCCGAGCCCGCCGATCTGCGCCATGGCGATCGCCATGCGCGCCTCGGTGACCGTGTCCATCGCCGAGGCAAGGAGCGGGATGTTGAGCTTGAGCTGGCGCGTGAGGCGGGAGCGCACATCGACCTCGGTCGGCAGCACATCGGACGCCGCGGGCTCCAGCAGCACGTCATCGAAGGCAAGCCCTTCGCGAAAAGCGCCGTTGACGAAAGGACCGCCCGTCGCCAGTCGGTCCTTGGCGAGCGAGTTTTTCGGCTGGGAACTCATGGCCAACTCCGGCTGCCGTGCAGCTTGAAAAAACAAAGGCCCTCACGAATCGCTCGAGCCTGATGGAATTGACGCAGTTGCGTATCATGCCAAGGTGCGGACGGGAAGAGCGCTTTGCGCAAAGGCGGCAAGGAGCCACCGCATGGCCGGCTCGCTCCTTTGGCGCGCGATCGTCCTCGCGGGCGATCGCTTTCCTTATTTTGCGGGCGACACCGTTTTCCCATTGACGCTGACCGCACCATCCGCGCCATAGTCGACGACCCAGAGCGACCGGCCATTGGCGCCCGGTTTTGCCAAACCCTTCGCGACCGTGAGCATGAGCACCGCTTGCTGAAGCCCTGGATTGCTCTTCGCCGCCTCCTGAAGGCGGGACAAAGCCTTGTCGAGCCCTTCGGCTTCCAGCGTGAGCGTGCCCGTGGGCTTCGGCACCAACGCCATCTCCCCTTGAAAATAAAGGTCGAGGCTCGGTGAAGATAAATGGCTAGGCGCGAGAGTGAGCTTGGGCTCGCTGCCCATCGCCATCGCCGCGATGATCGCGAGCTTCGACACATCCGGAGACTGATTGGGCCGCAATTCGATGTTGGCAACGGCAGCGTGGGCGATCTTATCGAGATCGTTCATTTGAAATTTGACGTCGACGTCGAGAGCCGTCGGCACGAGCGGGGTCGCCCAGGCCGGAACGAGGCCGGAAGGCACGCTCAGCCCATCCATGTTGACGCCGAGCACCATTGCCGCCTGCGCCACAAGCCCGGTCTGCTGTAACGATTGGACGATGGACTTCGCGCCGAAACGCCCCAGGGCTGTGTCGAGCGCGAGGTTTTCGACTTTGACTGTCGCATCGATATTTTTCCACAGGGGAAACGTCGCCAGGATCTTGTCCTTCAACTCGGTCTGATGCGCGACGATCTCCTGCTGACCTTGATGAGCAACGAAGAAGGCGAGAAGATTGAGAACCTCCCTCGACCGCAGATTTTCGAACGCACCGTCATAGGTGATCGGCCCGATGTCGTAAGAGACAGTGACGGGGGACGAAGGTGGTCCGTTGGGCTTCGCGGCCGGCGTCATTTTGACCGTTTCGACGACGTGCCGGAACGTCTCCTGGAACTTGCCGCTCACGGAACCATCCGCGAGCCCCTTTCCCTGCAACTGGACATCGACGTCTGTAACCATGGCAGCCACACCCGAATTGGGCGCGCTGACCGTCATATTGAACGCCGGGATTTTCTGCTTGAGGCTGAGGAGGGTGGCGAACTTTGGGTCATAGACGCCTTCGAACACGTTGCCGCTCGCGGAGAGCGAGAAGGCCATATCCCCTTGCGGGGTCGGGACCTTGATATCGATCTTCGGAAAATTGTCGGAAGTCATCACCTTCCAGGTGCCGTCCGGAAACGGGGCGACGAGAAGGGAGTAGCGTCCGATTCGCACGGCGTCCTTCGGCAAAGGCAGCCCGAACCCATCCACGATGCCCTGCAAATCGAAGCTGAGCTCGTAAGCTTCGCCCTTCGGAGCAACGGTGATCAGGCCGCGGTCGAAAGCGGATTGGCCGAAATAGGGGGCTAGGCTTTGCGCGAGGGCCTTGGCGCCTTCGCTCGTCGCGCTTTCGGCGAAGGCCGGTGGCGGCGCAAGCAGCGGGGCCGAGCCGAGGAGCATTGCCGCGAGAAATACGGCCCTTGAGAATTGCAGTGACATGAAGCCTACCCAGTCCAGATTCGTGGCCCCATACTAGCGTCGCGACTTGCGTCTGGCGTGTGACAGACCCCGCATTGGGATCACTTTCGCGTGACCCGCGACCGCGACTTCGGTTTCGGCCCGGTGTAAAGGAAAGGTCTTGCCGGAGCCGCGCGATGCCCACTTCGCTGCCGACCCTCGCCGATATCCGCGCCGCCGAGGCGCGCATCCGCCCGACCATTCCGCCGACGCCTTTTCTCCATTCGCGCACCCTCTCGCAGATGTTCGGCTGCGAGCTGTGGCTGAAATTCGAGAACCTGAACTTCACCGCCTCCTTCAAGGAGCGCGGTGCGCTGAACAAGCTGCTGCTATTGACGCCGGAGGAACGCGAGAAAGGGGTGGTCGCGGTTTCCGCCGGAAACCATGCCTTGGCGCTCGCTTTCCACGCGCGCCGCGTCGGCGTGAAGGCAACGATCGTCATGCCGGTGACGGCGCCCGCGGTGAAAGTCATGGGCGCGCGCGGCTTCGGGGCCGAAGTAA
>DASZIL010000143.1:0-9592 GCA_035949255.1 Beijerinckiaceae bacterium | reverse complement strand
GGCGGGGATTTGCCGCGCATCCGCGACGCCATCGCCAAGGCCGGGGTGACGGTCGAGAAGATCCTCCTCACCCACGGCCATATCGATCACGCGGCAGGGGCGGCGGAGCTCGCGGCCGAGCTCGGCGTTCCGGTCGAGGGGCCGCATCAGGCGGATGCCTTCCTGCTCGAACGCCTCCCGGAGAGCGGCAAGTCCTATGGCATGGCGGGCGCGCGTCCCGTGACGCCAAACCGCTGGCTC
The DNA here is from genome assembly GCA_035949255.1 of Beijerinckiaceae bacterium. Taxonomy (GTDB): domain Bacteria; phylum Pseudomonadota; class Alphaproteobacteria; order Rhizobiales; family Beijerinckiaceae; genus GAS188. The sequence continues at coordinate 9,352 of DASZIL010000143.1, read as the reverse complement.
GATGAAGGCGACACGGTCAGCATGGGCGGCGAGAGCTTCGACGTGCTGCATTGTCCAGGCCATTCGCCGGGAAGCGTCGTGTTCGTCTCGCCCGAGCTGAAGCTTGCGATCGTGGGCGACGTGCTGTTCAGAGGCTCGGTCGGACGAAGCGACATCGCGGGCGGCGATCACGCGACGCTCATCGCCTCGATCAAAACGAAGCTCCTGCCGCTCGGCGACGATTTTGCCTTCCTTTGCGGGCATGGGCCCGGTGGCAATATCGGCGAGGAGAGGCGCACGAACCCCTTCCTGCGCTGATCAAAAGCGCGCATCGAGCGGGGTGAGGTGGTGCCGGCGAGGCGCCGACCGGGCAATCGCCGGTCGTTATCGCCCGAGCGTGTAGTCGAGATAGGCGGAGGCGAAGAGCGGCATCGTCGCTTCGTCGATCTCGTCCGCCGAACGGATGATGTGCACATCGGCAAGCTCCGGATGAGCCTGCTTTCCGAGGCGCGACAGGATGAGGGCGCGCGCCGCTTGTGCATCCATGTCGATCGTGACGGGCCGCATGAAGGCGATGCGCTGCCCTTCGAAGACGGCGGTCCAGCCTTCTCCCACGCTGACCTCGCTCGAAGTGAGCCCCGTTTCCTCCTCGAGCTCGCGCAAGAGATTGGCGAGGAGGTCGACCTCTCCGCTCGGCGTGATGTCGTCGGGATCGGGCGTGCCGGCGGCGAAATACACCTTGCCGGGATTGGCCGTATGCGCCGCCATCTCGCCGAGCAGGAAAGCGCCGTCCCTGGCGCGCAGCGCCGCCATGGAGAAGCCGTTGATGATCTCCTTGTCGGGCCAGCCGAAATCCCGCCAGGCGAGGAAGGCCGAATAATCCGTCGCGAGGTAGCGCGCGTGGAAAACGCCGTTCTCGATGCGGCGCTCATATTGCAAGAGCACGCGCCCGTCGAAGAGCGCGGGGCTTTGCGCCTTGAGGAGCGCCCAATGCGCCTTGATCTCGCTTGCGCGTTCGCGCGCGAATTTCCACTCTCGCGGCTCGAAAACCGCCTCGATCTTGGTGATCGGGATGATCCTCACCGGCGTCACCGGAAGGGGCCGCCGCTCCGCCACCGCAAGGCTCGTCGCACCAAGGACCCGCTCACGCCCGCAAGCGCCCTTCGCTCACGATCACGGCCACGCCCCCGATCTTCGCCTGCCGCAACTGGTTGCCGGCAACCGAGAGCGAGAGCGTGATGCGCGAGGGTCGTCCCATGGCGTCCCCTTGCTCGATCACGAACCGATGCTCGCCATCGCCCGGCTTGTCGCTCGCCATGATCACGCCCGCGAAGGCGGCGGCGGCGCTGCCCGTCGCCGGATCCTCGCCGACCCCCATCGCGGGCGCGAACATGCGAGCGTGATAGGCATGCGCGCGATCGAGCGGATCGGCACAATAGACGTAAGCGTTGGGCGCGCCCGCGGCGACCTCCGCGAAAGCCGTGTCGAAGCTTTCGCCCTGGGGGCGCGCCCGCGTCACCGCTTCGCGGTTGCGCAAGGGCACGCAGGCGAAGGGAACGCCGGCCGAATAGATGCCGGGTTCATGCGCGCCGAAGCCGATGTCGCCGGGCTCGATCCCGAGACCTTTCGCGAGCTTCGCCTTCTCCGGCAGATCGCCGACGCGTTCGGGCAAGCGTGGCAAGGTGAAAGTGGCGTGACCCCGCTCCGTGCTCGACACCTCGAGCGCGCAGGGCACTATGCCGACCTTCTCCTCGAGGTCGAACGCGGTTTTACCGGGCTTGCCGCCGCCATCGATGATGGCGAGGAGGACGGCCGTCCCCACGGTCGGATGGCCCGCGAAGGGCAGTTCCCGGCCCGGCGTGAAGATGCGCAGGCTCGCGCGATGCCCCGCCTTCGCCGGCTCGCGGACGAACACGGTCTCCGAAAGGTTGAACTCACGCGCGATCGCCTGCATGCGACGGTCATCGAGGCCTTCCGCGTCGAGCACCACCGCGAGCGGGTTGCCGGCGAGCACCTCGCTCGCGAACACATCAAGGGTGTAGAACCGTCGCGACATGACCGGATCCTTTTCGGGCAAACCACTGGCTGGACATGTCCTTGGCGGACGAATGCCTCGCGGGGCTGTCGTTCGTCAAGGAGCGCTCGCCCGCGAGTCGTTCTCTGTAGCCGTTCTATATAACATCCATTGCGTTTGTTATTACGGACGAAGTTTCCAGAGTCAAGAGCTCCGCCGCTTCGCTCCGCCACGACCTCGACGACGCGCCCGTGGCTCTTCCGCAATTTGCGCTTGCTCTTCTTCGCGGCAACGCCAGGACGGGTCCGCGCGTTAGGCTCCCATTCAAGGTCCTACCCGCCAGGATATTCATCGGATCACCGTCGGAGCTCCACCCATGATCCTTGCGGACCCTCTCCGCGAAATGGCGAAATTCTTCAGCCCCGCCCCTGCCGGACGATCGCGCGGCAGCGCCGATTTCTCGGCAGCGCAAATCCTCGTGCTCTTCGGCGTGCTCTCCCTCATCACCGCGATCCCGGTGATCACCAATCCGCTGCCGCCGCTCGAGGACTACGCCAATCACCTCGCGCGCATGAGCGTGATAGCCAATCTCGAACATGACCCCAATCTCGCGCGGTTTTACGAAATTCAATGGGAGATCGTCCCCAATCTGATGATGGACCTGACCGTGCCGTTTCTGGTGCGGTTCGTGAACATCTATGTGGCCGGACAGCTCTTCGTCATCTCGACCTTCGTGCTCATCATCTCGGGCGCGATGGCGCTGCACCGGGCGCTGCATGGACGCTGGTCCGTCCTGCCGCTGATCGCCTTTCCGCTCCTCTACAATCGCGTCTTTCTGATCGGCGTCACCAATTACCAATTCGGCATCGGGATCGCGCTCTGGGGCCTCGCGACCTGGGTGGCGCTACGCGAGAAGGCGCTGCCGCTTCGCCTTTTCGTCTCCACCCTCTTCGTCCTCGTGCTGTTCTTCTGCCATCTCTTCGCCGTCGGCGTGTACGCGGTCGGGCTTTTGGCCTTCGAGCTCTGGCGCCTTACCACCTTGGAGCGCCGTGATCGGAAACGCGGGCTCCTCGACTTTTTCGCGACGGGAGTGCCCTTCCTCCCCGCCTTGCTGCTTTTGAGCCAGAGCCCGATCCTCGATCATCTCGCAGGCTTCGAATGGGATTCGACGGGCAAGATCGACGGGCTCGCCTTCACCATCGAGGTCTATTCCGACATCATCGCCTTCATCCTCACGGGCGCGGTGATCGCCGCCGCGATCTCGGCGGCGCGGCGCGGGTATTTGCGCTTCCACCCCGTGGGCCTTTTCGTGCTCGGCGTCGGCGCCCTCGTCTATCTGGCGTTGCCGCGCATGTTGTTCGACACCTACATGGCCGATCAGCGCCTGCCCATCGCGCTCGCCTTCATGACCATCGCCTGCCTGCATCTCGACGTTCGTCCGCGCGGCGTCCGGCGCGGCTTCATCGCGCTCACCTCGATCCTGCTCCTGGTGCGCGTCATCGAGGTCAATGTCGCCTGGACACAGCTCTCCGGCACCAGCATAGAGTTTCGCGATTCGGTGAAGCGCATCGAGCGCGGCTCGACCGTGCTCGTCGCCTATGCGGACCAGAGCGGCGGGGATGAGATCGAGAATCTCGGCCTCGTGCATGCCGCCTGCCTCGCGATCATCGAGCGTTCGGCGCTCGTGACCACCGCCTTCACGGTCGAAGGCAAGCAGATCATGCATGTGCGCCATCCCTACATCGACCAGGTCGACACCGAGGACGGCACGCCGCCCACAATCGACGAGCTCATCGTCACTGCGCTTCGGCCCGAAGCCGATAGCACCGTCTATTGGCGCGCCTGGCCGCAGCGCTTCGATTACATCTATCTGCTCTTCACCGAGGACGGCGCCGACAACCCCGCGCCCGATCTCCTGACCCAGGTTTTCGACGGAGGGCGTTTCCAGCTCTACCGCGTCGGCAAGGCACGCACGGCGCAATCGTCGAATCGCGGGATGCCGCACACGCGCGTCGATGAATAGGCTCGGCGATGAGCGCCACCGGCTGCGAGGGCCGAGCCTCGTCGGTTATTCACGAAATTCGTCGCGCCGATAGCCTTGAAAATAAAGGAGCGCCGAAAGATCGGCGTGCTGGATGCGGAAAGGGGCGGCCGCGGCCACGGCGGGCTTGGCGCGATAGGCGACGCCCCATCCGGCTTCCGCCAGCATGGCGAGGTCATTGGCGCCATCTCCCACCGCAATCACCGCCTCGCGAGGAAGGGCGAGGCGTTCGCGCAATTCGATGAGCGAATTGCGCTTGGCGTCCCGCCCGAGGATCGGCTCCTCGACCTCGCCGGTGAGGCGGCCTTGCCGCATCCCGAGCCGATTGGCGCGATGTTCATGAAAGCCGAGCCTCTCGGCGATGGGCGCGGTGAACACGGTGAAGCCGCCCGAGACCAGGCAGCAATGCGCGCCATGCTGGCGCATCGTCCGCACCAGGGTGCGCGCCCCGGCCGACAAGGTGATGCGCGAGAGGATCTCCTCCACGATGGCGATCGGCAGCCCCTTCAAAAGCGCGACACGCTCGCGCAAGGCGGGCTCGAAGGCGATCTCGCCGCGCATGGCGCGTTCGGTGATGGCCGAGACCTCGGCCCGCAAGCCGACGCGCGCGGCGAGCTCGTCGATGCACTCCTGTTCGATCATGGTCGAATCCATATCGGCGAGGAGGAGACGCTTGCGGCGCCCGCGCGCGGGCACGATCGCAAGATCGACGGGCGCTCCGGCGAGCCTCTCGCGAATTTGCGCGAGAAGCACCGCGTGATCGATGGCCTCGAGTCCCGGCACGGCGATCTCGGCCGCGATGCCTTCGGCAAGCCAGGTCGGAGCGGCCGCCCGGTCGACAATTTTTGCGCAATCGCGCAAAACCTGCTCGTTGAGGGCGCGGCTTCGCGGCGCGGATGCGAGAACCAGCACTTGCGACACCGTGGTTTGCTGCGACGCGCTCATAGGCTTATCGAAATCCGGCTCCGGCTTTCGGATGCAATCATGGGATCGAACAAAGACCCGGCTGTGCTGACCCGATCAAGTGAATATCCCTTTGACTCGAAAGCGGCGCGTCAAGCCGAGGCGCGCACCGATCGGGTCGATGGGCCGGGCGCGATTTTGATCGCAGGTCCGACGGCGTCGGGCAAGTCGGCGCTCGCGATTCGCCTCGCGCGACGTTACGGCGGCGTCGTCATCAATTGCGATTCGATGCAGGTTTATCGGGATCTGCGCATCCTCACCGCAAGACCGAGCGAGACGGATGAGCGCGAAACGCCCCATCTCCTCTTCGGCTATGTCGATGCGGCCCGCAACTTTTCGGTCGGCCTCTGGCTGAACGATGCCGCTTGCGCGATCGCGCAAGCGCGGGCGCGCGCTCTTATGCCGATCCTCACAGGCGGCACCGGGCTTTATTTCAAGGCGTTGACGCAAGGGCTCTCCGCCATGCCGCAGGTTCCCGAGGCGGTGCGCGGGAAGATTCGCGAAGAGGCAAAAGCACGCACCGCCGCGGAGCTGCACCGAGCGCTCGCCGCGCGCGACCCTGTCGCCGCGGCGAGACTTCGCCCGAGCGATCACCAGCGCATCATCCGTGCGCTCGAGATATTCGCGGCGACCGGGCGCTCGCTTTTTGAATGGCAGGAGGGGCAGCGTCCGCCGCCTCTTCTTGCGCCTGAGCATTGCGTCCGCCTCTTCCTTGAACCCGCGCGCGACGAGCTTCGCCAGCGCATCGATCGGCGTTTCGATGCGATGCTCGCCGAGAGCGTGCTCGAGGAAATACACCGTCTCGCCGCGCGTCGGCTCGATCCTTCACTCCCCGCCATGCGTGCCCATGGGGTGCCCTGGCTTTTATCGCATCTGCGCGGCGAGATCGGCCTCGCCGAGGCCGCCGAGGCCGCCAAAGCCGACACGCGTCGTTATGCAAGGCGCCAGTTCACCTGGTTTCGGCACCAAATGCCCGGCTGGTCCTGGTGCCCGCCGGAGATTGCCGAGGAGCATGCCGTCGAAGCCTTCGAGACGCTCTCGCACGGCAACGCCGGCCCGGCGCGCCTTGTGCGCCAGAACTCGAGTGAGGAAAGATGACACCGGCAACGCTGATCACGGGAGCCTCGGCAGGCATCGGGGCCGAGTTCGCGCGGCTTCTCGGCGCCGAAGGCGAGACGCTCGTCATCACGGCGCGCCGCGAGGACAGGCTCGAGGCGCTTGCCGAGGAGCTGCGCCGGGCGCATGGGGTGCGCGTCGAGCCCATCACGGCGGATCTGGCGCGCAAGGAGACCGCCGACCTCCTCGCCGAGAAGACGCGCGCGCTCGGCCTCGAGGTCACAACCTTGATCAACAACGCGGGGTTTGGCCTCACCGGGGCCTTCGCGGATCAGCCGACGGATCGCGTGATCGAAATGCTCGAGCTCAACATCGTGGCGCTCACCCGTCTCACCCGGATTTTCCTCCCCGAGATGCGCGCACGCCGCGCGGGCGGCATCATCAACGTCGCCTCGATCGCGGCTTTTATGCCCGGCCCCTATATGAGCGTCTATTACGCGAGCAAGGCCTATGTGCTGTCGTTCTCCGAAGCGATCGCGCATGAGCTTCGTGGCAGCGGCGTCGTGGTGACGGCATTGTGTCCGGGAGCGACCCAAAGCGAATTTCAGAAAATCGCCGGGATGGCCGAAACGCCTCTCTTGCGGCGGCTCTCGATGTCCTCGCGCGAGGTGGCAAGGCGCGGCCTTGCGGGCCATCGCGCCGGCAAGACTGTGGTGATCACGGGCGCCGGCAACAAGCTCACGCCTTTCGCGGCACGCTTGGTTCCGCGCGGCGTCATGGCGCGAATCGCGGCAAGCCTGCAAAAGGGCCGTGCATGAGCGCGAAGGCGACAAGGCTCAAACTCCGGATCATGGCGCCCTTCACCATTCTCGCCGCCCTGGCGCTCGCCGTGCTCGCGGCCGGGCAGCTCCATTGGCTCGACAGCTTTTATGAAAGCCTCTTCGGCCCGCCCGATCTCGGCGAGATCGCCTTCGAGACGATCCAGCGGCGCACCGTCGCCAATGATGCGCTCGCCTGCTCGCCGGGCTTTTGCGGCAGCGCGCGGATCGACATCGCGCCGCCGAGCTACCCGACCACGGCCGAGGCGTTGCGTTTGCGCGTGCGGCGCTATTTCGCCGCGCAAGGCGGGGTCCTCGTCGCTTCCGACGACACGAGGCTGCACGACCGTTTCGTGGTGCGAACCCGGATCTTGCGCTTTCCCGACACGGTCGATGTCGAGATCGTGCCTTCCGACGCCGAGCACGCAACGCTTGCGATCTACTCGCGAAGCCAGCTCGGCGGCTTCGACCTCGGCACGAATCTTCGGCGCGTGCGCGCGCTTCTCGAGGCGCTCGGGCCCGGCGTCGCCTCGGCCTCGCTCGAGCATCGGCGCATCTGACGCGATTTGCGCAAAGGGAAATCTCCCCGCGAGCCCGCGAGCGGCTGGCAAGCGGCGCGTGCAGGGATATAACGGGCCATGACCTCGAATGCCGCCGGTTTCGGCTCCTATGATTACATCATCGTCGGCGCGGGTTCTGCCGGCTGCGTGCTCGCGAGCCGCTTGTCGGCCGATCCGCGCCGGCGCGTGCTGCTCCTCGAGGCGGGCGGGCTCGACAATTGGATCTGGTTTCACATTCCGGTCGGCTATCTCTTCGCCATCGGCAATCCGCGCTCGGATTGGCTCTTCACGACGGAGGAAGAGGCGGGGCTCAACGGGCGCAAGCTCGCCTATCCGCGCGGCAAGGTGATCGGCGGCTCATCCTCGATCAACGCCATGATCTATATGCGCGGCCAGGCCGCCGATTACGACGGCTGGCGCCAGCTCGGCCTTCCCGGCTGGAGCTGGAGCGATGTGTTGCCGGTCTTCCTCTCCCATGAGGACCATGTCGCGCCGCCGAATGAGGCCCATCGCCGCGGCGGGGAGTGGCGCGTCGAATATCCGCGCGTGCGCTGGGAAATACTCGACGCGATTCGCGATGCCTGCGAAGCCGCGGGCATCCGCAAGATCGAGGATTTCAACACTGGCGACAACGAAGGCTCGTCTTATTTCCAGGTGAACCAGAGGCGCGGCCGCCGCTGGAGCGCGGCGCGCGGCTTCCTGAAGCCCGCGCTCGGGCGCCCGAACCTTCACCTCGAAACCGGGGCGCATGCCGAGCGCGTCACCTTCGAGGAGGGACGAGCGACGGGCGTCGTCTTTTCCCGTGGCGGCGAGCGCCACCATGCGCTCGCGACGAAGGAAGTGGTGCTCGCGGCCGGCGCCGTCGTCTCGCCCAAGCTTCTCGAGCTCTCAGGCGTCGGCGCCGCGGCGCGGCTCGACGCGCTCGGTATCGCGGTCGTCAAGGATGCGCCTGGCGTCGGCGAGAACCTGCAAGACCATTTGCAATTGCGGCCGGTCTACAAGGTGGAAGGCGCGCGCACGCTCAATGGCGATTACGCGAGGCCGTGGAAGCGCGCCGCCATGGGGCTCGAATACGCCTTTCTGCGCAAGGGACCCTTGACCATGGCGCCCTCGCAAGTCGGTGCGTTCGCGCGTTCCTCGCCCGAATATGCCACGCCCAATCTGCAATTCCATTTCCAGCCGCTCTCGCTCGACAAATGGGGCGATGGGCTCCACCCCTTCGCCGCCTTCACGGCGAGCGTCGCGAATTTGCGCCCGACGAGCCGCGGCAGCGTGCATGCGGTGAGCCCCGATCCTTCAGCGCCCCCCGCCATCAGGCCGAATTATCTTGCGAGCGACGAGGACCGGCGCGTCGCGGTCGCGGCGCTCAGGCTCACGCGGCGCATCGTGGCGCAAAAGCCGCTCGAACGCTTCAAGCCGAGCGAGCATATTCCCGGCGCCGAGAAGGTGAGCGACGCCGATCTCATCGGTGCCGCGGGCGATCTCGGCACGACGATCTTTCATCCGGTCGGCACGGTGAGCATGGGGCCAGCGCATGATCGCAACGCCGTGCTCGACGAGAGGCTGCGTGTGCGCGGCGTCACGGGCTTGCGCGTCATCGATGCATCCGCGATGCCGAGGATCACCTCGGGCAACACCAACTCGCCGACGATCATGATCGCCGAGAAGGGCGCCATGATGATGCGCGAAGACGCGGGAGCTTGACGGCGAGCCAGTTCATAGGCGGATCCACCGGATCGCGCCATAAACCACGCTAAAAAATCATTTATTATGAGAGATTTACTGCTATATTGACAGTTAAGATAAGTCCGTTTTATCTATTTAGGAAAGGAGGGAAACTAATGCAACCTATTAGCGACAAGGATATCCGGATAAGGATCCAGCGGGATAACCCCTGGTGGGGGGAGCCCAAGCTCAAGAG
>DASZIL010000142.1:0-11859 GCA_035949255.1 Beijerinckiaceae bacterium | reverse complement strand
ACAGCACGCATGGCAGGAAGCGTGACAAGCTGCGGAGCGCATGTGCATGGCCACCTACCTCATTTGCCATGGCGCCTGGTCGGGCGGATGGTCCTGGAAGAAAATGCGTCGGCTCTTGAGAGCCGACGGGCACGAGTTCGTAACCCCGACCTACACGGGGCTTGGCGAGCGAGCCCATCTCGCCCATGCGATGATTGATCTCGAGACCCATATTCAAGATGTGCTCGGCGTCATCGAGTATGAGGATCTACGCGACTTCGTCCTCGTCGGCCACAGCTATGGGGGCATGGTGGTCACCGGCGTCGCGGATCGCGTGCCGGCACGCGTTCGCCATCTCGTCTATCTCGATGCCTTCGTGCCGAGCGATGGCCAGTCGCTCGCGAGCCTCGCCGGGGAGGGTCACCCCGCTGCCCGCGTCGAAAATTGGCTCATCCCGCCCAATCCACCGTCATCCGACACCGCGCCGGAGGATGTGGCCTGGACCACGCCGCGCCGACGCCATCAGCCGGCGCGCTGCTTCAGCCAGGCGCTTCGCCTCACCCCTGGGACGCCCCCCTTTCCCCGCACCTATATCCACTGCACGAAGAAGGTTGGGCATGACGTTTTCCGGCAATTCGCGGATCGCTTCCGCGACGATTCCGGCTGGCGCTTCCATGCCATGGACGCGAGCCACAGCCCCAACATCACGGCGCCGGAGGCGTTGGCCGCCTTGCTGCTTGCGCTCGCTTGATGACGGGCAACGGAGCTGAGGGGTAGGGCTCGAAAAGATTCGGGCGAGCGCGACGCGTCGCCTTGGCTCAAGCGGGCTCCAAACCGTGCCGGCGCTTCGCCGCGCCTGTCTCGGGCGATGTGAGATGGAGGATCAGCGAGCGCGCTTCGTCGGGGCTCGAAGAACGGCTGCAGATGCCGGCCGAGAACAAGGTCTCGCTTTGGATATCCGGAGGCAGGAGCCCGAGGATTTCAATGCCCGGAAGATCGAGGAGCTCGCTCAATTGCTGAAAGCCGAGGTCCGCTTCGCCGCGCGCCAGCAAAGCGCCGACCGGCACGCCCGGAGGCGCTTGCACGAGGCGGGGCGAAATCGCTTCCGCGATGTTCCATCTTTCGAAGAGCCGCTTGAGATGGTCACCGCTCGGACCGGTGGAAAAGGAAATCTTGCGCGCCTTCAGCACCGCTTGTTTCACGGCCTCCTCATCATCGATGCGAGGCCGCTCCTTGCCCGAGCGGACCGCGACCGCGATGGATGAGCGCGCGAAGCCCGTGCGGCTTCCCGAGACGAGATGCCCCGAGGCTTCCAACTTCTCCATGGCGCTTTCCGCAAGCACGACGATGTCGAAAGCTTCTCCGGCGCTGATCCGTCGCACCGCCTCGACCCCGCCGATCGAGGTCATCGCGATCCCGCGCCCGTTTTGCTGCTCGTAAGAGGCGCCGAGCTCGGCGAGGATTTGCCGAGTGGCCATCGACGAGACGCCGGTGAGCGTGGCGGTCATCGGCCGCGCGCCTTCAGCGCCGCGTCGAGCCGCGGGTAGACGCGCCGCGCATTGCCTTCGTAGATCTTGTGGCGATCCTCGGCGCTGAGATTCAGCGTCCCTTCGATATAGCGTTTCGTGTCGTCGTAATGATGCCCGCTCTCGGGATCGATGCCGCGCACGGCGCCCACCATCTCGCTCGCGAACAGGATGTTGTCGACGGGAATGACCTTCGTCAGGAGGTCGATGCCCGGCTGGTGATAGACGCAGGTGTCGAAGAAGACGTTCTTGAGGAGATGCTCGCGCAACAACGGCTTCTTCAGCGCTTGCGCGAGCCCGCGGTAGCGGCCCCAATGATAGGGCGCGGCGCCCCCGCCATGCGGGATGATGATGCGCAGCGTCGGAAAATCCTTGAACAGATCGCCCTCGATGAGCTGCATGACGGCGGTCGTGTCGGCATTGATGTAATGCGCCCCTGTCGTGTGGAAACAAGCGTTGCAGCTCGTCGACACATGGATCATGGCCGGAATGTCGAGCTCCACCATCTTTTCATAGATCGGATGCCAATGCCGGTCGGTGAGCGGCGGGCTCTTCCAAAAGCCGCCGGAGGGATCGGGGTTCAGATTGATGGCGACGAAGCCGTATTCCTTCACGCATTTCACGAGCTCGGGAATGCAGGTCTTCGGATCGACGCCGGGGCTTTGCGGCAACATGGCCGCGCCGATGAAGTTTTCAGGGAAGAGCTTCGATACCCGATGACACAGCTCGTTGCAGATCGCGGCCCATGTCGAGGAGACCGAAAAATCGCCGATGTGATGCGCCATGAAGCTCGCGCGCGGGCTGAAGATCGTGAGATCGCTGCCGCGTTCGCGCATCAGCCGGAGCTGGTTTTCCTCGATCGAAGATCGCAGTTCCTCGTCGCTGATATTGAGCTCGGAGACACTAGGCTTCGCCTTCGGGTCGCGAATGCCGGCGATCTGGCGGTTTCGCCAATCCTCGAGCGCTTTCGGCGCCGTCGTATAATGGCCGTGGCAGTCGATGATCATCGAGAGGGTTTCTTCCAGCTGTCGTTGAATTCAAGGGCGAGTTTTGCGCATTGGCCGAGCGGCCGGCCGCATTATGCAGATTGAGGGAAGGGCGTCACGGAGCGATCTTGTTCCTTGAACGATCGCTCTGCTTCTCCTCGAGCTGATGGGGCAGGGGCGGTGTCCCGTGCGTGTGAAAGCTCTCAATGGTCTTAAGGCCCCAGGCCTGCCCCTTCTTCCGCTCGGCCTCGGACCAACGGATCGGCTTCCAATCGGGCGCGAGCACGAGGCGCGCGCCGGCGTTGGCGACCTCGACGCGGTGTCCGCCAGGCTCGAAGACGTAAAGAAAAAAGGTTTGCTGCACCGCGTGCTTATGCGGCCCGGTCTCGATCGGAACGCCGGCTTCGAGAAAGATATCGGCCGCGCGAAGAACATCCTCGCGGCTGTCGAGCGCGTAAGTGATGTGATGGAAGCGACCCTTCACGCCATGCGCCTCCTTCGTATAGGCGAAGTCATAGCTCTTGTTCGTCGCCGTCAGCCACATGCCGGCTTCCTCGCCCGAATCCAGCACGATCTGCTCGGTGAGGCGAAAGCCAAGATATTCTTGAAAGAACTCGCGATTGGCCCGCACATCCACCGCGAGGCAATTGAAGTGGTCGAGCCTTCGCACATTGACGCCGCGCGCCGGAAACCTTTGGGCCTGGTTCTTGAGGGCCGGTCGCAGAAGCCGCGGCGCCTCATACCATTGCGTCTCGTAATAAAGCTCGATGACGTGACCGTCTGGGTCATGGAAACGATAGGCGGAGCCGTGCCCCAACTCGCCTTCATGCCAGCCGATGCCGGCCCCACTCCCCTCGAGCGCTTTCACGCGGCGTTGAAGCGCCTGCGGGCTGCGCGCCCGAAAGGCCGCATGGCCAAGGCCGGAGGTGTGGGAAGCCGTGAGCTGCAGCGAGTAGCGTTCGTAATCATCGTAGGCACGCAGATAAACCGAGTTCCCCTTGCGGCCGCTCTCCGTCATGCCCATCACATCGATGAAGAAGCGCAGGCTCTCCTCGGGCTTCGGCGTCAGGAGCTCGAGATGGCCGAGATGGGCGACATCCATCAGAGGTTCTTCGCTCACGAGTTCACTCCTCGGCCGGTGAAGCTGAGGGAGCTTCCGGGCCGCGCGCAGACCGGCGACTTTTCATTCTATCGCATTGCGTCCGAGGCTTCATCAATCCTCGATTTCCGCCCCATGGCTGCGCCCAACGGAAAGGGCCCCGCCGATGGCGGGGCCTTCAATCTCGCCCTTCAGAACCGCTCAGAAATCACTCCATGTGCCGCCGTGCCAATAGCCGCGGCCTTCATGCTCGTGCCAGCGGTAATTCTCACCCTCTTTCCAACGCCAATCATCCGGGTGGATCGTGACGTGGAATTCGGGGCGATACTTATAGTCGGTCTTGACGTGCCAACAATCGCCTTCCTCATTGCAGACGATGCGTGCGGAGGCGCCCGTGCTGGTGATCGCCAAGAGGCCAGCCCCCATCACCGCGGCAAAAATCGTGGTGCCAAGCTTTTTCATCCGGCAGTCTCCCTTGGTTTTCCGATGCACAAGAACGTGCGATCCAGGGGAGGGTTCCCGCCGCCGCCGGTGGGTCGGGCTCCAGCGAGATCCGTAAAACGTTAAATATTTTAATTGTTTAGGAGAGAAGAGCGCGCCAGCGCCGATCGATCCGCGCATGCCGCCTCGAAGGCTACGGCCTTTGTCCCGAGGCGGCAGCGGCTTGCGCCACGAAGCCTTTCTCGACGGCGCGGGAAAAGCGCGCGGGATCGACGAGCTTCGCGAAGCTCAGCGCGTCTCCGGGATCGCGCCCGCCGATCAAGGCCGCGACGAGCTGCCCTTGTGCAGGCGAGGTCTGAATGCCGTAGCCGCCTTGCCCGACGCTCCAGAAGAAGCCCTCGACCTTTGCGTCCCAGCCGATCGCGAGGCTCCGGTCGGGCGTGAAGCTGCGCAAGCCGGCCCAGCTATGCTCCACGCGCTTGACCTCGATGTCGAGCGCCTGCTGCATCCGGTCGATCGCGATCGCGACATCGAGGTCCTCAGGCGCCGCATCATGGGGCGGCATATCGGTCTCCTCGGCGGGCGAGACCAGGAGCTTCGAGCGGGCTTCGGGCTTGGCGTACCAGCTCGTCACCGCGTCGCTCATCGCGGGCCAATCGGCGACCTTCCACGGCGCGGGATCGATGATGAGAGCGGTACGCCGTTTCGGCTGCAGGCCGAGCGGCGCGACGCCCGCGAGCGCCGCGACCTCATCGCCCCAGGCGCCTGCCGCGTCGACCAAGACCGGCGTGGTGAAGACATCGCCGCTCGAGACCTCGACGTGCCATTCCCCCGACCGCCGCTCGATCCGCCCGGCCCGGCTGCGCAAGGCGAGCACCCCGCCTGAAGCGCGAAGCTGACGCAGGAAGCCGTGGAGCAGGGCGGCGACATCCATCTCGAATGTGTCGTCCTCGATCGCCGCTGTCGCCGCATAGCCTGGCCGCAGGGCCGGGATGCGCTCCTTGAGCTCGGCGGCCGAAAGCTCGCGCATGTTGCGGCCCTGCGCGAGCATCTTGCGGAAATCCGGCTCTTGCGCGGGGGTCGCAAGCGTCACCACCGGGCGGCGGCTCATGAGCGGCGTCTCGCTGAAGCCGGGCGGCGGCGCCTCGAAGAACTGGCGCGACAGTGCCGTCATCGCCCGCACGTCCGACGGCCCGTAGTTGAGGATCCACAGCGCCGTCGAGCGCCCCGTCGTGTGATAGCCCGGCGCGTCCTCGGCCTCGATCAGCGCCACGCGCCGGCCGGCCGTCGTCAGATGCGCCGCTGCCGTTGCCCCGGCGATGCCGGCGCCGATCACCACCACGTCGAATGCACGCATTGTCATGGAGCGAAGCGTATCCCGCGCGACGCCAGGCTTTGCAAGAACGCTCGGAACGCCGCGGCTTCCTACCGTCAAAGGAGCCAAAGGGTCGAAAAATCGCTCAATGCCGATGGGAGGCCGGCAAACAATTCCTTCTGTTTATCCTTCGGCAGGTGTGGCGCGCCTTCGCGAAGGATCTTCGATGCTGGCGCCAAATATTAATAAGAGGTACGAGAATCTTATCACCGAGCGTTCAGGTAATCGGAACTGATCACAGAGATAATCTCGATAAGGGGCGAAATCTTTTTTCGAAGCCATCTCCTGCATTTAAAATAAAATGCCATGAACTGTGACGGAATCGCGGTAGACTTTCGGCAAAATTTGAAATTTACTAAGGCCATGAGGCAAGAGAGCGTGGGCATAGATTGACATGACTACGTTTAACAAGTTCGGGGTGATACCCGTTTTTCGCGGCCTCGACGGCACGCTGGCCGTGCAGAAAGAGGTCGCATTCCCATCCGAGGAAGATGCCAAGCGCGCCGGTCAGGTGTTCGCGGAGGTGCTGGGGGGAGCCGTTGCCTTCCGCCGCATGAACGATCCGGAAACCGGGACGATCGGCAATGGCTTCATCATCGGGCGCTACGGGGTCATGGCGCAGGAGCCGGCGTCCTGAGGGAGGGCTTGACCGGGTAAAGCGCGGAGGCTGTCGAGGCCGCCGCGAGCGTGTGGCTGCGTGCCGTTGAACGCGGCTCTCGCATCAATCGTGGCCGAGAAGGGCCGCGGACGGTTTCGATCGCGCGGTAAGTCGCCGCCGCGACGCGAAAAAAATCCATGAGGCGTGAAGCCCTCCACGCGCGTTCATCGCCGCCCCGCCGGTGACGGGCGCCGCGCCGGCACCGGGTCGTCAGCCCAGATAGGCTCGCTGCACCTTCTCGTCGTCGATCAGCTCGGGGCCGCGGCCCGAGAGCACCACGCGGCCGCTTTCCAGCACATAGGCGCGATCGGCGATGCTGAGCGCCAGCAATGCGTTCTGCTCAACCAGGAGGATGGTGACGCCTTGTTGGTTGATCGTGCGGATCGTCTCGAACACATGCTCGACCATCACCGGGGACAGTCCCATGCTGGGCTCATCCATCAAGAGCACACGCGGACGCGCCATCAAGGCGCGGGCGGTGGCGACCATCTGCTGTTCGCCGCCGGAGAGCGTTCCCGCCACCTGCTTCAATCGCTCGTGCAGGCGTGGAAACAGCTCGAGCACGCGCGCCCTGTCCTCGGCGACGGCGCGACGATCGCGGCGCGCGAACGCCCCCATCTGCAAGTTTTCATCGACCGTGAGGCGAGCGAAGATGCGCCGGCCCTCCGGCACCTGCATCACGCCAAGCGATGCGATGTCATGGGGGGCGATGTGCGCCAGGCTCTCGCCGCCCAAACGGATCTCGCCGGCGCGCGGATGAAGGATCCCGCTCACCGCCTTCAACGTGGTGGTCTTTCCGGCGCCGTTGGCGCCGATCAAGGTCACGATCTGCTTTTCTTCCACGGCGAGCGAGACACCCTTCAGCGCCTCGATGTTGTCGTAGTAGACGTGGATGTCGTCGATCTCGAGCAACGCCATTGCGCCTCGCTATACGGTTGTGCCTCGTTATCCTGTGCCGGAGCTCATGACGGTGCGCCGGCCGGGCTTGAAGGCTCGGCGAAATGCTCGACCTGATGCTGTCGTGCGGTCGCCGAAGCCGCCGACGAGGTGCCGAGATAGGCCTCGATCACCTTCGGGTCGTGCTGCACCTCGGCGGGCGTGCCCTCCGAGATCTTGAGGCCGTGGTCGAGCACGGTCACGACATCCGACATGTTCATGACCACGCGCATCTGATGCTCGATGAGGATGATGGTGGTGCCGAACTCGCCACGCACCCGGCGGATGAAGTCGATCATCTCCGAGGTCTCGCGTGGGTTCATGCCCGCCGTCGGTTCGTCGAGCATCAAGAGCTTCGGCTTGGTGGCGAGCGCGCGACCGATCTCGAGCCGCCGCTGCTCGCCATAGGCGAGGTTGCGCGCGAGCACGTCTCCGCGGCCGCGCAGCCCCACGAACTGCAAGAGCCTCATCGCCTCGTCATTCGCCGCGGCTTCATCGCGTTGGGTGTGCGGCGTATTGAAGAGCGCCCCCCACCAATGCGAGCGCAGATGCAGATGCATGCCGACCAGGAGGTTCTCGATAGCGGTGATGTTGCGGAAGAGCCGGATGTTCTGATAGGTGCGGCTGATGCCCGCGGCGGCAACGCGATCGGGCGTGAGCCCGTCCATCCGTTCGCCCGCGAACCAGATCTGCCCGGCGCTCGGGTGAATGTTCTGCATGATGCAGTTGAAGACCGTGGTCTTCCCGGCGCCGTTCGGCCCGATGATGCTGTGGATCGCTCGTTCGCGCACCTCGAGATCAAGATCGCCTACCGCGACCAGCCCGCCGAAGCGCATGGTGAGCTTGTTGGTGCTGAGGATGGAGGTTGGGGCCGGCACCACGGTCTCCTATTCGCCCGACGGCGCTTCGAGCGCCGCCACCGTCCCGAGCGAAGGAGCAGGCTCGAGCTCAGGGTCGGCGCCTTCCGCCGCCGCTCGCAGCTCGCGCCGGCGCGTCGCCGAGGGCCATAGCCCTTCTGGCCGGATGCGCATCATGACGATGAGCGCCACGCCATAGAAAAGATAACGGTTCTCGCCGAATTCGCGCAGCAGCTCGGGAAGGCCAACGAGCGCGAGCGCGCCGACGATGACGCCGGGCAGGCTGCCCATGCCTCCGACGATGATGAGGGCGAGCACATTGATCGAGACCAGGAGCTGAAAGCTGCTCGGATAAACCGAGGTCAGCATCACCGCGAAGATCGATCCTCCGAGCCCCGCGAAAGCCGCGCCGAGGCCGTAGGCGAGAAGCTTGACCTTGACGAGGTTGATGCCGAGCGCCTGCGCCACGTCCTCGTCGTCGCGCACCGCCATCCAGGCACGCCCGAGGCGCGAATTTTCGAGCCGCCAGGCGAAATAGGCGGCGATACCCGCGCACACCAGGGTGAGGTAGAATAGCCTCGTGGGATCGCCGAAATCAAAGCTGCCGATGCTCGGCCTCGGGATCTGGAGAATTCCCTGCGCGCCCGCGAGCAGAGGCGCCGCCGCGTCCGACTGCACGATCACCCGCACGATCTCGCCGAGTCCCAAGGTCGCGACCGCAAGGTAATCGCCACGCACGCCGAGCACCGGAATTCCGAACATGACGCCCACCATCACGGACGCGAATACGGCGATCGGCATCGCCTGCCAATAGTTGAGGCTCGGGAAGCTCGTATACGAGGCAAGGGCGTGCGGGCTGTCCGCGGTGAGAATCGCCGTCGTATAGGCGCCCACCGCAAAGAAGGCGACGAAGCCGAGGTCGAGAAGGCCCGCGAGGCCGATTTCCAGGTTGAGCCCCATCCCCATGAGAATGTAGAGCCCGACCAGCATGAGGACCTGGCCGATGTAGTTGCCGCCAACGAGCGGGAACACGACGACGAGCGCCAGCGCCAGCAGGATTTTCACGGCCGTGCCGAGGTTCCGCGCGGTCGCGATTTGCTTGGCCGCCGCCTCCCGGCTCTCATACCAGGTCCAAAACGCGCTCACTCCCGCCGCAACGACGAAGATGACCAGCCCCCCTTCGGGTGTCAGCCCGTCGTAGGTGTAGATCAGGTCGTGCACGGGATCGAACCAGTCGGCCGTCGGCAATATGAGCTGGATCAACTCTTGGAAGACACCGACGACGACCACGGCGATAACGCCGACCATTATGGGTTTGCGGATCGCTGGCTTGAGATGCGTCAGCCAAGCGCCGCAAGCACCGAACACCGCGCCGGCGCCGACCAGAATTGCCGCTCCCACGGGAACATCAAATCCGAAGGTCAGCATTTCCTGCAGATCGGGCGAGAGCGCTATGAAGATCGCGCGCAGGTCGAAGGCGTCCGTCGCCAGGACGAGAATCGCGAGCAGAGCGCCCGCGACGGCGCCGGCCACGAGGCTGTGCACCACCACTTGCGCGAAGCTGTGCCGGCTCTCGCGGCGGGTGATGAAGGCACCGGCTCCAAGCCCGAGCGTCACTAGCGCCGCCTGGCCGAGTGACAACATGCCCACGATGATCGCGCGGCCGTGGATCATGAGAAGAACGCCGACCGCCGCCAGATAAACGCCCACAATGCCGAAGACGAGCCCCGTCAGCACCGCCCGCCGGAGGGGGGAGGGCGGCGGCTTTTTCAAGCTCAGGACACTTCGGCTGGCTTCCACCATGGTCATGAGCTTCGTCTCACGCGCGCTTCTTCGCCATCCGCTCGCCCAGAATGCCGTGCGGTCGGAAGATCAAAACCATGATGAGCAAGGTGAAGGCGATCAGATCGCGCAGCTGATAGGGCGCGGGAATGCCGATGCCGTCGAGGAACAAGGCCGGACCCACAGACTCGACGATGCCGAGAAAGAAGCCGCCGAGCATGGCGCCCGGCACGCTGCCGATGCCGCCGAGCACGGCGGCGCCAAAGGCTTTTATTCCCGGCGTGAATCCCATGTAGAAGTAAACCTGCTTGAACACGAAGGCGTAGAATACGCCGGCGATGCCGGCCATTGCGCCGCCGAGCGCAAAGGTGAACACCACGACCTTGTCGACGTTGATGCCCATCATCGCAGCCGTATCGACATCCTCCGAGACGGCGCGCATGGCGGTTCCCATCCGCGTCTTCTGAATGATGACGTAAAGGACGGCCATCGCGACGATCGCCAGTACGATCACGACGGCGTCGACGCGCGGAACCGAGTAGCCGAACACATTCACCGGGATCGTCTGCCACTTGGGATCCGGGTAGGAGCGGATGCTGGGCCCGAAAAGCCCGCGAAAGGTTTGCTCCAGAAAAAACGACACGCCGATCGCGCAGATGAGCGGCGCCAGGCCGCGAACATGCCGAAACGGCCGATAGGCGATGCGCTCCATCACCACCGCGATCGTCATCGACGTTATGATCGCCACCAACAGGATCAAGCTCACCGCCTGGAGCGGGCTTTGGTTGAGGAAGCCCGACCGGTCGAGCGATGTCGCCACGAAATATCCGGCGAAGGAGCCGGTCATCATCAGGTCGCCATGGGCGAAGTTGATGAGCCGCAGCACACCGTAGACCATGGTGTAGCCGAGCGCGATCAGCGCGTAGACGCTGCCGATGGTGAGCCCGAACATCAGGAGGTCGAGCCATTGGGCGGCCGCGTAGCGCCCTTTGATCAAGGTTCCGATCGTGCCGCCCACCACCACCACCACGACGGCGATGCGCAAGCACCAGAGGATCACGTCCACGAAAGTGAAGCGCGCGAGGCTGCTGAGGCGGGGGATGAGCGGGCGGGTCGCCGCGACGTCGGCCATTCGATGACCCTTAGAGGCAGGCGCTAGGGCGCGATGGGCCAAAGCGAAAGCGCTTCGCCCCGAGAGAGCACCGCAAGATCACGGAAATCACAGAGGAATACGATGTCATTACATTGCGACCCGCTCCAGGGGACAAAAAACAAACCGCGGTCTGGCGCCGCGTAAGGCGGCGCCAGACCGGCGGCATGCAACGAAACGAGCGCTCAGGGCCAAATCTTCTTGGGGTTCACCCCGATCTTGAACGACTTGGGATCGGCACTGGTGTACTCGTAGACCGCCGGATGGAACTTGCCGCACTCGCCGTATTTATCGCACTCGATCGGCCCGCTGATGCCGTCGAACGTGGTCCCGAAAACGGCGTCGCGAAGGGCCTTCTTGCCGATGTAGGTCACGCCCTTGGCGTCGGTCTTGGCGACTTTCTCGACCGCCTTGAACGCGAGCTCCGCGCCGTCGTACCCATAAGAGTGGTAGCCTTCGATCGGCGCCTCGCCATAGGCCTTCTTGTATTTCTCCACGAAAGCCGGATAGCCCTTGCCCATCGCCTCCTCGGAGAGATCGGGATAGGTGATCCGGAATCCCACGACCGAGTCCTTGGCGGCTTCGATCAAGTCCGCCGCCAACATGCCGGAGCTGCCGATCAAGGGAATCTTGTCCAGGCCGGGCGTCTCCTTCGCCTGTCGCAGGATTTGTGCTCCTGCGGCGACGAAAATCGGGAAATAGAGCGCCTCGGGCTTTTCGCTGGCGATGCGGGTCAGCAGCGGATGCATGTCGACGTCTTTCGGGTCGACTGCCTCCTGCGACAGGACCGTGCCCCCCTTGGCCTTGAAGTTTTCCTCCGTCGCGAGAGCGAGCCCACGAGCATAGGGGCTGCCGTCGTGGATGGTCACGATCTTGTTCACTTTGAGGACGTCGTGGAGGTATTGGGCGTCCGCTTTGCCCTGCTCGGAATCGCTGTAGCAGGTGCGCACGAAGCCGTCATATTCGGGCTTGCGGGTCGTTGCGGTCAGCGCGGGCGCCGTCGGCGACGTGCCGATATCGGTAATGCCCGCCTTCCAAAGGATCGGAGCGCCCGGTGTCGCCTCGCTCGA
>DASZIL010000141.1:0-11211 GCA_035949255.1 Beijerinckiaceae bacterium | reverse complement strand
AAAACGCGAACGCGATAGCTTGTTCCTCCAAGCTAATTAGTCTTGGCTCACAGTTATTCCCCGGGGCGCTGATGGATGCTTGACGCATCCATCAGACGACCGGCTCCCCCAAGTCTCATCTTATTTTCCTATAAATAAGATGAGTTTTTCGGACAGAGTCCCGCCCCTCGCGGGACGTTTTTAGCGGCGACGCTTGGTCCGCGCCTGCCCGAGCCCCATTTGCTTGGCGAGGCGCGAACGTGCGGCGGCGTAGTTCGGCGCGACCATGGGGTAGTCGGAAGCGAGGCTCCACTTCTCGCGGTATTGCTCGGGCGAAAGCCCGTATTGCGTGCGCAAATGCCGCTTCAGGGACTTGAACTTCTTCCCGTCCTCGAGGCAGATGATGTAGTCCGGCGTGATCGACTTCTTGATCGAGACGGCGGGCTTCGCGTTCGTCGCCGGCGAATGGGCTTCCGGGTTGGTGACGCGCGTCAAGGCTCCGTAGACGTCCTTGATCAGGATCGGAAGCTCACCGGCGCCGACCGAATTGTTGCTGACGTAAGCAGAGACGATGTCGGTCGCAAGTTCGATGAACTGCGCAGAGCTCTCATTAGTGTTGAGTTCCATTGTTGGCCTTTCTGAGGTGTGAATCGACTTTGGACGAGCCGGCGCCCTCCAATTCTGTCGGCATAGGCCAACAGAGATGGCGCGATTCGTCCGATTCTAACGCATCACGATTTCGTGGAACGCGGCCTCTACGCTTCGTAGAGCCGCCGGCGCTGATCTACTCTCGGTCTTCTGTGATTTCAACTGCGCCTTCAGCATTCGATGCTAAAAACGTCGCAAATTTGGCCAAAAATATCTGAATTTCGCGGACGCGGGAGAATTCCCGCGCTAGCCTTTCGTCCCCTTCAATCTATTTCGGCGGGTAGCGGGAATTGCTGAAGAATCTTCGTACGCGTGCTGGAATTGAGAGAAAATAGCGGATAGGAAACTTCCCCGAACTCGCTATAACAGCAACTTGCAGGATAAAAAAGTTATAATGATCAATTACTTGGAAAGAAACCCAGATCAGGAGATCGGCGATCCGAAGCCTCTTTCGAAGATTGACGTGAGATTTTCGAAATGAACGCGCCGCTCGTTGATCGTGGGCCAAAAGCGCCGTCGGTCGCGATGCGTTCGTGCGAATTTTCTCATCACGGTAATGTTATCAGCGATGCGTATAATTGGCTCAAAGCACCCAATTGGCGCGAGGTGCTACAAGATGGCTCCGCTTTGCCGCCGGACATCCGCGCGCATCTCGAAGCGGAGAACGAATATGCCGATGCGGTGCTTCGCCCGCTCGCGCCGCTGATCGCGGAGCTGAAGCGGGAGCTCGGCGGACGCATCGAGGATGAGGATGCGACGGCGCCCCTCCCCTCCGGGCCTTTCCACTATTATCGACGTTGGCTCGGAGGCGCCCAGCATCCCCGTCTCGTTCGTCGGCCGCGAACGGGCGGCGAGGAGGAGGTTCTGGTCGATGGCGAAGCCCTCGCGGCGGGCCACGGCTTCTTCCAGCTTGGCCCGGCGAGCCATTCGCCCGATCACCGCCTCCTCGCCTACGCGGTCGATGAAGCGGGGGCGGAGTTCTTCATCATTCGGCTTCGCGATCTCGCGACCGGCATCGACCTTCCCGATCAAGTCCCCAGTGCGCGCGCCGACGCGATCTTGAACCTGCATGGGGACCCGGCCGTCTTCGCGAGCGACGGCAAATCCTTTCTCTACGCGAGGCTCGATGAAAATCACCGCGCGCGCTCGATTTGGCGTCACCGCATCGGCATGCCGGCTGACGAGGATCGCCTCGTCCTCGAGGAGGCGACGCCTGGCTGGTTCGTCTCGGTCCATCGCGAGCGCACGGGGCGGCACGCCTCAATCGCGGTGCGCGATCATGAGACCTCGGAAACCTTCATCCTCGATCTCGAGCGGCCGGACGCACCGCCGCGCCTCGTCGCCGCCCGCGAAGCGGGGGTGCGCTATGAGGTCGAGATCGGGAAGGATCGCCTCTTCATCCGCACCAATCGTGACGGGGCCGAGGATTTCAAGATCGTCGAGGCGCCTCTTTCAGCGCCCGCGCCCGAGAATTGGCGAGATATCGTGGCGCATCGGCCGGGCGTCATGGTGCTGCGCCACGCGATCTTCGCGCGCCATCTCGTCTGGCTCGAGCAGGAGAACGGCCTGCCGCGCCTCATCATCCGGGCGCTCGCGAGCGGCGAAGAGCACGCCATCGCCTTCGACGAGGAGGCCTTCGCGCTCAGCCTCGATGCGGGAGAAGAGTTCGACACGAACATCTTGCGCTTCACCCTTTCGACGCCTGCGCTTCCCGCGGAGACTTATGATTACGACATGGAGAGCCGCGAGCGGATCTTGGTGAAGCGCCAGATCGTCCCCTCGGGCCATGATTCCGATGATTACGTGGTGCGCCGGATCCACGCCTCGGCGGCGGACGGCGAGGCGATCCCGGTGACGCTACTCTATCGCCGCGACCTCGCGCTCGACGGCAGCGCGCCCTGCCTGCTTCACGGCTATGGCGCCTATGGCTCTCCCGTGCTGCCGAATTTCCTTAACCACCGCCTGTTGCTCGTCGATCGCGGCATGATCTATGCGCTCGCCCATGTGCGCGGCGGCACCGAGAAGGGCTGGCGCTGGTACACGCAAGGCAAGCGAGCCGAAAAGGAAAACAGCTTCTCGGATTATCTTTGCGTCGCCCGCATGCTGATCGAGAAGCGCTACACCGCGGCCGGCCGCATCGTCGCCAATGGCCGCAGCGCGGGCGGCATGCTGATGGGCGTCGCGGCGAACCGCGCGCCCGAACTCTTCGCCGGCATCGTCACCGAGGTGCCTTTCGTCGATGTGCTCGCCACCATGCTCGACGCCGATCTTCCCCTGACGCCGTCCGAATGGCCCGAATGGGGGAACCCGCTTTTGAGCGAGCGCGATTTCAAGACGATCCTTGCCTATTCGCCGTTGGAGAATATCGAGCCTCGACACTACCCGGCGATCCTCGCGATCGCCGCCGTCGCCGACCCGCGCGTCACCTATTGGGAACCGGCCAAATGGGTCGCTAAGCTGCGCGCCCACTCCCTTTCCGGAAAGCCGGTGCTGCTGCGCACCGAGATGAGCGGCGGTCACATGGGGGCGCCCGGCCGCTTCGATCGCCTCGCCGAATTCGCCTTGACGCACGCCTTCGCGCTGTGGGCCTGCGGCCTTGCGCCGGTCGCCGCCGGCTCGGACTCGGCGCGTCAGCCCTAGACCATGATCCGGAAAAATGGATACCATTTTTCCGAAAGGATTATGCTCCACTGGTGACTAGAGCATGATGGCGAATCCACTCAAAGCCAGCATGCTCTAGCCTATCGCGAACCGCTTCCCGCGTCCGGAAAGGCCGCTTGCGGCTCGCGCAGCCAGGAGGAGCGCAGCGCCCTGCAGAAACGCTGGAACCCGGCGATCTGCTGGCCCGCCCAGGAGCGCTCGTTATCCGCGTCGATATCGGGATCGTCGACGCCGCAAGGGCGCGGCTCCTCGCCGTAGAGCGCGGTGCGGAAGGCGATCTCCCAGATCGGCAGCACCAGCGCGAAATTGCAATTGTAATTGACCGCATCTCGCGGATCGGCGCGCATGTGATGCAACCGATGAAACAGGGGATCGACGAGCAGCTTGTCGATCACAGGCCCGAAACGGATGCGCACATTGGCGTGCGAGAAATTCTCGATCAGCCGGCCCATGAGGATCAGCACCGCGTATTGGCCGGCCGGCACGCCCACGATCAGCCCGACGATGCCGAGGAAGACGGCCTCGAGCACGTCATCGAGCATATGGTTGCGATCATCCGTCCAGCAGTTCACCTGTCTTTGGCTATGGTGGAGGCTGTGCAGCGCCCACCACCAGGGAAGGGCGTGCTGCAAGCGATGAATGACATATTGGGTGAGATCGAAGATCGCGAAATAAAGCGCGAAGAGCAGGACCGGCTTGTCACTGATCCAGGGAAGCCAATCCTCGATGAGCGTCGTGTCCCCTCCCGAGAGCCCGAGCTTTTCGCCAAGCCAATTGCTCGCCGGCAAAAGCAACACGAAGGTGAAGAGCGGGACGAGCCCGAACTCCTTCAGCAAAGTGTAGAAGAGGTCGATGCGGGTGAGCTTGCGGCTTTCCCAACGCTCCTGCGGCAGGATGGTCTCGAGGGGACGAAACAACAGGCCGATGATCGCGATCTGAATCGCGTTGACCATGAGAAACTGGGCGATCTCGGCGGGGTCGCCCATGTATTTGGCGATGCCGATCGAGGAAAAGAAAGGCGCGAGCAGGCCGGATGCGAAGGCATCCTCCGTTCTCTCCCAAAGCGCGACGAGAGCCTGCATCAACGTCTCGATAGGACAATGCCGCCAGAGCCGGCGACCGGCCGCTGCCTACGACAAGTTTGCGGCAAGGCCAAGTTCTAACGTTCTATCCGACACGAGTCTCTCCGACGCGAACTCTCGCTCACGAGCTTCTCCAATGCGAACTAGCGGAAAGCTATGACGCGGCGGATTCCTCGAGGTAGCTTCGCACCTCCTCCATCGAGCCGAAGCGACGCGCTCCCTTGGGCGTGCGCGCCTCGATCGTGCCGTCGGTGAAGACGACGAAGCTCGTATCCCCAACGCTGAAGCTGCGCGCCGGCTGCAACTCCTGCGGCTCCCTGGCGGCCTGATGCGCGTCGCTTTCGGCGGCGGCCGGGTGAGACGCGGCCGCGGCGCTCGCGCTCGCCGAAGGCTCCATGGCGGCGCCGGCTGGATGCGGATCGAGCCTCGGTTCCTGCCTTGCCTCACGGCGTTCCGCCACGGGCTTGGCTTCAATCAGAGGCTCCGGCACCCCGAGCGGGGCAGCCGCCGGCATGACCGGCATGGGCGGGGTGACGCGCTCGCTCTTGTCGAAATGAGGTGAGGTCGCGGAGGAGGGCGCGTATGAGCGTTCGGCCGGACGCGCAGCGATAATTTCATGTTCGGCCGGAAGCATCGTGGCGCTCATCCGCTCGATGGGGCGCGACCAGGCGAGCTCCTCGAGCACGCGCTCGATCGCGCGGCGCGTGCGGCGGGCCTCGCCCAGGAGCGCGGCGAGCGCGAGACAGATGAGACCGCCCGAAGCAAAAGCAGAGCCGGCGATCACCAGGGTCCAGCCGCGCTCGAGCGGCACGAGCGGCCAGCCCATCACGATGGCGCCGCCACCCACGGCCACGGCCGCCAAACCCAAAAGCGCAAAAATCCAACTCATCATCGAGCCTTGTCCAAAATCGAGCCTCGTCCAAAAATCGGTATCGGGGAGGCATCGAGCTCCATGGCGAGGCGCGCGAAAGCTTACCCGCTTCTCGCAGCATCGGTCCCGCCATGGCCAGGGAGATACTGTCAAAAATAGGGCGGTCGCCCATTTGGGCAATCATCAATTGCGCCTCGGCACCCTCGTCGAGGGCCGCAAAACCGGGAAAACTGGCGCGAAGCCATCGCTCAGGGCCGATGTTGCAAACTCTTGATCCCTATCGTAAGACCCATCGCGTGGTCGTGCCCGCGAAGGTGAAAATGAAGCCTGAGCGGTCCTGAAGGGATGCGACCGGCATCTCGCGTCATGCAGCCGTAGCTCAGTTGGTTAGAGCACCAGATTGTGGATCTGGGGGTCGGCGGTTCGAATCCACCCGGCTGTACCATCCCGCACAATGTCCGGAAGAAGCTCGCCCCTCTTCGTCATGTCGGGGTGTCGGCCCGGCCTTTATCGCCCCACCACTCGAAGACGTGGATGCGCGGGCCAAGCCCGCGCATGACCGCATCCACATGGCCCTTGCCGCTCCCGCCAAAAATACTTCCCCTTTGCGCGGATGATGCTTTAGGCTTCTGTCCCCGAAGCCGAGATCAAGCAGCGGGGTTCGCCGATGGCCGTGAGGAACATCAGTATTGAGGCCGCGCTCGCCGAGGCGCGCGAAGCCTTCGTGAAGCGCAATCCGAAGAGCCGGGCGGCGCATGAGGAGGCCTGCGCGGCCCTGCCGGGCGGCAACACGCGCACGATTCTGTTCTATGCGCCCTTCCCGCTGGCGATGCAGAGCGGTGCCGGCTGCTACCTGCGCGACGCGGACGGCCATGACTATCTGGATTTCCTCGGCGAATACACGGCCGGCATCTATGGGCACTCCCATCCGCGCATTCGCGCCGCCATCGATCGCGCGCTCGACGGCGGCATCAACCTCTCGGCTCACAATCTTCTCGAAGGGAAGCTCGCGCGCGTCGTCTGCGACCGCTTCCCCTCGCTCGATCTCATTCGTTTCACCAATTCCGGAACGGAAGCCAATCTCATGGCGCTCGCCACCGTCACGGTGGCGACGGGGCGGCGCAAGATCCTCGTCTTCGAAGGCGGCTACCATGGTGGCGTGCTTTATTTCGGCGGCGGCGGAGCGCCGGTGAACGCGCCCCATCAATTCATCATCGGCAGCTATAATGACGTGGCCCGCGCCGAGGCGCTGATCGAGGAGCATGGGTCGGAGCTCGCCGCGATCCTCGTCGAGCCGATGCTCGGCTCGGGCGGCTGCATCCCGGGGGACCGCGAGTTCCTCCAGGCCTTGCGCGACGGCGCCTCGCGCTCAGGCGCGGTGCTGATCTTCGACGAGGTGATGACCTCGCGCCTCTCGCCTGGCGGCTTGCAGGAGGCTTTCGGCATCATCCCCGACATGACGACGCTCGGCAAATATATCGGCGGCGGCATGTCGTTTGGCGCCTTCGGCGGCCGCGCCGATCTCATGGGCCTCTATGATCCACGCCGCGCCGACGCCCTGCCGCATGCCGGCACCTTCAACAACAATATCCTCACCATGTCGGCGGGGCTTGCCGGGATGAGCGAGATCTTCACGCCCGAAGCGGCTCGCGAGCTTTCGGCGCGCGGCGAGGATTTGAGGCGGCGCCTCAACGAGCTTTGCGCGTCGCGCCGCGCTCCCATGGAGTTCACCGGCTATGGCTCGCTGATGGCGGTGCATTTTTCCGCAACCCCGGTGCGCACACCGCGCGATGCGGTGCGCGGGCATCAAGGGCTGAAGGAGCTCTTCTTCTTCGACTTGCTGGAGCGCGGCATCTATCTCGCGCGCCGCGGCATGCTCATCCTTTCGTTGCCGATCGGCGACGCGGAATGCGACCGTCTCGTCGAGGCGGTGGAGGAATTCCTGACGACGCGCGCGCCACTCCTCCTCCCTGAGGCGCTCAGCGCCGCGTGAGGCCGGTGAACATCGGCCTCACGCTCTCCCCACGCTATCATCGGCCCGGCGGATGAGCCTCGATCTCGCCGTTCTCGGCCCGATCGCGCAGGTGGTGTGGATCGATCTCATCCTCTCCGCCGACAACGCGGTCGTGATCGCGCTCGCTTGCCGTTCCCTTCCCGACGCGCAGCGCCGGCTCGGCATGGCGCTCGGCATCGCGGCCGCGATCACGCTGCGCGTGCTCTTCGCCTTCGTGGCCGTGCAGGTGCTGGAGGTGCCGCTCCTCAGATTCGCGGCCGGCCTCGTGCTCCTTTATCTCGGCGTCAAGCTCGCCTGCGACGACGGGCACGGGCGCGCGGATGTGCCCGCCGCCCGCAACCTATGGGCCGCCGTCTGGACCATCGGGGTCGCCGACGCCATCATGAGCCTCGACAATGTGCTCGCCCTGCTCGCGGCGGCGCGGCAGAACCTCAGCGTCTTCGTTTTCGGCATCCTGCTCTCGATCCCCCTGATCGTCTGGGGCTCGGCGCTCATCATGCCGCTTTTGCGGCGCTTTCCCATCCTCGCGGTCGGCGGGGGTGCTCTTCTCGGCTGGGTCGCCGGCGAAATGATCGCCGAGGACGCGATGCTCGGTCCGCGCCTGCAAGAGCGCGGTGTCGATCCGACCTTGGCGGCGGGGCTCGCCGCCGTCACCGTGCTGGTCGTGGCGATCCTCATCCTGCGGGCGCGCGCCGCGCGCGCGAAGGACAAAAGCATCCGCGACGATGCGTGAAGAGGAAATTCGGTGACAGCTTACTAATTTACCGAAATACAAAAGCAAACGTTAAAAAGGTATAATAGTAAGCTGTCACCGAATTATAGCCATCGCCTCACACGGCGACCGGCGCCTTGATGGCGGGCCAGGGGTCGTAACCCTCGATCACGACATCCTCAAAGCGCATATCGAAGAGGGATTTCGCCGAAGGATCGAGCTTGAGGCGCGCCAATGGGCGAGGCTCGCGTTGCAGCTGCAGCCGCGCCTGCTCGAGATGGTTCACATAAAGATGCGTGTCGCCGAGCGTGTGCACGAAATCGCCGACGCCGAGCCCCGTCACATGAGCGATCATATGCGTGAGAAGCGCATAGCTCGCGATGTTGAAGGGAACGCCGAGGAAGATGTCTCCCGAGCGCTGGTAGAGCTGGCAGGAAAGACGCGCCACACCATCGGCGCCGGTCAGCACGTAAAATTGGAAGAGGCAATGACAGGGCGCGAGCGCCATCTTGGCGAGATCGGCGGGGTTCCAGGCGCTCACCACGAGACGGCGTGAATTCGGGTTCCGGCGGATCTCGTCGATGAGCCAGGCGATCTGATCGATGCTGTCGCCTTCGGGCGTGGGCCAGGAGCGCCATTGCCGCCCATAGACCGGGCCGAGGTCGCCTTCCTCATCGGCCCATTCGTCCCAGATGGAGACGCCATGCTGCTTGAGATAGGCGATATTCGTGTCGCCTTGGAGAAACCACAAAAGCTCGTGCACGATCGATTTGAGGTGCAGCTTCTTGGTCGTGACCAAAGGAAAGCCCTGCGCAAGATCGAAGCGCATCTGCCGGCCGAAGACGGAGAGCGTTCCGGTCCCCGTCCGGTCGCCCTTGGGAACGCCGTTTTCGAGAACGTCCCGGAGAAGGTCGAGATAGGCGCGCATGGGCCGGGGCTCGCGAATCCTTGTGAGTCGGAGGCCATTTTACCAGCCTTCGCGTGAAGATGCATGGCCATGCCTGGGAACCCTCCACCGGATTTCATCCGGGCTCTCGCGGCGGAACCTCGATCGCGGCTTAGAGCGTGCCGGCATCGAATGGGACCGCCGTCACGCTCTAAGTTATTAGAGGAGCATAATCTTTTCGGAAAGACGGTTTCCGTTTTCCAAGATCATCCTCTGGCGGTTGCGCGCTTCTCGGAAAAGGTTCACTCGTGCGTCGCCTGACGACGAGGTGCCAAGCATGCAGAAGCCGTCAACATCCGCGCCGGAGCCAAGACCGGTGATCGAAGCGCCCGAGCTCACCTGCTATCGCACGGAGGACGACCCTCCCGAGCTCGTCCCGGCACGGCCGGAGCGCGACTGGATGGATCTCACCGACCAACGATACGCCTATCGGTGCATTCCGCTCTCGATCGCCAATGCGTCCGGCTGGGAGATCATCCTGCCTTGCGCTTTTTCGGCGACCTGGACCGGGGGCAATCTCACGACGGACATTCAGCTGCGGCCTTTGGGCGAGCCCGCGTCGGTCACGCGCCGGGTGGTGTCGCATTTCGGCCATGGCGTCCTGACCTTCCACACCGGCTATTTGTTTCGCACCAGCCCCGGCTGGGCGCTCTGGTGCCGCGGCGCGCCGAACATGGTGAAGCACGGCATCGTTGCGCTCGACGGCCTCGTCGAAACGGATTGGCTGCCCTTCCCTTTCACCATGAACTGGCGCTTCACCCGCCCGGGCACCGTGCGCTTCGCGGCGGGCGAGCCCTTCTGCTTCGTCACGCCCGTCCCTCACGCGCTCTACGAATCGATCGAGCCGCGCATCAAGACCTTGGCGGACGATGCCGAGATGAAAGCCGCTTACGATAAGTGGACCGTGAGCCGCACCGATTTCAACGCCGGCCTCGCGCGGCGCGAGCCCGATGCGGTGAAGCAAGGCTGGCAACGCCACTATGTGAAAGGCGCGGGCCCGGCCGGCGAAGGGGCGGGCTTTCATTTGTCCCGCCGCAGGCTGAAGCCGCCGCGCGCCTGAAAGAAATGCCGCCAACGGCGTTCGCCTGGAGAGCTTTCGTCCGCGGCCGGAACGATCGCTCCCGCTCTTGCCGGCTCAAGGCTTTCACGCAAACGACGAGACGAGCTGGCCCTAAGGCGCGTCCGAGGCTTCAAATCGCGGCCGCGATCGCTTATATTGGCAATTGCCGCCTCACGGCGGCTATGGCGATAAATGACGATCGGAATAAACCATTCGGACCCGGGGGCGGTACCCGGCGCCTCCACCTGGAACCGGAACCGCGACAGCCGGTTCTAGGTGGGGGCGAAATAGGATCGACGAGGGTGTAAAGGGTTTGTTTTTGCCCGGCATGGTTCCACCGTTATCGGACCACAAGCACAGTTGCCAATGACAACTATGCTCCGGTTGCCGTCGCTGCGTAATGCAGCGTAAGCTTCCGAAATCAAGCCCTTCCGCTTAGCCGCGTAAGGCGGGGTCTGGAGGCGCCCGGCAACAGAAGCCTCCGCTTTCGCGTATGGGGAGCGCCTATTGGGGAAAGCGCCATTCGGGAAAGCGCCAGGCAAGCCGACGAGCGACGATGCCGACCGACCTGATCCGCTATGATCTTCTCGTCCAGGACGCGCTGAAGGGCGTGGTGCGCCGCGTGCTCGCCAATGCGATACGCGACGGCATTCCGGGCGAGCATCATTTCTACCTCTCCTTTCGAACGCGCGAGAAGGGCGTGCGCATCTCGCAAGCGCTGCGCGACAAATATCCCGACGAGATGACCATCGTGCTCCAGCACCAGTTCTGGGATCTCGCGGTCAGCGATTATGCGATCGAGGTCGGGCTCTCCTTCTCCAACGTTCCCGAGAAGCTCGTCATTCCCTTCGACGCGGTGAGCGGTTTTTTCGACCCGTCGGTGCAATTCGGGCTCAAATTCGAGCAATCGAAGGGGGACGCACCCGCTGGCGCAGCGAGGGCGCTGCCGAGTATCGCGAAGGACGAGGCGCAGGGGAAATTGCCCGCGCGCGGCGCGCCGGCAGAGACCGGCAAGCCGGCGCGCAAAGGCGCCGAGAAGCCGGGCCGACCCTCTGCCGAGGCCAGGGCTTCCGATGCGAAGGCTTCCGATGCCAAGTCTTCCGATGCCAAGTCTTCCGATGCCAAGCCTTCTGATACCAAGCCTTCTGATACCAAGCCTTCTGATACCAAGCCTTCTGATACCAAGCCTTCGGACTCGAAGCCTTCGGATTCCGGCAAGTCCTCGGGCGGCAAATCGG
>DASZIL010000140.1:0-28655 GCA_035949255.1 Beijerinckiaceae bacterium | reverse complement strand
CACTCTCGCGCGGCGTGATCGGAATTTTCTCACTCCGCGAAGCCCCGCCCCCCGCCCCGGTGACCGCGCAGGTGATGAAGACCTCCCAGTTCATGTTGTCCTCCGGCCGACGGAAACCACTCAAATGACAGCCGACGCCTTCCGGAAAATACACGAAATGACTCGCTGATACAGTCCTCGGCAATGGTCAGCCCACGCCTTGAACGGCCGTCCGGAATGCAGAGGCGCGGAACTTTCACGTCTTCCGGCTCCACCATGCTATGATGTCGCCATGAAGCGTGATGAAGCCGTAAGCCGTCTCAAGGCGCATGCCGCCGATCTGAAACGCCTTGGCGTCGAACATCTTTACATGTTCGGCTCCACGGTGCGTGACGAAGCACGCGAGGAATCCGATATCGACCTCTTCTTCGACTATCAGAAGGGCAAGCTGGGGCTTTATGAGCTCATGGATGTGAAGGAGGCGGCCGCTCAAATTCTTGGACGCCCTGCTGATATTATGACACGCGACAGCCTGCATAGAACCTTGCGGCAAAATATCGAGGCCTCGGCGTTGCAGGTGTTTTAATGCCGCCTCGCCGCTCTCTTGTCCCGCGCCGGTTCGGAGCTCGCAATGTCCCGTCATTTCAAGGACGCACCCGATTAGACCCGAGGCCCGTTTCGCGCTAGAACAACACAAGAACGAAACGCGCCGCGAGTTCGTACGCCAATGCCGTCCGCGCCGACCCTGATCTCGATCGCGCTTGGCCTCACAGCCTTCTGGGGCGTTCTCGCGTTGCTGCGCGGATTGCGCCATGTCGCTACCGCGCGCGGCAAGATCGCAAGCCTGGTCGAGACTCATCTCGAGACCTTGGCGCGGCGACGATTGACGCTCGTCAAGACGGACCCCTATGGCCTCGTCGACGAGGGGCCTTGGCGCAAGGAATACCGCTATTTCATCGACAAGCTGGTAATGCCGCACTTGAGCGCATCCGAGCGCGGCGCCATCGCCTTTCGCCGTGAGGCGCTCTTCGACGAGTTGATCGCGGCTCCTGTGTCGCGGCGCGCCCACGAGCTCGAGACTTCGCTCGCGATGGCGAAGGATTTGTCGCCTGCGGAATTCGAGCATTGGTGCTCCATGGCGCTCCACGCGGCGGGCTGGAAAGCGCGCGCCACCGGCACTTCCGGCGATCAAGGCGCCGATGTCATCGCGGAGAAGGATGGCGTCACCATCGTGTTGCAATGCAAGCTGCACCGCTCGGCGGTCGGCAACAAGGCGGTTCAGGAAGCCTTCAGTGCGAGAAAACACTATGGCGCCACGGTCGCGGCGGTCGTCTCCAACGCAGGCTTCACGCGCTCGGCGGAAGCCTTGTCGAAAACGACGGGCGTGCTCTTGTGCCATTACAGCGATCTCTCGCGCCTCGACGCTCTCCTCGCCTCCGGTTCGGCTGCGGGCTGAGCCGGCTCGACCCGGAGACCACCGAATTGCGAAAGGGGATTTTGGCAAAAGCATCAAGACTAGATAATGTATTTTGAAGTCAGATCGTCACGGCATCGCGACGATTCTCGATATTTGGCAAGAAGTCGAACAATTGGCGTAGGATCGCATCTTCATCCGGACAAGGAGAGGACCATGGATCAGCCCGTCGCCTTCGTCGGAGATTCTCAACCCATGGGCTTTTTCGCGCTCATCATCATCGGGGGATTTGCCGGCTGGATCGCCGGAATGATTCTGGGCTCGAGGCATTGGATCTTCACCAACATCCTCATCGGCATCGCCGGCTCTTATGTGGGCTCGGAACTCGCGACCCTTGCGCATTTCGGCCTGCGCAATTCGCTCGATCATTTCCTTGCCGCGCTCGTCGGCTCGATCATCGTGCTGTGGATCTGGCGCGCCTTGCACCGCACCGACGCCTATCCGCAAAGGCGCATGTAGCGTCGATGCTCAAGTGGTCGAACACAAGGTGAAGAGCAGCCGATCGGCCCTTGGCCCGAGGCGAAGCGTGTTGCCGCTACTCGCCATGCGCGATCACGAGCGTCTGCGTCGTCGTGAATTCCCGCAAGCCTTCGAAGCCCTTCTCGCGTCCATGGCCTGAGCGGCCAAAGCCGCCGAAGGGCAGCTCGATGCCGCCGCCCGCTCCATAGGAATTCACGAAGACCTGGCCGGCGCGCATCTTGCGGGCCACGCGCAAGGCGCGCTTGGCGTCACGCGACCAGACGCCGGCGACGAGCCCGTAAGGCGTGCCATTGGCGAGACGGACGGCATCGGCTTCATCCTCGAAGGTCATCGCGGCGAGCACGGGGCCGAAGACTTCTTCCTGCACGATCTTGTGGTTCTCCGGCGGGCGGCCGATGAGCGTCGGGGGCACGTAATAGCCACCCTTCGGCGCGTCTTTCACGATCGTCCCCGTGGCGAGCGTCTTGAGGCGGTCGACGGAGGCGCCCGCGAGATAGGTATCGATGCGGCGCTTCTGCGCGATGTTGATCATCGGGCCAAGATCGAGGTCGCGCTCGGGCGGTCCCGCGCGCAGCGCCGCGAAGCGCTTGCCCACTGCCTCGACCACGCGCTCATAGGCTGAGCGCTCGATCAGGAGGCGGCTGCCGGCCGAGCAGGTCTGCCCGCCGTTCTGGATGATGGCATTGACGACGACCGGCAGGAGGCTCTCGAGATCGGCATCGCCGAACACCACTTGTGCCGATTTACCACCGAGCTCGAGCGTCACCCCCACATGGTTTTGTGCCGCGGCCGCCTGGATCGAGGTCCCTGTCTGCGGGCTGCCGGTGAAGGAGATGAAATCGATGCCGGGATGGGAAGCGAGCGCGGCCCCCGCCGTCCGGCCGAGCCCGGTCACGACGTTGAGCGCGCCTTCCGGAAAGCCCACCTCGAGCGCGAGGTGCGCGACCTTGAGGATGCTCAAGGACGCGTCTTCGGCCGGCTTCACGACACAGGCGTTGCCTGCCGCGAGCGCCGCGCCCGCCGAGCGGCCGAATATCTGCACCGGGTAGTTCCAGGGAATGATGTGTCCGGTGACCCCATGCGGCACCCGCAGAATCGCGACGAGATGCGTATTCAGGAACGGGATGGTCTCGCCATGCAGCTTGTCGGCCGCGGAGCCATAATATTCGAGATAGCGTGCGAGCGCGGTGACATCGGCCTTGCCCTGGCTGATCGGCTTGCCCGTGTCGCGGCTTTCAAGCGCGGCGAGCTCGGCCGCGTGAGCGCTCACGGCCTCGGAAAGCTTGAGGAGCAGGCGGCCGCGCTCCGTCGCGGTGAGGCACCCCCAAGCGCCCTCGAATGCGGCGCGCGCCGCCGCGACCGCGCGCGAGATATCCGCCGCGGCGCCCGACGCGATTTCGGCGAAGACATTGCCGTCACCGGGCGCAATGACCGGGATGGTCTCGCCAGACACCGAGGGGCGCATGCGTCCACCGATGATGTGCTGCTCGATCGGGAAAGGGCGCGGCCGGTTGCCGTCGTGAACCTTGGCATCATTCGCCTTCGCAATTTTGGCCTTCGCCGGCAGAGGCTTTCCTTTTTTCGAGGTGACGATTGGGGATTTGCGGTTTGTCTTCCTGAGAGTCGCGGTGCTCATGAGCTTAACCCTTCCGTCCAGCTTCGCGCTTCGCGATATCGATCGACGCTGAGCTAACCGGATTGGTGCGCGAGAGGCAAGCGGATCGCCAAGCGAACCGATCGC
The DNA here is from genome assembly GCA_035949255.1 of Beijerinckiaceae bacterium. Lineage (GTDB taxonomy): Bacteria > Pseudomonadota > Alphaproteobacteria > Rhizobiales > Beijerinckiaceae > GAS188. The sequence goes on along the minus strand of DASZIL010000140.1, from coordinate 24,981 downwards.
CAAGCGAACCGATCGCCAAGTGAACCGATCGCCAAGTGAGCCGATCGCCAAGTGAGCCGATCGCCAAGTGAGCCGATCGCCAAGTGACGCAAGGAAGCGCAAAGAGGCGCGAGCGCGAGAATGGGGTAGAATGGGCGCGCCGATTCCTTCGAAGACCATAACCCGAAACGCATGCGCACCTCAGACGCCGATATCCTTTTTGTTCCAGGGCTCGGCAATTCCGGCCCCGAGCATTGGCAAACCCGGTGGGAAAAGAAGCTCTCAACCGGCCGGCGCGTCGCGCAGAAGGATTGGGAGCGCCCCAACCTCAAGGACTGGACGACGCGCCTCATCGAGGAGGTCGCGCGTTCGCAAGAGGCGAAACGTCCCGCGGTGCTGATTGCCCATAGCCTCGGCAGTCTCGCCGTCGTGCACGCGGCACCCCTCCTCGCGCCGGGACAAATCGCTGGCGCCTATCTGATCACGCCGCCATCGGATGAGGCTGTCGCCGCGCTTCCCGAAATCGACCCCGGCTTCGTTCCCGCGCCGATGACGGCGCTTCCCTTCTCCTCCGTTCTGGTGGCGAGCCGCACCGACCCTTACGGCTCCTTCGCCGATGCCGAAGCCAAGGCGCAAGCCTGGGGCTCGACCCTCGTCGATGCCGGCGATGCCGGCCACATCAACACGGAATCAGGCCATGGGCCTTGGCCTGAAGGCCTGATGCGGCTTGCGACTTTCCTGAAGACGCTGTGACCGCAATATCGGTCCCATCCGTCTTGCGCTACGGTTGACCTCGACAGGCTCAGGCGCCCCCGCACATGTGCTCGGAATCAGGCAAGGTCCAGCTCTGCCCGGTTCGCTTGTTGGTCGCCTTGTATGTGCGTCCCCGGTCATCGCCGGGGGGACAATCCTTGGGGATGGAGACGAGGCACATGGACACCCGATCGCCGGGCCGCGACTCATCGACCTCTCGCACTTGCTCGTAGGACACCTGAACCCCGCCATTGGTGAAGGTCACGAGGCTGCCGCTGCCCGGCGTGTTCTCTAGGCGGGTGCCGACCTCCTTGACGCGCGTGCCGACGCACTGACCGATCCGCGTTGGGCTCGCGGCCTGCGCGACCGCGCTCGACAGGCCAAGCGCCGCGTAAACTGAAAGCGCAAATTGCAAGAATCTCGTCGTCATCGATCCTCCCCAGGGGCCGCGACCGAGCTTCGATCGCACCCTCCAAACCACCTCACGGCGCTCGCGCTAAATTGTCAACACATCCGACGCTAACGCGCTCTAACCGCGCGCGCGGTAGGGCGGCACGCCCTGGTCGGGAAGCCAGAGATCCTCCGGCGCCTTACCAGTTTGCCAAAAGACATCGATCGGAATGCCGCCTCGCGGATACCAATATCCGCCGATGCGAAGGTAGCGCGGCACGATCAGCTCGGCGATCGTCGTGCCGATATCGAGGGTGCACGCCTCGTGATAGGCGCCGTGATTGCGAAAGCTTGCGAGATAAAGCTTGAGCGATTTGGACTCGAGGAGCCATTTTCCCGGCACATAATCGATGACGAGAATGCCGAAATCCGGCTGGCCCGTCACCGGGCAAAGGGAGGTAAATTCCGGGCAGGTGAAGCGGGCGAGATATTTCGTCCCGGGATGGGGATTGGGCACGCGCTCGAGCTTCGCCTGCTGCGGCGATTGAGGCACGGGCACGTGCCGGCCGAGCTGCAGGTGAGACTTTGGCAGGTGAGACTTTGGCAGGTGAGATTTTGGCAGGTGAGATTTTGGGGTGCGCATGAAACCTGATGTGGCACAACGCCCTTGCCTTTCGCAACGGCTACGAAAACTCCATCCGCGTGAATCAGGGCCTTGAGGCCACGAGCGAACTCGTTCATCCGGCCCAGGGGCCTCACCCTTCCGCGCGCCTTATGAAGCCTTGGCCTCCTAGCCTTGCAAGCTCTCCTCGCGGCCATGGGGGGCCAAGAAGTCGATGAGAGGCCCGAGCGGGACGATGCCAGTCGGATTGATGTGACGATGGCTCTGATAATAATGGCTCTTGATATGCGTGAAATTCACCGTCGGCGCGATTTTCGGCCATTGGTAGAGCTCACGCGTATAGGCGAAGATGTGAGGGTAATCGATGACCCTCGCGAGATTGCATTTGAAGTGACCGTGATAGACGCTGTCGAAGCGGATGAGCGTCGTGAACAACCTCCAATCGGCCTCGGTCACCTCGTCCCCGCATGAGTAGCGCTGGCGTGAAAGGGTTTGCTCGAGCCACTCGAGCGTCCCGAAAAGCGGTTTGACCGCCTCTTCATAGGCGGATTGCGTGGCGGCGAAACCCGCCTTGTAAACCCCGTTGTTGAGCGTGTCGTAGACGCGCGCGTTCACCTTGTCGATCTCGGAGCGAAACCCTCGCGGATGGTAATCGCCCCGGGCGGCGCCGAGCCGATCGAAGGCCGAATTGAACATGCGGATGATCTCGGAGGATTCATTGTTGACGATGGTGTTTTGCTTTCTGTCCCAAAGCACCGGCACGGTGACGCGCCCCGAGAAGCCGGGATCAGCCTTGGTGTAGATCTCATGCAGGAAGCGCGCTCCGTTCACGGTATCGGGAACGACGCCGGGCCCCTCCGCGAAGGTCCAGCCGTTCTCCGCCATGAGCCAATGAGTGACGGAAATGCCGATCAAGTCCTCGAGGCCTTTGAGCGCCCGAAAGATCAACGTGCGATGCGCCCAGGGACAGGCGAGCGAGACGTAAAGATGATAGCGATGAGGCTCGGCCGCGAAACCGCCGGTTCCCGAAGGGCCTGGCGCTCCGTCCGGCGTCACCCAATTCCGGAACGGGCTTTCACGCCTGGTGAAGCGCCCATCGGGCGCCGCGGGGCCGCGCTCTTGCGTACGCCAGATGCCGTCGACGAGCATGCCCAACGGATTCTCCTTTAAGCGAGCGGCTTCAGAGCGGCCTCGATCTCTCCCCTTCGGCTTTCGAGGAAGGGCGGAAGCGACAGCTTTTCGCCGAGCGCCTCGAGCGGTTCGTCGGCCGTGAACCCCGGCCCGTCGGTCGCGATCTCGAACAACACCCCGTTCGGTTCCCGGAAATAGAGGCTGCGGAAGTAGAAGCGATCCACTGGGCCGCTCGAAGGGATGCCCATCTCTCTCAACCGCTCGATCCAGCCTCGGTATTCCTCGTCATTCGGCGTGCGGAAGGCGACGTGATGCACGCTTCCGGCGCCTTGGCGCGCTTGCGGCAGGCCGGGCTCGACCGCCACATGGAGCTCGGCGGCCGGCCCGCCCTCCCCCATTTCATAGACATGGACGGGGGCGCCCCCTGGGAGCGCGTATTCGCGCACGCGACGCATGTCCATGACGCGGGTCAAGACCGCGTCCGTCGACTCGAGCGCCGGAACGCTCAAGCTGATCGGGCCGAGACCGCGAATCTGATGTTCGACCGGCACGGGGCTTGCGGCCCAGCTATGAGAGGGGCCCTTGCCGCCGTCATCGATCAAGGCGAGTCGCTGGCCTTCCGCGTCCTCGAATTCGAGCGTCAAGCGGCCGTCGCGCTCGCCGATCGGCTGTTGCGATACGCCATTCTCGCGCAATCTTTCGCTCCACCATTTCAGTGTCCTCTCGCCCGCGACCCTGAGCGCGGTGCGGATGATGGAATGCGTGCCGCGTCGCTCGCGCGCCACGGGCCAGTCGAAGAAAGTGAGATCGGAGCCAGGCGTCGCCTCGCCGTCGGCATAGAAGAGGTGGTAGGCGCTGACATCGTCCTGATTGACCGTTTTCTTCACGAGCCGCATCCCGAGCACGCCCGTATAGAAGGCGTGATTGCCCGATGCATCGGCCGTGACCGCGGTGAGGTGATGGATGCCTTTGAGCTGCATGATTCTCTCTCCGCTGGCAGAATAAGTATGGGCAGGTGGGCAGGCGCGGGGCGAGCTTCAAGGCTCTCGCGCTAGCCAAGATTTCAAGAGCAGCCCACGAGGGAGCTCATGAGCTCGCCGCGGCCTCTGCCCGGCGCGGCCGCACCGCGCCGGTCGGCAGATGATCGACGCGCCGCATCTCCTTATCCTCGAAGAGCCGAGGATTGGCCAGATAGGCTCGCGCCAACGCCATCGCGTCGGTGCCCCAGAACAGCTCCTTGTCAAGCGCCAGGGTCGGGACGCCGAACACGCCGGAGGCGATCGCCGTCTCCGTCGCCGCGCGCAACTTGGCCTTGGCGTCATGCGCTTCGATGAGTGCGTCGAAATCCTCAATCTTCAGGCGCTCGCGCGCGAGAGCAAGCGTCTGCGGTGTTTGCGGATCGCGCCCGTCGCGCCAAATCAGATCGAAAAGGGTGCGTACGGCATCGGGACGCCCCTCGAGCGCCGTGAGCACCCGCAAGAGCATCAAAGGATTGAAAGGGTGCGCCGGCGGGAAGCGAAAGGGAATGCCGCGCTCGCGCGCCGTCCAAACGCAAATCCGGTAGGTCTGCACGCGCTTTGGCAAGATTTCGGCCGGCCCGAGCTGTCCCCAATGCGTCAGCATGGCGCCGAACAGGACGGGCTTGAAAATGACGGGCATGCGCGAGGCGAGAGCCTCGATGTCGCCGAGCGCAAGATAGGCGAAGGGCGAGACAAGGTCGAAATACCAGACAGCTTTCATCGGATCTCCGTCGATCGCACCAGCGGCGAGCTTAGCAAGAGAGTCCTGGAAAACCCCAATTCCTGCTCGCGAGCCGGTTTCCACCGCCGTCTATTTTCAGTGCTGCGTCAAGATGATCCTTGACATTTCGCAACTGCAGCATCATGTCAGCGGCGGTAAGTCGGAGTTCGTGCGTGACAAGGCGATCGCGCCGCACTGAGCTCGGAAGTTCTCAACTGAGCGATCGCGCCGCGCCGGAACGTCCGGTGCTATCATATGACCTTTGACGATCTTGGACTATCCGACGCCGTACGCGGCGCGGTCAAGCAGGCCGGCTACTCCACTCCCACCCCGATCCAAGCCCAGGCCATCCCCCACATCCTCGAACGGCGCGATGTCCTCGGCATCGCCCAGACCGGCACCGGCAAGACGGCGGCCTTCACGCTGCCGATGCTCACGATGCTGGAGACGGGCCGTGCGCGGGCGCGCATGCCGCGCACGCTCATCGTGGAACCGACGCGTGAGCTTGCAGCGCAAGTCGAGGAAGCTTTCATCAAATATGGTGTCAATCACAAGCTCTCGGTGGCGCTGCTGATCGGTGGCGTATCCTTCGGAGATCAGGACCTGAAGATCTCGCGCGGCGCCGATGTGCTCATCGCGACGCCCGGCCGTCTGCTCGACCATGTCGAACGTGGCAAGCTCCTCCTCTCCGGTGTCGAACTTCTCGTCATCGACGAGGCCGACCGCATGCTCGACATGGGCTTCATTCCCGACATCGAGCGCATCTGCAAGCTCGTGCCCTTCACGCGCCAGACCTTGTTCTTTACCGCGACGATGCCGCCCGAGATTCAGCGGCTCACGGGGCAGTTCCTGCACAATCCGGTTCGCGTCGAAGTGGCGCGCCCGGCGACCACGGCCGCGACGATCGCGCAAACGCTCGTGCCTGCGAGCGATCGCGATTACGAAAAGCGCGAGACCTTGCGCCGACTGCTCGTCGCGCCCGAGCTGAAGAACGCCATCATTTTCTGCAACCGCAAGCGCTCCGTGGTCGAGTTGCATCGATCCCTCTTGCGCCACAACTTCTCGGTAGCCGCTCTGCACGGCGACATGGACCAGCCCTCGCGGATGCGCGCGCTCGACGGCTTCCGTCAGGGCGCCACCAAGTTTCTCGTGGCGAGCGACGTCGCGGCGCGCGGCCTCGATATTCCGGCCGTGAGCCACATCTTCAATTTCGACGTGCCGCATCATTCGGAAGATTATGTGCATCGCATCGGGCGCACTGGACGCGCTGGCCTCGAAGGCACCGCGATCACGCTTGTCGCTCCCTCCGATTCGAAATCGCTCGACGCCATCGAGAAGCTGATCGGACAGCCCATCCCCTGGTCCGGAGCTCCGGTGCAACCGGCCGATGGCCCTGACGCCATCTCGAGCACCACCAAACCGCGCAAGGCACGTCCCGAGCGGTCGCGTTCCAAGACGAGCTCCGGGCGACGCACGCCGCCGCCGCCCGTCGCGCCAACGCAGGCGCAAAAGCCGGCGGCGCGAGCAGAGCCGGAGCGCGAACGGCAATCGCTTCCCGAGCGAGCGCCCCACGCAAGGCCGGCTCATGCGCAGCCACGTCGCGCCACGCACGAGGCGGAACCGGCGGTGCTCGGCCTCGGCGATCATGTCCCGAGCTTCCTGCTCCGCCCCGTCAGGACCGGCGCCTGAGTTTCAATTCTCGCGGTATCGCGAGCGCCGCCGTTAGCCCGAGCCCACCGATGAGACAATTCGTCCAAGGGCCGTCGCCCCGAAGGGGCGATAAGGAAAGGCCTTGGGGGCGTCGTTCCCATTGTCCCTCGCGCCGCGCTCTTCGCGTTTGACGACATCGGGCGCAAGGGCTTTCGGAGGCGGGCTTGATGCAATCGCGCGCGACATTCGATTACGAGACGGCATTCGGCGCCCATCTCGACCGCATCCGGTCCGAAGGACGCTACCGCATCTTCACCGAGCTGGCGCGCAGAGCCGCAGAGCCGCCCTTCGCCGCTTATGAGGGACCCAAAGGCCAGCGGCGCATCACCGTCTGGTGCTCGAACGATTACCTCGGCATGAGCCGCCACCCCAAGGTCGTCGAGGCAGCCTGCGAGGCCGCGCGCGCCATGGGCGTCGGGGCTGGCGGCACGCGCAACATCGCCGGAAATCACGCACCGATCGTCGAGCTCGAAGGCGAGCTTTCGGATTTGCACGCCAAGGAAGCAGCGCTCGTCTTCACCTCCGGCTATGTGGCGAACGCCACGGGCATCGCGACCCTCGCGCGAGCGCTTCCGGGCTGCCTGATCCTTTCGGATGCCGACAACCACAATTCGATGATCGAGGGCGTGCGCCAATCGGGCGCCGAGAAGGTGATCTTCCGCCATAACGACATCGATCATCTCGGCGCCTTGCTGCGCGCGGCCAGCGAGCGCAGGCCGAAGATCATCGTCTTCGAAAGCCTCTATTCCATGGATGGCGGGATCGCGCCCATCCATGCCATTTGCGACCTCGCTGAACGCCATGGCGCGTTGACCTATGTGGACGAGGTCCATGCGGTCGGCCTTTACGGCGCGCGCGGCGCCGGGATCGTCGAACGCGAGGGCGCCCTTAAGCGCGTCGACGTCATCGAAGGGACATTGGCCAAGGCCTTCGGCTGCCACGGCGGCTATCTCGCGGCGAGCGCCAAAACGATAGATCTCGTGCGCTCGATGGCACCGGGCTTCATCTTCACCACGGCGCTGCCGCCGCCCATCGTCGCCGCGGCGACAGCCTCGATCCGCCACCTCAAGGCGTCCTCGGCCGAGCGCGAGGCTCAGGCGAACGCCGTCGCGAGCGTCAAGGCGAAGCTCGCGGCCGTCGGCATTCCGATGCTCGCAAGCCCCTCACATATCGTGCCGGTGATGGTCGGCGATCCTGTCTTATGCAAGGCGGCGAGCGATCGCCTCATCGAACGTCACGACATCTACGTGCAGCCGATCAACTATCCGACCGTGGCGCGCGGCACGGAAAGGCTGCGCGTGACGCCAGGGCCCTTCCATACGCCCGAGCTGATCACCGCCTTGACTGAGGCCCTCGTCGAGGTTTGGCGCGCGCTCGGCTTGGGCTTCGCGCGGCGCGAGGCCGCCTGACGGGTTTCTTCGGCGCGGTTTTTACTCGAGTTGTCTTTGCGCGCTTGGTTTTTGCCTGTTTGGGCTTCGACGCGCGGCGCGCCGCGTCGAGAGCAAGCTTGCACCAATGCGCGAGCTCATCAGGCTCATCGAAGGCAGTCTCCGGCAAGCGCCAATAGCTCGTGACCGTGGTCTTTCCCGCCCGATCGAAGCTGAACGGCAATGAACCGGCAGCGGCGAATTCCCGCTGCGTCACGGCATCGGTCTTCAGGAAAATCTCTCCCCCACTCTCGAGTGCGAAAAAGAGCTCGTCTGCATAGATGCCGTGCCCGCCGAACATCCTCTTCAGCCGCACGGGTCCGATCGGGTGAAAAAGCTCAGTGATCGAGGCTGCGTCCATGGTGAGCCGAACCGGCGGTTCGCGGAGGCTCAGGCGGTGAGCGCCTCGGGCTTCGCGGGCTCGATCGCGACCGATTCGCCGCAGCCGCAAGCCGATGTCTGGTTTGGATTCTCGAAGACGAATTGGGAGGCGAATTTATCGCTGCGATAGTCCATACGCGTGCCGAGGAGAAACAGCACCGCCTTGGGATCGACCAAAACGGTCGCGCCCTTGTCCTCGACGACATCCTCGCCGGGCCGCGCCGCCTCCGCCACGTCGACCGTGTAAGCCATGCCGGCACAGCCGCCGTTGCGCACGCCGACGCGTACCCCGATCACCGGCTTTTCCGAGCGCGCCACGATATCGCGCACTCTCTCGGCAGCCGCATCGGTGAGCGTCACGACTTGCAGGCGGCGAAGTGGCATTCCCATCTCGTTCTCCTCATCGACCGGCACTGTCAGCCCGACGATAAAGTCCGTGACCAATAGATAAGGGCTCCCTTAGCCCGCGTCGAGGTTTCTCCCCTCCCGCCTCGGCGCCGGCGCGAACACGGTGAAGACCGAAAATCCGCATCCGTATCATCTTACCACATGTCGAGCGCCATGCGGGCCTCGTCCGACATCCGGCTCTGGTCCCAAGGCGGGTCGAAAACCATATTCACCGTCGCCGATTGGACGCCGGGCACGGCTTCGACCGCGTCCTGCACCCATTTCGGCATTTCTCCCGCCACCGGGCAGGCCGGCGCCGTCAAGGTCATGTCGATCTTGACCGAGCGATCGTCCTCGATATCGACCCGGTAGATGAGCCCGAGCTCATAGATGTCGGCCGGAATCTCAGGGTCGTAGACGGTCTTGAGCGCGCCGATGATGTCGTCGGTGAGCTTCTCGACCTCGTTTTCGGGCAAGGCCGCCTTCGCCGAGAACTCCGGCCGGTTGGGCTGCTCGGTCGCAGGCGTCTGTTCGGTGAGCGGTGCGTCCAAGGCGACGGCTCCTCAAGCAAAAAGCGTCTCGGCCTTGCGCAAGGCCGAGACAAGCATATCGACTTCTTCATGCGTATTGTAGAGGCCGAAGGAAGCGCGGCAGGTCGAGGTCGTGCCGAAGCGCTTCAACAGCGGCATGGCGCAATGGGTGCCGGCCCGCACGGCGACACCTGAGCGATCGATGACGGTCGCGACATCATGGGCGTGGGCGCCTTTCATCTCGAAGGAGACGATCGCGCCCTTGCCCGGCGCGTCGCCGAGAATGCGGATGGAGTTCATGCGCCTGAGCTCGAAGTGAGCGTGCTCGCGCAAAGCCTCTTCATGGGTGGCGATCCGATCCTTGCCGAGCCCATTCACATAGTCGATCGCCGCGCCGAGCCCAACCGCCTGGACGATCGGGGGCGTGCCGGCCTCGAACTTATGTGGCAGCTCGTTGTAGGTGATCGTGTCCGTCGTCACCTCGGCGATCATCTCTCCGCCCCCCTCATAAGGGCGCATGCGCTCGAGCCATGCCTTCTTGCCGTAGAGGATGCCGATGCCGGTCGGGCCGTAGAGCTTATGGCCGGTGAAACCGTAAAAATCGATGTCGAGGTCGCGAACATCGACATTCATATGCACGACGGCCTGCGCGCCATCGGCGAGCACCGGAATGCCGCGGGCGTGAGCGAGCGCGACGATCTCTTTCAGCGGCGTCACCGTGCCGAGCACATTCGACATATGGGTGATGGCGACGATCTTGGTCCTTCCCGTCAAAAGCTTCTCGAAGCCCGCAAGGTCGAAGACGCCGTCATCGTCGACGCCGGCCCATTTGATGACAGCGCCGTTGCGCTCCCGGTGATAATGCCAGGGCACGATGTTCGAGTGATGCTCCATGATCGAGAGCACGATCTCATCGCCCGGGCCGATGTTGTCGCCCCCGAAGCTCGAGGCGACGAGGTTGATGGCGCCGGTCACCGAGCGCGTGAAGATGATCTCCTCGGTCGATCCCGCATTGATGAAGGCGCGAACCTTCTCGCGCGCGCCCTCGAAGGCTTCCGTCGAGGCATTGGCCATATAGTGGAGCCCGCGATGGACATTCGAATAGCCGGTCTCCATCAGCTCGCGCATCGCGTCCATCACCTGGCGCGGCTTTTGCGCCGAGGCGCCATTGTCGAGATAGACGAGGGGGTGGCCGTAGACCTTTTGCGCGAGAATCGGGAAATCCGAACGCACGCGGACAAGATCATAGGGCGGGGACGGGACATGAAGGGTCATGCCTCAGGCCCTCCTCATGAGCCAGCCGTCGATGAGGCCGCCGAGCGCCTCGCGCAGCTCCTCGCTTGAAAGCTCCTCGATCGCCTCGCCGAGGAAGGAGCGGATGAGGAGCGCCTGAGCGTCCGGGCGCGGGATGCCGCGCGCCATCAGATAGAACAAAAGATTATCGTCGAGCGCCCCGCAAGTCGCGCCATGGCCGCATTGCACATCGTCGGCGAAAATCTCGAGCTCGGGCTTGTTGTTCATCGAGGCGTCCTCCGAAAGGAGGAGCGCCGCCGACATCATCTTGCCGTCGGTCTTCTGTGCGTGCGGGCGCACGATGATCTTGCCCTGGAAGACGCCATTCGCGCGCTGGTCGACCGCCGTCTTGAAGAGCTCGCGGCTCTCACCGCCGGGCACCGCATGATCGACGACGAGCGTCACATCCCCATGGCGATCGCCGTCGAGCATACCGACGCCGTTGAGGTTGAGCTTCGCCCCCTCCCCGGCAAAGCGCGCGAGGATCTGATGACGCGACACCAAGGATCCGAGGATGAGATTGAGGCTGAGCGCGGAAGTGCCGCGCCCGAGCGACAGGCCGAGGCTCGAGAGCGAGAAGGCCTTGTCGCCTTCGGCGTTGACGCGAACATGCTCAACGCTCGCGCCGTCGCCGGCCGCGATCTCGACGCCGATATTCGATTGCGTGGCGATCCCGTTCGGGCCTTCATAGGTCTCGAGAAGCGTGACGGAAGCTCCCTCCCCCACAAGCACGTTGAGCCGCCCGTAAACGGCCTGTGGCGCGCCCGCGTCCTGAAGGAAGGCGACGTGCAAGGGCCGCTCGATCTTGACGCCCTTGGCGATCTCGAGCGTGACGGTTTCGCGCGAAAGGGCCGTGTTCAGCGCGACCACGGCGTCATTCTCATCGAGGATCGTCGGGGCGGTGTCGCTCGTCGTCGCTATCCTGACTCCCTTGGGCAATTGCGATGCGAGGTTTGCCGCATCCATCAATCTTCCGTTGATTATGATGATCTCATGGGCGGAAAGATCGCCCAGAAAACGGCCGGCCTCGACGCTTCTGCCGGCCTTCCCGGAAGGAAGACGCGCGAGCGGTGCCGCCTCGCGCAGAAGATTGCGAAGGTCGGTGTAGTGATAGGCTTCGACCCGGCGATGCGGCAGCCCCCTCGTCGCGAAGGCGGCCATCGCGGCCTCCCGGGAGGCTTTCCCGGCGTCGCCTTTGCCTGGACCGCCCTTGGGCAGCTCGCCCCGCAGCGCATCGAATTGCGCCATGAGGGCCGTCTCGGCCTTGGTCCTTATGGGGGTGAGCGCGGTCATGGCTCAAGCCGCCGGCTGCGCGGCGAAATCGGCATAGCCCTTCGCCTCGAGTTCGGTCGCGACCTCGGGCCCACCCGATTTCACGATGCGCCCGTCAGCCATCACATGCACCGTGTCGGGCACGATATGCGACAAAAGTCGCTGGTAATGCGTGATGACGAGGAAGGCGCGGTTTTTGGCGCGAAGCCCATTGACGCCTTCCGCCACGATCCGCAGCGCATCGATGTCGAGCCCGGAATCCGTTTCGTCGAGCACGCACATCCTGGGCTCGAGAAGCGCCATCTGCAAGATCTCCATGCGCTTCTTCTCGCCCCCGGAGAATCCGACGTTGAGCGCGCGGCGCAACATCTCTCGCGAAATTCCGAGCATGTCCGCGGCCCGGTTGACGCTGCGGATAAAATCCGCCGGCGCGATCTCGTCCTCGCCGCGCTTCTTTCGCTGGGCGTTGAGCGCGGCCTTGAGGAACGTCATGGTCGCCACGCCCGGGATCTCGAGCGGGTATTGGAAGGCCAGGAACAACCCTTTCGCGGCGCGCTCGTCGGGCTCCATCTCGAGGAGGTTTTCGCCATCGAGCAGGACCTCGCCCTTCGTGACCTCATATTCGTCCTTGCCGGCGATGACATAGGAAAGGGTCGATTTGCCGGAGCCGTTCGGCCCCATGATGGCGGCGACTTCGCCTGCCTTCACGGAAAGGGTCACCCCCTTGAGGATCGGCTTGCCGTCAATCTCGGCGTGGAGGTTACGAATTTCGAGCATGTCCGATTCCGTTAAGCTCAAGAGGGGGTGCGCGAGACGCGAGGACCGTTCAGGCCGTGTGACCGCGAAAGGGAAAACAAAAGACTGGCGTCGCCCTCTCCTTGCCGAAGTGTCGGGCGGCTCATCACAAGCAGCATCAGCCAACGCTTCCCTCGAGGCTGACCGCGATCAGCTTTTGCGCCTCGACGGCGAATTCCATCGGCAGTTGCTGCAGCACGTCCTTGACGAAGCCGTTCACGATCAAGGCGACGGCCTCCTCTTCATTGAGGCCGCGCTGCGTGCAGTAGAAAAGCTGGTCCTCCGCGATCTTCGAGGTCGTGGCTTCGTGCTCGAAGACCGCCGAGGCGTTCTTGCTCTCGATATAGGGCACCGTATGCGCGCCGCAGTCCTGGCCGATCAGGAGCGAATCGCAATTGGTGAAATTGCGCGCGCCCGTCGCCTTGCGATGCGCCGAGACGAGCCCGCGATAGGTGTTGTCCGAATGTCCGGCCGCGATGCCCTTCGAGATGATGCGGCTCATGGTGTTCTTCCCGAGATGCAGCATCTTGGTGCCCGAATCCACCTGTTGATGGCCATTCGAGACCGCGATCGAATAGAACTCGCCTTGCGAATTGTCGCCGCGCAAGATGCAGGAGGGATATTTCCAGGTGATTGCCGAGCCCGTCTCGACCTGCGTCCAGGAGATCTTCGAATTCTTCCCGCGACAATCGCCGCGCTTGGTCACGAAATTATAGATGCCGCCCTTGCCGTCCTTATCGCCGGGGAACCAATTCTGGACGGTCGAATATTTGATCTCGGCGTCATCGAGCGCGACGAGCTCGACCACCGCCGCGTGGAGCTGGTTCTCGTCGCGCTTGGGAGCCGTGCAGCCTTCGAGATAGGAGACGTAAGACCCTGCATCGGCGATTATCAAGGTGCGCTCGAACTGGCCGGTGTTCTGCTCGTTGATGCGAAAATAGGTCGAGAGCTCCATCGGGCAGCGCACGCCCTTCGGCACGTATACGAAAGAGCCGTCGGTGAACACGGCGGAGTTCAGCGTCGCGAAGAAATTATCGGTGACCGGCACCACGGAGCCGAGATATTTGCGCACGAGATCGGGGTGCTCGCGCACCGCCTCCGAGATCGAGCAGAAGATCACGCCGACCTTGGCGAGCTCATCCTTATAGGTGGTGGCGACCGAGACCGAATCGAACACCGCGTCGACCGCGACCCGCGCTCCCTCGACGCCGGCGAGAACCGCTTGCTCCTTCAGGGGGATGCCGAGCTTCTCGAAGGTCTTCAACAGCTCAGGGTCGACCTCGTCGAGCGAAGCCGGGCCCCCGCCCTTCTTGGGCGCTGAATAATAATAGAGCTCGTCATACTCGATCTTGGGGTGGTGGACGCGAGCCCAGTTCGGCTCCTCGAGCGTCCGCCACCGGCGAAGCGCCTCGAACCGCCATTCGAGCAGCCATTGAGGCTCACCCTTCTTGCCGGAAATGAACCGGATGACCTCCTCGGAAAGGCCTTTCGGCGCCTTCTCGCTTTCGATCGGGGTCGAGAACCCCCATTTATATTGATCGACGTCGATCGCTCTGACGCGATCGACCGTCTCCTGGAGAGCCGGCATTTCGTTCTCCTGCGCGGTTTCAAGGGCCGCCGGATTGATGTTGGATCGCAGCTTACGCCGCGGTCTGCCTCTTATATATACATTTTGCCGCCGTTTCGAAGGCCTCGATGAAACGGACGACATCGTTGTCGCTCGTGCTTCGCCCCAGGCTCACGCGGATCGCGCTTTCGGCGAGACCCTTTTCGACGCCCATGGCGTCGAGCACATGGGAGCGCTTCACCTTGCCGGAGGAGCAGGCCGAGCCCGATGACACGGCAAAGCCCGAAAGATCAAGTCCCATGAGCAAGGTTGCGGCTGGCGCGCCGTCGAGCCCGACCAGGGAGGTATTGGGCAGCCTCTCGGCCCGACGGCCGAAAAACACCGCTTGCGGAAGGCGCGCGAGGAGATCGTTCTCCAGCCGGCCGCGCAAATCCGCCAAGCGCGAAGCCGTTTCATCGAGCTCCGCCAGCGCGAGAGCAGCGGCGACGCCGAAGCCGGTGATAGCCGCAACGGCTTCGGTGCCTGCCCGATGGCTCTTCTCCTGGCCGCCGCCGCGAATCAGCGGATCGGCCGGAAAGGTCGCTTCGTCCCGCAAGACGAGCGCACCCGCGCCTTGCGGTCCCCCGATCTTGTGAGACGAGAGGATGAACGCGTCGGCGCCCAAAGCCTCAATGTCGAGGGCGACCTTGCCCGCCGCCTGGACCGCATCGCAGACGAGGATTCCACCCTTTTCATGGACGCGGCGCGCGATCTCCGCGATCGGCTGTATCACCCCCGTTTCGTTATTCGCCAATTGCACGGCGACGAGCACCGGCTCGGAAGAAGCGGCAAGGGAGGTCTCGAGCGCCTCCAAATCGAGGCGCCCTTCCCGATCGACGGGAAGTGTCGCGCGAAGCTTCGCGTCGAAACGCCCCCCGGCGAGCACCGCTGCGTGCTCCGTCGCCCCGATCAGAGCACGTGAGAACTCCCTTGCCACTCCCTTCACCCGCCATCGCGGCGTCAAGGCGGTGGCGATGGCCTCAGTTCCGCCGCTCGCGAAAATCACCGCGGCTTCAGGCGCATTCACAAGGCGCGCAACCTCCTGACGGGCCGTTTCGACGAGGCCGCGCGCTGCGCGCCCCTCCGCATGGACGGAGGAGGGGTTGCCGGTCGTCGCGAGCACATCCACCATGCGCGCCAGCACCTCGGCGCGGATCGGCGCGGTCGCGTTCCAGTCGAGATAGATCCGATCCATGAAGCTCGATGCTCGCTTACCCAAGGCCCCAAACCGGGCCGCCAACGCCGGAAGCCGAAATTGTGCCCACGCGAAGATTGCGCGCTTAAATACCCAAGAGCGTGAGCTCAGGCGCTTAATGCTTGCACGCACCGGCAGTTGCGGCGATAAGACGCGAACCCTATCTGACGGGCTGCCGCAAGCTTCGCGCGATTTTCCCGTTCGACGAGCTCACATGCCGCAGGCGGAGTGCGCTGCCGCCAACCGCGCTTGAATGTGCAACTAGGCGTCGAACCGGGGATGCGTCAAGCCGTCGGCTCCCGAGAGGCGCGACAAAAAGGATGAGTACGAAATGCCGGAAGTGATCTTTCCAGGCCCCGACGGGCGCATCGAGGGGCGCTACCACCCGGCGAAGGAGAAGGGTTCTCCCGTCGCGCTCTTGCTGCACCCCCATCCGCAGCTCGGCGGCACGATGAACAATCAGATCGTCTATAAGCTCTATTACACCTTCGCCAACCGTGGCTTTGCGGTGCTGCGCTTCAATTTTCGCGGCGTCGGACGAAGCCAAGGCAGCTTCGACTACGGGCAGGGCGAATTGTCGGATGCGGCCGCGGCGCTCGATTGGCTCCAGGCAAATAACGCGGACAGCCGCAAATGCTGGATCGCCGGGGTCTCCTTCGGCTGTTGGATCGGCATGCAGCTCCTGATGCGCCGTCCCGAGATCGACGGCTTCATCTCCATCGCGCCGATGGCCAACCGCTTCGACTTCTCCTTCCTCGCCCCTTGCCCGTCGTCAGGGCTTTTCGTGCATGGGGACGAGGATCGCGTCGCCCCCGTCTCGGAAGTGATGCCGATCATCGAGAAGGTGAAGACGCAAAAAGGCATCAAGATCGAGCACGCGGTGGTCGAGGGCGCGAACCATTTCTTCGAGAACCGAGTTGATGAGCTGATCGAAACGGTCGAGGTGTATCTCGATCGCAGGCTGAGCGTGAGCAGCGCGGCGGCCTGAATTCCGCTCCGCCGCCAGACTATCGGCGATCTCTTTCGCCAGCCTGGCTGCGGCGCCAACAACGAATGTGCGCGATCGATCTTGATATTTCACTTGAGAAATTTATCTCAAGCATTTTTGAATATTAATATTTTTGTCTAAGAACTTGTTACTTCTGTGGCGCCGAGGCGCGAGCATCCCTACCCATTCGGTGGCCGCATCGGGATGCGAACAATTCCAGCGCGAGGACGTTGAAAACACGAAAGGATGATCGCGGGCAAAACCTTATTGTCATGGTGTCGACAAGGAATATTGCCAATGTTCGATGACAGGATCATGGGGATCGCGCATGGCACCTCCGCCCGCCCCTCCGCGCTTGGAGGAATGCGTGGTCATGCCCTATCAGCACCGGTCATGAGAGCCGCCTTCAAATTCGTGGTCGACACCGCGAATCGTTTCCTCGCTCACGACAGCTGGGCCATCGCGAGCCATATTGCGCTTTCGGCCCTGACCTCGCTTTTTCCCTTCCTCATCGTGGTCACGGCGCTAGCCGGCTTCTTCGGCTCCGAGGAGCTCGCGAAGGAGACGGCGAAGCTCTTGTTCCTCGCCTGGCCGACGGAGGTCGCCGATCCCATCGCGAACGAGGTTTCACGCGTGCTGACCGAGCGCAACCACGGGCTTTTGACCCTCGGCACGCTCGCGGCCTTCTATTTCGCGTCGAGCGGCGTGGAAAGCCTGCGCATCGGCCTCAACCGCGCTTACGGCGGCATCGAGAAACGGCCTTGGTATGTGCTGCGCCTTCAATCCATACTCTACATCCTCGCTGCCGCGGTGGTCATGCTTCTCTTTGCTTTCCTGGTCGTGCTCGGCCCGCTGATCTGGAGCATCATCCTTCGCTATGTGCCGACGCTCGAGCCCTTCACCCGGGAAGTGACGCTCTTGAGCTATGCCGTGACCGGGACCGTCGTGGTGGGCGCGCTTATCGTCGCGCACCGTCTGCTTCCGGCCCAGCCCCTCCCGCTCCATCGCCTCGCGCCTGGCATCCTTCTCACCTTGACGCTATGGCTCACCGGCGGCATCGGCTTTGGCGCCTACCTCCACAGCTTCTCGGGAAATTATGTCTCGACCTACGCCGGCCTCGCGACGGCGATGATCGCGCTCGTGTTTCTTTACACGGTCGCGGCGATCTTCCTTCTCGGCGGAGAGGTCAACGCCATGCTGGCCGAGATCATGGACCGGCGGCACAGATTGGCTCGAGAGAGGCGCTCGCGCATGCAGCCGGCCAAATGAATTGATGCGGGCTTATTGATGCGGCTCGGGGTGCGAAGAGTGCGAATTGACGTGAAGCTCTTCGTCCGTTAGATCAAACGAAATAGATTTTATGTCGAACGACCCGCGCCGCACCGACGGGCGCTGGTTGACGGCCGCTTCTCCTTCGAGGACACAGCAATGCCTCCCCGCCGACAAAGGGCCTCGCGATGACAGACGAACCGGGTTTTTCCACCTTGGCGGTTCACGCTGGGGCCCAGCCCGATCCCGCCACCGGTGCCCGGGCGACGCCGATCTATCAGACGACCGCCTTCGTCTTCGATAGTGTCGACCACGCGGCCTCGCTCTTCGGCCTGCAGGCCTTCGGCAATATCTATTCGCGCATCGGCAATCCGACCTGCGCGGTGCTCGAGGAAAGGGTCGCCGCGCTCGAGGGCGGAACGGCAGGCCTCGCCGTCGCTTCCGGCCATGCTGCGGAGTTCGTCACCTTCCACACTCTGATGCAGCCGGGCGATGAGATGATCGCGGCCAACAAGCTTTATGGCGGCTCGATCAACCAGTTCAATCACGCCTTCAAGAATTTCGGTTGGACGACGCGTTTTGCCGATCCGGACGATCCGTCGAGCTTCGAGGCTGCTCTCTCGCCCAAGACGAAGGCGATCTTCGTTGAGTCGATCGCCAACCCCGGCGGCGTCATCACCGATGTCGAGGCGATCGCGAAAGTCGCGAGGAAGGCCAATGTGCCTCTCATCGTCGACAACACCATGGCCACCCCTTACCTCTGGCGCCCCTTCGAGCATGGCGCCGACATCATCGTCCATTCGGCGACGAAGTTTCTTGGCGGCCACGGCAACTCCATGGCGGGCGTGATCGTCGACGGGGGCAGGTTCAACTGGCTCGGTGACGATCGTTATCCGATGCTCTCGAAGCCCAGGCCGGAATATAACGGCATGGTGCTCGCCGAGACCTTCGGCAATTTCGGCTTCGCCATCGCGGCGCGGGTTCTCGGCCTGCGCGATCTTGGCCCCGCGCTATCGCCCTTCAATGCCTTCATGGTGCTCTCAGGCATCGAGACCTTGCCGCTTCGCATGCGCAAGCATTGCGACAACACGGTCGAGGTGGCAAAGCACCTCAAGCAACATCCGGCCGTCTCCTGGGTGAGCTATCCCGGCCTTCCCGACGATAAATACCATGCGCTCGCCAAGAAATATTGCCCGAAGGGCGCAGGCTCGGTCTTCACCTTCGGCCTCAAGGGCGGCTACGACGCCGGCGTGCGCCTCGTCTCCGAGCTGAAGCTCTTCTCGCATCTCGCCAATATCGGCGACACACGCTCACTCGTCATTCATCCCGCCTCGACAACGCATCGCCAATTGTCGGACGAGCAAAAGACGAAGGCGGGCGCGGGGCCGGATGTGGTGCGTCTCTCGATCGGCATCGAGGACGCAGCCGACATCGTCGCGGATCTCGACCAGGCCCTCGCAAGCTAGCGAGGCGCCTTGCGGCAACGTACCGCATGGCGCGCCCGGGCCAACGTCCCACGTTTCAAGAAGAACGATGACGAACGACCGCCTCGAGTAGCTTTCGAGCCGCGGCCGAGAGAGCGACCTTTTGGCCGCCCTTCAGGATGGGTGCCAAGGACACATCAACCATCGGACATAACCGCCCTGTCTCCCAGCGCCTGCACCCCTTCGTCTACAAGGCGATCTTCGCCTTGGCGGTCGTGTTCCTTCTCGGCGTTTGGGAGTTCGCCGGCGATGAGTATACGGGCTATCTCATCGCCGTCGTTGCCGGACTGGTTTTCGTCGCGCTCGCCCTTCCCTTCGTCTTGTGGCGCATCAGGCGCTCGCACCGGCGCCGCGGCAGGGCCGAGGAAAGCGACGCCCCCGAAAAGGAGACCTTCGGCGATTGGGCGGCCGGCGATTTCCAAGGTTGGCAAGATCGCGAGAAGGCCGGCAACGCAGCGGTCGAGGTCCTCTTGCCAATCGCCGCGGTCGCCTTCGGCATGGTCGCCTTCAGCATCGTCTCGAGTTTCACTTAAGCCTCACCTCTCCTGCAAGGACAGGTCGATCCGAGCCGGCAGGCGAGGATCGGGTGAGGGAGGCAGGGATCGCCTTCGAAGGTTGGTGCTGGCCCCCTCACCCGGACCGCCGCTTGCGCTGCGTTCCGACCTCTCCCTGCGGATCCCTCCGGGAGAGGTGAGTATTCCCGAATTTCGCGCGCAGAGACGCCACCGCCTGATCGATGAAGAGCCGCGTCTTGGCGGGTAAATGCCGGCCTGCGGGATGAATGACGTGGATCGGGATGGGTGGAGGCTCGTGATCTCGAAGGACGCGCCGCAAATCTCCCGCCGCCTCATAGGCCTCTGCCTGATAGGAGAAGACGCGCACGACGCCACCGCCCGCGATGGCCGCGTCCAAGGCTGCCTGCATCGTGTTCACCGTCAGGCGGGAGCCGGCCTGCGGCCAGCGCTCGCCGGCGCGCGACGCACCGAGAACCGTGATCACGTCATGGGCGCCAAGATGCTTCGGCGTCTTGGGTGTCCCGCGAGTTGCGAGAAAGCGCGGGCTTGCGCAGGCAACGCGCCACACATCGCCCACATGAATGGCGCGCAGAGAAGAATCGGGCAAATGCGCGATGCGCACCCCGACATCGATGCCCTCGTCGACCAGTGAAACCACGCGATCGAGCAAGAGAAGGGAGATGCGCACGGCGTCGTGCGCCCCGAGGAAGGCTTGCGCGATCGGCAGCACATGCAGCCGCCCGAAGATCTCGGGCGCCGTGACCGTCAATAGGCCTCGAGGCTCGGTCCGCTCGCTTGCAGCGGAAAGCTCCAAGGCTTCGAATTCGGCGAGCGCGCGGCGGCAACGGTCGAGATAGCGTGCGCCCGCATCGGTGAGCGCCACCGCCCGGGTCGTGCGATTGAGTAGCCGCGTCGCCAGGCGATCTTCGAGCGCCGCGACCGCACGCGTCACCGCCGCCGGCGAGCGGTGCAAACGTCGCGCCGCGGAAACGAAGCTTCCCTCTTCCGCCACCGCGACGAAAATCGCGAGAGAATCGAGCCGGTCCATCGATTATTCCATTTTTCGCAACAGACATTCGCATATTTCGACGATTAAACCAAATCATAAAACACATTAGGTTCCCCAAAGAGACCCAGAACAGATCCCCTCAAGAGAGCCCAAGAGCGCCCCATGAAACCAGCAAAGCCTATCCTCTTTCACGGCTTCAAATTATCCGGTCACTCCCATCGCGCCGAGCTGATGCTGCATCTGCTCGGCCTCCCCTTCACTTTCCGCGAGGTCGACCTTGCGGGGGGCGAGCAGAACGGAGCGGCGTTCCGCAAGCTCAACCCGCTCGGCACCGTGCCGGTGATCGAGGACGGCGATGTCGTCGTGCCGGATTCGGTGGCGATCCTCTCCTATCTCGCTACCAAATATGACGAGAGCGGCGCCTGGCTGCCGCGCGATCCGGCGAAATTCGCGCAAGTTCAGCGTTGGCTTTCGATCGCACAGGGGCCCGTCTTCAACGGCCCTTGCTCGGCGCGCCTCGTCACGCTTTTCAAGGTCCCCCTCGACCACAACCGGGCCGTCACCGTCGCCAATGGCTTCTTCAAGATCTTCGATGCGGAGCTCGCCGGCCGCCGTTTCCTCGTCGGCGACAAGCCGACCATCGCGGATGTCGCCGTCTACAGTTACGTGGCGCTTTCGCCTGAAGGCGGGGTCTCCTTGGAGCCGTACAAGGAAATCCGGGCCTGGCTGCGGCGCGTCGAAGAGGTGCCCGGCTTCACGCCGATGCCGCGCAGCAAGGTCGGCCTCGCCGCGTAAGAGGAGGCGGGCATGCAGGAGCCGGATCGCGCACAGCAAGCTTCGCCCTGGCACGATGGCGAGCGCGCGGCGCAGAAGATCGTCGGTGTCGCGGAACGCATGGAAGAGGTCGGAAAGCGCGTCATCCGACGCTTCATGCCCGATCAGCACCGTTTGTTCTTCGCGGGCTTGCCGTTCGTGATCGTGGGGTCGGTCGATGAGGAGGGTTGGCCCTTCGCCTCCATTCTCTCGGGCGAGCCCGGCTTCCTGCAAAGCCCCGATGCCGTCACCCTCGACATCGCCGCGCTCCCGGCGAGCGGCGATCCTCTGGCGCGCTCCCTGAAACCCGGGACGCGGCTAGGCATGCTCGGCATCGATCTTTCGACACGCCGCCGCAACCGGGTGAATGGCGAGATCGTCAGGATGGACGCTAAAGGGTTTTCCCTGCACGTCGATCAAAGCTTCGGCAATTGCGCCAAATATATTCAGCCGCGCCATCACGCCGGCCCAGCGCCGGCCGCGGGAGCGGGCGCTTCAGGCAAGGCCGAAAGCTTCACCACACTTGACGAGCGCGCACGTGCGCTCATCGCCGAGGCGGATACTTTCTTCGTCGCCTCCTTCGCGCCGGCCGCCGATGGGAAGGCGCAAAGCGCCGATGTCTCGCACCGCGGAGGGCCCGCGGGCTTTCTCGGCTTGAGCCCGGACGGCGCCATCACCGTGCCGGATTACCCGGGAAATCTCTTCTTCAACACGCTCGGCAATCTGATGCTCAATGCCCGCGCCGGGCTCCTCTTCGTGGATTTCGACCGCGGCGATCTCCTCCAGATCACGGGCGTCACGGAAATCGCCTGGCAAGAAAAATCCTGGCGTTTCAAGCCGTCACACGGGCGCTGGCTCAATGGCGCCTTGCCGATGCGCTTTACCCGCGTCGATCCCTGAGCTCGCCCTTCCTTTCCATTCAAGCGTGATCGAAATCCTCGATCCGCCCCACGCGCGGAGCCTCGGTCTCGCGCAGTTCCTTGCCGATCTTCTCGACACTGCGGAAGACGCGCACGAAGTTGCGGCTCGCAATCTTGGCGATGGCGCTGTCCGTATAGCCACGCCTGACGAGCTCCGCGATGAGATGCGGAAAGCGGCTCACATCCTCGAGGCCGTCCGGCGTCTGGCCGCCGAAATAATCCGAGCCGATGCCCACATGGTCGATGCCGATGCGCTTGACGATGTAGTCGATGTGATCGACCAACTGCGCGAGCGTGCTGCGGGGCCGGCGCCCGTGCTGGCGTTCGCGCTCGAACAAGGCCTTCGTCATGTCGACGTCGCCGCGCGTCTTGCCGTACTCGTCCTTGAAGGGGCGCATCCACTCGTAGGAGTGCCGGTTGATGAAATCCGGCACGAAGGTCACCATGACGATCCCGCCATTCTCAGGGATGCGGTCGAGCACATCGTCAGGCACGTTGCGAGGGTGATCGGCGAGCGCTCGCGCGTTCGAATGCGAGAACACGACCGGCGCCTTCGAGATGTCGAGCACCTGGCGCATGACATCGGGGCTCACATGGGCAAGATCGACCATCATGCCGAGCCGGTTCAGCTCCGCGACCACCGCCCGGCCGAAGGCGGTGAGGCCGTGATGGCGCGGCTTGTCGGTTGCCGAATCCACCCAATCGAGCGTCTCGTTGTGGCAGAGCGTCATCAAGCGCGCGCCTGCCGCATGCCACACGCGAAGCGGCGAAAGGCTGTTCTCCAATCCGACGCCGCCCTCGATGGCGAGGAAGGAGGCGATCTTGCCTTGCCGTTTGGCCTTGCCGATATCGGCGGGGGTGAGCGCGCGCATGAAGACATCGGGGTGCGCGTCGTAAAGCTGATGGATGGTGTCGATCAGCTCGAGCACGGCGCGCGCCGGCTGCTTCGTCGTCGAGGGAATATAGGCCGCCCAAATTTGCGCGCTGAGCCGACCCTCCTTGAGGCGCGGGATGTCGGTGTCGGTGTTCTGGTGGACGCGGTTGAGGTCATAGCGTCTCACATCGCCCTTGGCGTCGCGGTCGCGGCGGATGACGAAGGGCAGGTCATTGTGCCCATCGACCAAGGGCAGCTTGTCGAGGAGACGATGAGCATGAGAAAGCGCGTCGACGGAGGATGTGGGGTGCGTCATGGGAGTTCCCGCCGGTCTCGAGGAGCGAAGGATCACGTGATCCCTTGCAACACAAAACGCTTGCATCGGGAAGCTCTTGGCTGCCTTTCGTTTCCCTCATGGCTGGCCGCATGGCGGGCGATGGCAACTTACGCCATGCGCTGACTTGCCCTTCGCGAGCCGCTAGACTGGAAAGCCAGCACGGAGGAGATCATGTTCAGGACCGAAGGGGGCGGAGGCGGTGGGGGGCGAGCGTCGAAGAATGTGCTCGGAGGCGCGCTCCAACCCTGCTCGATCAACCCGATGACCGGGTTTTTCCGTAACGGATGCTGCGACACGAGCCGCGAGGATGTCGGCAGCCACACGGTTTGCGCCGTGATGACGGCGGAGTTTCTCGCGTTCTCCAAGGCCTCCGGCAATGATCTGTCGACGCCGATGCCTGATTTCGGCTTCCCGGGATTGAAGCCGGGCGACCGCTGGTGCCTTTGCGCGCCGCGCTGGCAGGAAGCGCTCGATGCCGGTCGGGCGCCGCGCGTCGTGCTGCGCGCGACCGAGGCCGGCGCCCTCGAGCATTGCGGGCTTGCCGACCTCAAGCGCCACGCGATCGATCTTTCCTGAGGCCAGCGCGTGCCAGGCTCCGGCACCGACCGCAGGCAGACGCGTCTCGAAGGCGGCCCGGCGATCATCCTCGTCGAGCCGCAGCTTGCCGAGAACATCGGCATGTGCGCGCGCGCCATGGCGAATTTCGGTCTCTCTGATCTGCGCCTCGTCGCACCGCGTGACGGCTGGCCGAAAAAAGGCGCGCGCTCGGCGGCCTCTGGCGCCGCCTATATCCTCGATGAGGCAAAGCTCTTCGTGACGCTCGAGGAAGCGATCGGCGACCTCAATCTCGTCTACGCGACGACGGCGCGCGACCGTCATCAGCTCAAGCCCGTGCTGACGCCGGAGACCGCGATGGCCGAGGCGGCGCTTCGCCTCTCGGGCGGCGAGCGCGTCGGCATCCTGTTCGGGCGCGAGCGCAACGGGCTCACCAATGACGAGGTCTCGCTCGCGGATGCCGCCCTCACCTTTCAGGTGAACCCCGCTTACGCCTCCCTCAACCTCGCCCAGGCCGTGCTCCTCGTCGGGCATGAATGGTTCCGCGTGCGCCACGCGCGCGACCGGCCGCTTCCCGCGCCCGATTTGGGACCACTTGCCGCCAAGGCGACGCTCCTGTCCTTCTTCGATTACCTCGAGAAAGAGCTCGACGCCTGCGGGTATTTCCTCCCCGATGAGCGCAGAGGCACGATGGCGCGCAATTTGCGCAATGTCTTTCATCGCCCGCAGCTCACCGAGCAGGACATCCGGACCTTGCGCGGCGCCATCACGACGCTGGTGCAAGGACGCCGTGCGAGGCGGCCGAAGGTGAAGCCGGCGGCCTCACCTCTCCCGCAGGGAGAAGTCGACTCCGAGCCCCGGACTTGATCCGGGGCGAGGAGCGGGTGAGGGAGGCAACCACCACCTTGCAAGGCAAGCGCCAGCCTCCCTCACCCGGCTCGTTCGCTACGCTCACGATGTGCAACCGGGTGGTCCGAACCGGGTAGATCGTTGACATATTAGACCG
>DASZIL010000139.1:0-4246 GCA_035949255.1 Beijerinckiaceae bacterium | reverse complement strand
GCCGGCATGGCGGCGCAGATCGCCATCCGTGATGATGCCGGCGAGCTTGCCGTCGCGGTCGAGCATGAAGGCGCAGCCATAGCCCTTGGCCGAGATCACCGCGATGACGTCGGCGATGGTCGCGCCCGCCGGCGCCAACGGCAATTCGTCGCCCGCATGCATCACCTCGCGCACATGGCGCAATTGCGCGCCGAGCTGGCCGCCCGGGTGGAAGACGCGAAAATCGCGCGCCGAGAAGCCGCGCGCCTCGAGGAGCGCGATCGCGAGCGCATCGCCGAGCACGATCTGCAGTGTCGTCGAGGTGGTGGGTGCGAGGCGGTTCGGGCAGGCTTCGCGCGCCTTCGGCAGCAGGAGCACGATGTCGGCTTCGCTCGCGAGGGTCGAGGCCGGCTCCGAGGTCACCGCGACGAGCCCGATGCGGAAGCGCCGCGAATAGGAGAGAAGATCGGCGAGCTCGGCGGTCTCTCCCGACCAGGAAAGCGCGAGCACGACGTCGTCGCCCTGGATCATGCCGAGGTCGCCATGGCTCGCCTCGGCCGGATGAACGAAGTAAGCGGGCGTTCCCGTGGACGAGAGGGTCGCGGCGATCTTGCGCCCGACATGGCCGGATTTGCCCATGCCGGAGACGATGACGCGCCCTTTCGACGCGCCGATGAGCGCGACCGCTTGCCTCAACGCCTGGCCGAGATTCCCGGCGAGCGCGGAGGACAGGGCCTCGAGCCCCTCGCGCTCGGCCGCGAGCGTGCGCAGCGCGGAGGCTACGGCCTCGCTCGGTTCAGCCTCAAGAGGTGCGGCGCGAAGCGGCATCGCTTTCCCCTTTTCCGAAACGTCGCTCGATATAATCGCCGACGAGGGCTTTGAAGTCGTTAACGAGGCTGGGCCCGCGCAAGGTCGCGGCCTTGGCGCCGTCGATGAAGACCGGCGCCGTCGGTTGCTCGCCCGTGCCCGGAAGCGAGATGCCGATATCGGCGTGCTTCGATTCCCCCGGCCCGTTGACGATGCACCCCATCACGGCGACGTTGAGCGCCTCGACACCCGGATAGCGCGTCTTCCACGCCGGCATCGAGCTCGAGATCCAGTCCTGAATGTCCTTCGCGAGCTCCTGGAAAACAGTCGAGGTGGTGCGTCCGCACCCGGGGCAGGCGGCGACGAGCGGCACGAAGGTGCGAAAGCCCATCGTCTGCAAGAGCTCTTGCGCCACCTTCACCTCGAGCGTGCGATCCCCGCCGGGCTCCGGCGTGAGCGAGACGCGGATGGTGTCCCCGATGCCTTCCTGCAAGAGCACGCCCATCGCGGCCGAGGAGGCGACGATGCCCTTCGACCCCATGCCGGCCTCCGTGAGGCCAAGATGCAGCGCGTAATCGGAGCGCTGAGCGAGCATGCGGTAGACGGCGATCAAATCCTGCACCGCCGAGACCTTGGCGGAGAGGATGATCTTGTCGCGCGAAAGGCCGATCTCCTCGGCGCGCGCGGCGGAGAGAAGGCAGGATTGCACCATCGCCTCATGCGTCACGGCGCGCGCCGGCTTGGGCGTCACCGAGCGCGCATTCTCGTCCATGAGATGGGTCAAGAGCTCCTGATCGAGCGAGCCCCAATTCGCGCCGATGCGCACCGTCTTTTCGTGTTTCGCGGCCATCTCTATGATGGCGCCGAATTGCCGGTCGCGTTTCTCGCGAAAGCCGACATTGCCCGGGTTGATCCGGTATTTGTCGAGCGCCTCGGCGCAAGCGGGATGCTCGGCCAAAAGCTTGTGGCCGATATAGTGAAAGTCGCCGACAAGCGGCACCTCGACGCCCATGGCCAAAAGCCGCTCGCGGATGCCGGGCACGGCGGCGGCGGCCTCGTCCCGATCGACCGTGATGCGCACGATCTCCGAGCCGGCGCGCGCGAGCGCCGCCACTTGCCGCGCGGTCGCCTCCACATCGGCCGTGTCGGTGTTCGTCATCGATTGCACGACGATCGGAGCGCCACCACCAACGATCACGCCGCCGACATCGACGGCGACTGTGCGATGGCGCGGTGAAACGCCGTGATCTTGCATGCCGACGGCTTCCTTCATGGGTCAGGCTCCGCGCCAGCGCTTCTCGACCATGGCGGGCTCAGGGTCAAGGGCGAGGCGGCTTGCGCTTACAGCCCCCGTCCGAGCCGCTCGAGCGCCGCATCGAGCGTCGTGTCGGTCTTGGCGAAGCAGAAGCGCACCACCGTCTTCACCGGCGCCTCCTCGTAAAAGGCCGAGACCGGGATCGCGGCGACGCCTCGCTCCTTCACGAGGCGCTGACAAAAATCGGTGTCGTCGCTCT
Source organism: Beijerinckiaceae bacterium (assembly GCA_035949255.1). Classification (GTDB taxonomy): domain Bacteria; phylum Pseudomonadota; class Alphaproteobacteria; order Rhizobiales; family Beijerinckiaceae; genus GAS188. Next base: position 1,946 of record DASZIL010000139.1, on the reverse strand, counting down.
CCCCCAAGGGTCCGATGTCGAGGTTGAGGAAGTAAGTGCCTTCGCAGGGGAGCACCTTGAGCCCGAGGCGCGCAAGCCCTTGCGAAAAGCGGTCACGGCTTGCGGCGAAGGCCTGGCGCATGCCGGTGAAATACGCGTCTTCCTTGCCGAGCCCATAGGCGACCGCGGCCTGCAAATTCGGCGGCGTGGTGAAAGTGATGAATTGATGCGCCTTCGCGAGCACCCGCATCAAGCCGGGGGCCGCGCAGGCGAAACCCACTTTCCAGCCGGTGAGCGAGAAGATCTTGCCGGCCGAGCCGACCTTCACGGTGCGCTCGCGCATGCCCGGACGCGCGATCAAGGGGAGATGGCGATGATTGTCGAAGACGACATGCTCCCAGACCTCGTCGCAAAGCGCGACGGCGTCGAACTCGGCGCAAAACCGCGCCAGAAGATCGAGGTCCTCGGCCGAATAGACGATGCCTGCCGGATTCAGCGGGTTGTTGAAGAGCACCACCTTGGTTTTCGGCGAGAAGGCCTCGCGCAGCATCTCCTCGTCGAAGCGCCAATGCGGCGGCGAGAGGCGCACGAGCTTCGGCACGCCGCCGGCGCGGCGCACGAGCGGCAGATAGGCATCGTACATCGGCTGAAAGAGGATCACCTCATCGCCCGGCGTGATGAGGGCGAGAAGCGCGCCGGCGATCGCCTCGGTGGCGCCAGAGGTGATCATGATCTCGGCGTCGGGATCGAAGCCGATTCCGTGATGATGCGCGTAATGGGTGGCTACCGCCTGGCGAAGCTCGGCCAGGCCCATCATCGGCGGATATTGGTTCCAGCCGGAAATCACGGCTTCGGCGGCCTTGCGGCGCACGTCCTCAGGCCCCGGATCATCCGGAAATCCTTGGCCGAGATTGACGGCCTGATGCTCGCGCGCGAGGCGCGACATGACCTCGAAGATCGAGGTCGGCAGATTCGAGAAGGTCGGATTCATGAAAGAAAGCCGGTGGCGGATGGGATTTAAACGTTGCCGGGCGGGAGGTTGCCCCGGCCGAGCTTACGCCTTGAACCCATCGCGGTCCAAATTTCCCAGCGCGCCCGAATCCATCCCCGCTCATTTCCGCGAAAGCGGGGATCGAGACTTTTGAGTAGGTACGTGAACCCCTGGACCCCCGCTTTCGCGGGGGTGAGCGGATAAGATGCGTGGCCTCGGCCCCTGTTGAGGGAGGCAGCCTTCGCCCGATCGGAAGCGACGGCGAAGCGCTCCGGCGTGGCGATTTAAAGCCCTCGCTCGAAGCGCACGGTGCCGCCGAGACCTTTGACGATCAGCGTATTCGCCCCGTCCATATCCCATTCCTTGGCGCCGCGCACCGCGTTCAGGAAGCTGCGCTCGGCCGCGACATTGCCGCAGCTTTGCTTGGCGACGGCGAGCGGGCCGACGACCAGCTTCTGGGCTTTCAACGGATAGGCGGTCACCGAGAAGAAATTGCAGCCATCGAAGCCCTTCATGCGAAGCTGCTTGTCGACATAGATGGAAGGGCGGTCGGCCCCGCTCCACAATTCCTTGCCGTCGAGCGAATCGGCGACCCAATTCGTGTTGACCGGAAAGAGCTTTTCCTTGCCGATCTGGACGGCCGGCGGCCCCTCCTCTCCACTGCCGGTCTTTTGTGCGAAGGCGAGCGAGGGACACAACAAGAGCGCCACCGTCACGCTGCCCAGCACCCGCGCGCATCGATTCCACATGGCCGAATGTCTCCGTGCACTCAAGGCGTGAAATGCCGGTGCATTTCACCTCTAGTGGATTGATTCTGACGGATGGTCACCATCAATCAGATAGACCAATTCACAAAATCATAAAGTTGTGGTCAGGCCTTTTCCGACAGATAAGAACCACTTGTCGGGGCCGGTCCACTGGCTTCAGCTTCATCCATCGCGAATTCGGCCTTTTGGCGGCGCCTACATTCGCGAAA